>CAYVPI010000123.1:0-16039 GCA_964453495.1 uncultured Pseudomonas sp. | reverse complement strand
AGTTCCGTGAAGCCGCTGCGAACGCCAATATCCCGGTCGTTCAAGCGTAACGAAACACAGCGATGAAAAAGCCCCGCCAATTGGCGGGGCTTTTTTATGCCCAGCAATCACGCTGCCCCTTGTAGGAGCGGGCTTGCCCGCGATTGGGCTGCGAAGCGGCCCCTGCGATAGTCGACCATACATCGCACGGGAAGGCTGCGCCTTCCAATCGCGGGCAAGCCCGCTCCTACAAGGGCCGCAATGGCGTTTAGATCACAAACAAACCCATAAACCGATGCACCACCAGCGCCTCAAGCCTCACCTGGTCCTTGCACAGGCCGAAGATTTCGTCCACCCGCTGCGCCGCAAACCGCGTCGCCAGATTGGCCTTGAACTTGGCCTCCAACAGAGCAATCCCCTCCCCCCGCCGCCGGCGATGGCCAATCGGATACTCAACGGTTACTTGGGGAGTATTTGACCCATCCGTGAAAAACACCTGCACTCCATTGGCTATCGAACGCTTATCCGCCTCCAGATATTCCCGGGTGAAACGTTCATCCTCAACAATCACCATCTTGCCCCGCAGCTCATCGATGATCGGATGCGCCGCATGGAAGGTATCTTCGTAATGCTCGGCCACTAGATCGCCGAAAACCAACGGCACAGCAGTCATGTACTGAATGCAATGATCCCGGTCGGCAGCATTAGCCAGGGGGCCGACCTTGGAGATGATGCGGATCGCCGACTCCTGGGTGGCAATAACGATTCGATCAATCTCGTGCAATCGGTCCTTGACCAATGGATGCAAGCGCACGGCCGCTTCACAGGCCGTTTGCGCATGGAACTCGGCCGGGAAGCTGATCTTGAACAGGATGTTTTCCATTACGTATGAAGCGAGTTTCTGCGGGAGACTGAACTGGCGCTTGTCTTCAGGCTTGAGTGCCAGGTCCTTGTTGGTATGGCTGAACAGGACGTCGTAAAAGCCCCACTGCGGCGCTGTCAGCACGCCCGGGATGCCCATTTCCCCGCGCAAGGCGATATCGGCCAGGCGCACGCCCCGGCTGCTGGCATCGCCCGCGGCCCAGGATTTGCGTGAGCCGGCGTTTGGCGCATGGCGATAGGTGCGCAGGGCCTGGCCGTCGGCGAAGGCATGGGACAGTGCCGAGAGCAATTGCGCACGGTTGGCCCCCATGAGTTTGGCGCAGACAGCTGTGGAAGCGACCTTGACCAGGATGACGTGATCGAGCCCCACGCGATTGAATGAATTCTCCAGGGCAAGCACACCCTGGATTTCGTGGGCCATGATCATCGCTTCGAGCACGGTGCGCATGGTCAGTGGCGCTTCGCCATTGGCTACGTGCTTTTGCGACAAATGGTCGGCCACGGCGAGAATGCCACCGAGGTTATCGGAGGGGTGCCCCCATTCGGCAGCCAGCCAGGTGTCATTGAAATCGAGCCAGCGCACGATGCAGCCGATGTCCCAGGCGGCCTTGACCGGATCGAGGCGAAAGCTTGTGCCAGGTACACGAGCGCCATGGGGTACGACGGTGCCTTCGACGAGTGGCCCCAGGTGCTTGGTGCATTCGGGAAAGCGCAGGGCCAGCAGGCCGCAGCCCAAGGTATCCATCAGGCAGTTGCGGGCGGTGTCGAGGGCTTCGTGGGAGGTGACGCGGTAATCGAGGACGTAGTCGGCGATGTCTTGCAGGATTGGGTCGTAATCGGGGCGGATGTTCAGATCAACGTTGGTGTTCATCTTCATAATCCTATTTCGTCTGTCAGGGCCTCATCGCGGGCAAGCCCGCTCCTACAGGGGTCATGGTGATCCTGTAGGAGCGGGCTTGCCCGCGATAATGTCACCACACAATCAGATTAGAACGAATCCCCCGGCACCCGCACGAAACCTTCCATCAACACCCGAGCACTGCGGCTCATGATGGCCTTGGTCACGGTCCACTCGCCATTGACCTGGCGGGCTTGGGCGCCGACGCGCAAGGTGCCCGACGGGTGACCGAAACGTACGGCGCTGCGGGTATCACCGCCAGCGGCCAGGTTCACCAGGGTGCCTGGCACTGCCGCAGCGGTACCGATGGCGACTGCCGCCGTGCCCATCATGGCATGGTGCAGCTTGCCCATCGACAGTGCGCGCACCAACAGGTCCACATCACCGGCAGCCACCGGCTTGCCACTGGAAGAAACGTAGTCGGTCGGGGCAGCCACGAAAGCAACCTTTGGTGTGTGTTGACGCTTGGCCGCCTCGTCGACGTTCTCGATCAGGCCCATGCGCACGGCGCCATAAGCACGAATCGTCTCGAACATTGCCAGCGCCTTGGCGTCGCCGTTGATCGCATCCTGCAGCTCGGTGCCGTTGTAACCGATGGCCTGGGCATTGACGAAGATGGTCGGAATACCGGCATTGATCATGGTCGCCTTGAGCACGCCAACACCTGGCACCTCGAGATCGTCGACCAGGTTGCCGGTAGGGAACATCGAACCGCCAGCGCCCTCTTCGTCCGCTGCCGGGTCCATGAATTCGAGCTGCACTTCGGCAGCCGGGAAGGTCACGCCATCGAGCTCGAAATCACCGGTTTCCTGCACCTGGCCATCGGTGATCGGCACGTGGGCAATGATGGTCTTGCCGATGTTGGCCTGCCAGATGCGCACAGTGGCAATACCGTTTTGCGGGATACGGCTGGCATCGACCAGGCCTGCGCTGACAGCGAACGAACCGACGGCCGCCGACAGGTTGCCGCAGTTGCCGCTCCAGTCAACGAAGGCCTTGTCGATCGAGACCTGGCCGAACAGGTAGTCGACATCGTGATCGGCCTGGGTGGCCTTGCCGACGATCACGGTCTTGCTGGTGCTGGAGGTGGCGCCGCCCATGCCGTCGATCTGCTTGCCGTACGGGTCGGGGCTGCCGATCACGCGCAGCAACAGCGCATCGCGCGCAGCACCTGGCACTTGCGCGCGCTCAGGCAAATCCTGCAGGCGGAAGAACACGCCTTTACTGGTACCGCCACGGATGTAGGTGGCGGGAACTTTGATCTGGGGTACGTGAGCCATTGGGAATCTTGTCCTGTTGGGCGCCCTGTGGGAGCCGGCTTGCCGGCGATTGCAGAGACGCGGTGCAAAGGGCAGACCGCGTCGCCAGCATCGCGGGCAAGCCCGCTCCTACAGAGAGCGGGGTTAGACCGCTACGGTCGACTCCAGGAAGTCCTGGGCGAAGCGCTGCAATACGCCACCTGCGTGGTAGATCGAAACCTCTTCGGCGGTGTCGAGACGGCAAGTGACCGGCACGTCAACGCGCTCGCCGTTGTTACGAGTAATCACCAACGTCAGGGTGGTGCGTGGCGACAGCTCACCGACCACATCGAAAGTTTCAGTGCCGTCGATGCCGAGGGTCTTGCGGTCTGTACCCGGCTTGAACTCCAGCGGCAACACGCCCATGCCGACCAGGTTGGTACGGTGGATGCGCTCGAAGCCTTCGGCGGCAATCGCCTCGACACCGGCCAGGCGCACGCCCTTGGCTGCCCAGTCACGGGACGAGCCTTGGCCGTAGTCGGCGCCGGCGATGATGATCAGCGGCTGCTTGCGCTCCATGTAGGTCTCGATGGCTTCCCACATGCGGGTGACCTTGCCTTCCGGCTCGATCCGCGCCAGCGAACCCTGCTTGACCTTGCCGTTTTCCTGGACCATTTCGTTGAACAGTTTCGGGTTGGCAAAGGTGGCGCGCTGGGCGGTCAGGTGATCGCCGCGGTGAGTTGCGTAGGAGTTGAAGTCCTCTTCCGGCAGGCCCATTTTCGCCAGGTATTCCCCAGCGGCGCTGTCGAGCATGATGGCGTTGGACGGCGACAGGTGGTCGGTGGTGATGTTGTCCGGCAGTACCGCCAGTGGGCGCATGCCCTTGAGGGTACGCTCGCCGGCCAGGGCACCTTCCCAGTACGGCGGACGGCGGATGTAGGTACTCTGCGGGCGCCAGTCGTACAGCGGGTCGACCTGAGCGGCCTTCTCGCGGGTGATGTCGAACATCGGGATGTAAACCTGACGGAACTGCTCAGGCTTCACCGAGGCCTTGACCACGGCGTCGATCTCTTCGTCGCTCGGCCAGATGTCCTTGAGGCGGATTTCCTTGCCGTCGACCACGCCCAGCACATCCTTCTCGATATCGAAACGGATGGTACCGGCAATGGCGTAGGCCACGACCAGCGGTGGCGAGGCCAGGAAGGCTTGCTTGGCGTAAGGGTGGATACGCCCGTCGAAGTTACGGTTACCCGACAGTACGGCAGTGGCGTACAGGTCGCGGTCGATGATTTCTTTCTGGATCACTGGGTCCAGCGCACCGGACATGCCGTTGCAGGTGGTGCAGGCAAAAGCCACAACGCCAAAGCCCATTTGCTCGAGCTCAGTAGTCAGGCCGGCTTCATCCAGGTACAGGGCAACAGTCTTGGAGCCCGGGGCCAGGGAGGATTTGACCCAAGGCTTGCGAGCCAGGCCCAGCTTGTTGGCATTACGCGCCAGCAGGCCGGCAGCGATGACGTTGCGCGGGTTACTGGTGTTGGTGCAGCTGGTGATCGCGGCAATGATCACGGCGCCGTCGGGCATCTGCCCCGGCACGTCTTCCCACTGGCCGGCGATGCCCTTGGCAGCCAGGTCGCTGGTGGCTACACGAGCGTGCGGGTTGCTTGGGCCGGCCATGTTGCGCACGACCGACGACAGGTCGAACTGCAGGCCACGCGGGTACACGGCGGTCTTGAGGTCGTCGCCCCACAGGCCGGTCAGCTTCGCGTAGGTCTCGACCAGCTTGACTTGCTCGTCTTCACGGCCAGTCAGCTTGAGGTAGTCGATGGTTTGCTGGTCGATGTAGAACATCGCAGCGGTGGCGCCGTATTCCGGGGCCATGTTGGAAATGGTGGCGCGGTCGCCCAGGGTCAGGGCCGCAGCGCCTTCGCCGAAGAACTCCAGCCATGCGCCAACGACTTTCTGCTTGCGCAGGAATTCGGTCAGTGCCAGCACCATGTCGGTAGCGGTGATGCCAGGCTGCAGCTTGCCGGTCAACTCGACGCCGACAGTTTCAGGCAGACGCATCCAGGAGGCACGGCCGAGCATGACGTTTTCGGCTTCCAGGCCGCCAACGCCGATAGCGATCACACCCAGGGCATCAACGTGCGGAGTGTGGCTGTCGGTGCCGACGCAAGTATCAGGGAACGCCACGCCTTCACGGGCCTGGATCACCGGAGACATTTTCTCCAGGTTGATCTGGTGCATGATGCCGTTGCCCGGTGGAATCACATCAACGTTCTTGAAGGCCTTTTTGGTCCAGTTGATGAAGTGGAAACGGTCTTCGTTGCGACGGTCTTCGATGGCGCGGTTCTTGTCGAACGCCTCGGGGTCGAAACCGCCACATTCCACGGCCAGCGAGTGGTCGACGATGAGCTGGGTCGGTACCACCGGGTTGACCAGCGCAGGGTCACCACCCTGGTCGGCAATGGCGTCGCGCAGGCCGGCCAGGTCCACCAGTGCGGTCTGGCCAAGAATGTCGTGGCACACCACACGTGCCGGGAACCATGGGAAGTCCAGATCGCTCTTGCGTTCGATGAGCTGGTTCAGCGATGCAGTCAGTGTTGCCGGGTCGCAACGGCGGACCAGGTTTTCTGCCAGAACACGCGAGGTGTACGGCAGTGTGTCGTAGGCGCCAGGGCTGATTGCGTCGACTGCCGCGCGGGCGTCGTAGTAATCCAGCCGGGTGCCGGGCAGTGATTTGCGGTATTCAGTATTCATGGCGCTTGGACTCAATCACGGAATTTTTTGAAGCCGGGGCTCGCTCCCTGTAGGAGCGGCGGTGCGGCGATCCGACTTGCCCGCGATGGCATCGACGCAGAACTCCGTCAGAACAGCGTCGCCAGCATCGCGGGCAAGCCCGCTCCTACAAAGAGCAACCCCCAGGCAAATCAGCGTTGTTCGATTGGCACGAACTTGCGCTGTTCAACGCCGGTGTATTCGGCGCTTGGGCGGATGATGCGGTTGTTGGCGCGTTGCTCGAACACGTGAGCGGCCCAACCGGTCAAGCGCGAGCACACGAAGATCGGTGTGAACAGCTTGGTTGGAATGCCCATGAAGTGGTACGCCGAGGCATGGTAGAAGTCGGCGTTGGGGAACAGTTTCTTCTGCTCCCACATGGTCTTGTCGATAGCTTCGGAAACCGGGAACAGCACGGTGTCGCCCACTTCGTCGGCCAGCTTTTTCGACCAACCCTTGATCACTTCGTTACGTGGGTCGCTGTCTTTGTAGATCGCGTGGCCGAAGCCCATGATCTTGTCTTTGCGCGCCAGCATGCCGAGGGTGCCTTCGATCGCCTCTTCAGCCGAGCTGAAGCGCTCGATCATTTCCATCGCCGCTTCGTTGGCACCACCGTGCAGCGGGCCACGCAGGGAGCCGATGGCCGCGGTGATGCACGAGTACAAGTCCGACAGGGTCGAAGCGCAAACGCGTGCGGTGAAGGTCGAAGCGTTGAATTCGTGCTCTGCGTACAGGATCAGCGAAACGTTCATGACCTTGACGTGCAGCTCGCTCGGCTTCTTGCCGTGCAGCAGGTGCAGGAAATGACCGCCGATGGATTCTTCGTCGGTCACGCAGTCGATGCGCTTGCCTTCATGGCTGAAGCGATACCAGTAGGTCATGATCGCCGGGAACGCCGCGAGCAGGCGGTCGGTCTTGTCGTGCTGCTCGGAGAAATCTTTCTCCGCTTCCAGGTTACCCAGGAACGAGCAACCGGTGCGCATCACGTCCATCGGGTGAGCGTCGGCAGGAATGCGCTCGAGCACTTCCTTCAGCGCTTGCGGCAGGTCGCGCAGGGTGCGCAGCTTGCCCACGTAGTCGGCCAGCTGGGCCTTGGTCGGCAGGTCTCCGTACAGCAGCAGGTAGGCCACTTCTTCAAATTGCGCCTCGGCGGCCAACTCACGGACGTCAAAACCGCGGTAGGTCAGGCCGGCGCCGGCCTGGCCGACTGTCGACAATGCGGTTTGCCCGGCTACCTGGCCACGCAGGCCCGCGCCACTCAATACTTTTGCTTCGGCCATGGTTATCTCCAATCTTGAACTTGTTATAGGGAACGGGGCCCGTATTTATTTTTTCGACGCGAACAATGCATCGAGCTTCTGCTCGAAGGTGTGGTAGTCGATGCGATCGTACAGCTCCATGCGGGTTTGCATGGTGTCGATGACGTTCGCCTGGGTGCCATCGCGGCGAATGGCGTTGTAGACGTTTTCTGCGGCCTTGTTCATGGCGCGGAAAGCCGACAGCGGGTACAGCACCAGCGATACGTCGGCACCGGCCAGTTGCTCGGTGGTGTACAGCGGGGTGGCGCCGAATTCAGTGATGTTGGCCAGGATCGGCGCTTTCACGCGGGCGGCGAACAGCTTGTACATGTCCAGCTCGGTGATGGCTTCCGGGAAGACCATGTCGGCACCGGCTTCGATGCAGGCTTGGGCGCGCTCCAGGGCAGATTCCAGGCCTTCGACGGCCAGGGCATCGGTACGCGCCATGATCACGAAGCTGTCATCGGTACGGGCATCGACGGCTGCCTTGATGCGGTCGACCATTTCCTGCTGGGAAACGATTTCCTTGTTCGGGCGGTGGCCGCAACGCTTGGCACCGACCTGGTCTTCGATATGGATGGCCGCGGCGCCGAACTTGATCATCGACTTGACGGTACGGGCCACGTTGAAGGCCGAAGAGCCGAAGCCGGTATCGACGTCGACCAGCAGCGGCAGGTCGCAGACATCGGTAATACGGCGTACGTCGGTCAGGACGTCGTCCAGGCCAGTGATACCCAGGTCAGGCACACCGAGCGAGCCTGCGGCGACACCGCCACCAGAGAGGTAGATAGCCTTGAAGCCGGCACGCTGGGCCAGCAACGCGTGGTTGGCATTGATCGCGCCAACAACCTGCAGCGGATGCTCATTGGCGACGGCATCGCGAAAACGCTGGCCTGGGCTGTTCTTTTGACTCATGACTCACCTCGTGGTCTGGGAAGCGTCCTGGTAATGACGCTCGATGTTGCGTTTGGAGGCGCCGATGTGACGGCGCATCAATAGCTCGGCCAGCTCACCGTCACGGTCGGCAATGGCATCGAGAATTCGGTGGTGCTCGGCGAACGCCTGGTGTGGGCGGTTCGGGGTTGCGGAAAACTGGATGCGGTACATGCGCACCAGCTGATACAGCTCGCCGCAGAGCATCTGGGTCAGCGTGCGGTTGCCGCTGCCCTGGATAATTCGGTAGTGGAAGTCGAAATCGCCTTCCTGCTGGTAGTAACCCAGGCCCGCCCTGAAAGCTTCGTCGCGCTCGTGGGTCTCGAGTACCCGGCGCAGTTCGTCGATTTCGGCGGTGCTCATGCGTTCGGCGGCAAGGCGGCAAGCCATGCCTTCCAGGGATTCGCGGATTTCGTACAGTTCAATCAGTTCGGCATGGTTGAGCGACACGACCCGAGCGCCCACGTGAGGCACGCGCACCAGCAGGCGCTGGCCTTCGAGCCGATGGATCGCCTCGCGCAGCGGGCCGCGGCTGATACCATAGGTGCGGGCCAGCTCCGGTTCGGAGATCTTGCTGCCCGGGGCGATCTCGCCCTTGACGATGGCCGCCTGGATGCGCCGGAAGACGTTTTCGGAAAGCGTTTCCGAATCTTCCTGCACCGTAGCGGTTGCTTGCGCTGCTTCCAGCATATTGTCGACACCTTCATTTTCGTTGTCGCTAAAACTAGCCAAATGCCGCGCCTTAGTCAAAGAAAAAATCAACATTGTCGACAATCGTCTTATAACGAACTTACCCAATCCCCGTCTGTCTGATAGCGCAGCCGCTGGCGCCATAATGTCAGCGTGATAGAATGCCGCCCGCCTACGAGGCACCGATACCTTGTCTGTCATCTATATATGGCAGGCCTCCGAGCAAGCTTGTGCACTACTGCCAGTCGCCTTGCCCAATAGTCTGCACAGCACCGCGCCCAGGATTTATGAGACTCAAGTCACTCCCACTGTTGCTCTGCCTGTTGTTCTGCGGCACAAGCTTCGCCGCCGACAAGACCGTCTACGGCCTTAATGAATACGCCCGGCTCGCCGATATCGACCTGGAGCTGGCCGCCAAACTCGACACCGGGGCCAAGACCGCATCGCTCAGCGCCCGCGACATCAAGCGTTTCAAGCGCAACGGTGAATCCTGGGTACGCTTCTACCTGGCGATTGACGCGGCCCACTCGCATCCGATAGAACGGCCCTTGGCCCGTGTCAGCAAAATCAAGCGACGCGCCGGGGATTACGACCCCGAGGAAGGCAAGAATTACACCGCACGCCCGGTGATTGCCCTGGCAATCTGCATGGGCAGCGCATTACGCACCATCGAGGTGAACCTGACCGACCGCAGCGCGTTCCAGTACCCGTTGCTGATCGGCTCTGAAGCCCTCAAGCGCTTCGATGCGCTGGTTGACCCAAGCCTTAAATACGCTGCTGGCAAACCTGCCTGCGCCACTGACGCTCAAATTGCAGAGTAACTCCAATGCGCTCTCTTACCCTTCATCTGAAAGTCCTGATTACCGTCCTGGTGACGCTGGGCATTCTGATCACGGCCTATCAGATTTTCATCCTTGGCATCCCAGTTACCGAAGATGAGACCGATGACCTCTGGAACATCGACGCCAAGGTCGAGTTCGTCGCCAGCGCCAAGGACCCGGTCAAGGTGCAGATGTTCGTGCCGCCCCTGAGCCGCGACTACGTCAGCCTCAATGAAAGCTTCATCTCCAATAACTACGGGGTGAGCGTCAACCGGGTCGACGGCAACCGCAAGGTAACCTGGTCGGCACGCCGCGCCAGCGGCAACCAGACCCTGTACTACCGCCTGGTGCTGACCAAGCGCTATTCGGGCGAGAAGGCCAAGGTAAAAGGTCCGATCTTCCGCGACAGCATGGCCGTCGAAGGGCCGGAAAAAATCGCCGCCGAAGCCTTGATGGCGCCTATCCGCCAGCACTCGGCCGACGTCGAGACCTTCGTCAGCGAAACCATCAAGCGTGTCAACAATCTGAACGACGACAACGTCAAGCTGCTCCTGGCCGGTGATACCACCACGCCGAACAAG
Source organism: uncultured Pseudomonas sp. (assembly GCA_964453495.1). GTDB lineage: Bacteria > Pseudomonadota > Gammaproteobacteria > Pseudomonadales > Pseudomonadaceae > Aquipseudomonas. Next base: position 5,944 of record CAYVPI010000123.1, on the reverse strand, counting down.
GCGCGGGTCATCGACTTGCTGCTGTCCATCGCCCACGTACCGGCCGAGAAGGTCCACACCATCCGTCTGGTGGCCGACCAGCCACAAACGCCCGAACTGTGGCTGCGCAGTTTCAATGGTACCGACTGGCTGTACTTCAACCCGGACACGGGCGAGCAAGGCCTGCCGGCCGACCGCCTGCTGTGGTGGACCGGGGACGACAACCTGATCACCGTCGATGGCGGCAAGAAAGCCACGGTCAGCTTCAGCCTCAACAACAGCGAGATGAACGCCATCCGCCTGGCCAAGCTGACCGACGAGAACACCGACGCCGACTTCCTCGAATACTCGCTGTACGGCCTGCCGCTGCAAACCCAGCAGACGTTCATGATCATGGTCATGATCCCGATCGGCGTTCTGGTGATCCTGGTGCTGCGCAACCTGATCGGCCTGCAGACCCTCGGTACCTTCACCCCGGTGCTGATCGCCCTGGCCTTTCGCGAGACGCAGCTGGGCTTTGGCGTCATCCTCTTTACCATCATTACGGCGCTGGGGCTGTCCTTGCGCTCGTATCTGGAACACCTCAAGTTGCAGATGCTGCCGCGCCTGTCGGTGGTGCTGACCTTCGTGGTGGTGCTGATTGCCGCGATCAGCCTGCTCAGCCACAAGCTGGGCCTTGAGCGCGGGCTGTCGGTGGCGCTGTTCCCGATGGTGATTCTGACCATGACCATCGAGCGTCTGTCCATCACCTGGGAAGAGCGCGGTGCCAACCATGCGATGAAAGTCGCGATCGGCACACTGTTCGCGGCCACCCTGGCGTACCTGGTGATGACTGTTCCAGAAGCGACCTACTTCGTCTTCACCTTCCCGGCCGTGCTGTTGATCCTGGTGGGCTTCATGCTGGCGATGGGCCGCTACCGCGGTTACCGCCTGACGGAGCTGGTGCGCTTCAAGGCATTCCTGAAGAAGGCTGAATCCTGATGTTCGGCCTCTGGAAGACCTGGAAGGCCCTCGAGGCCCGGGGCATCATGGGCATCAACCGGCGCAATGCGGACTATGTCCTCAAGTACAACAAGCGCAGCTTGTACCCCATCGTCGATGACAAGATCATCACCAAGGAACGCGCCCTCAAGGCCGGCATTCACGTGCCGGAAATGTACGGGATCATCTCCACGGAGAAGGAAATCGACAAGCTCGACGAGATTATCGGCGGGCGCAGCGATTTCGTCATCAAGCCGGCCCAAGGGGCCGGCGGCGATGGCATCCTGGTGATCGCCGACCGCTTCGAAGAGCGTTACCGCACCGTCTCGGGCAAGATCATCAGCCATGAGGAAATCGAACACCAGATCTCCAGCATCCTGACCGGCCTGTACTCTCTGGGCGGCCACCGCGACCGCGCGCTGATCGAATACCGGGTCACCCCCGACCAGATCTTCAAGAGCATCAGCTACGAAGGTGTGCCGGACATCCGCATCATCGTGTTGATGGGCTACCCGATCATGGCCATGCTGCGCTTGCCGACGCGCCAGTCCGGCGGCAAGGCCAACCTGCACCAGGGCGCCATCGGCGTCGGTGTCGACCTGGCCACCGGCCTGACCCTGCGCGGCACCTGGCTGAACAACATCATCAGCAAGCACCCCGACACCACCAACGCGGTGGATGGCGTGCAACTGCCCAACTGGGACGGCTTCATGAAGCTGGCGGCCGGTTGCTATGAGCTATGCGGGCTGGGCTACATCGGTGTCGACATGGTACTGGACCAGGACAAGGGGCCGCTGATCCTCGAGCTCAATGCACGCCCCGGCCTGAACATCCAGATCGCCAACGACTGCGGCCTGACCCACCGCGCCCATGCCGTGGAAGCCCGGCTGGAAGAGCTGGCCAAGAATGGCGAGAAGGAAACGGTGGAGGAGCGGGTGAAGTTTACCCAGGAGTTGTTTGGGCATGTGCCAGTTGTCGAGTAGACCGCTCCCCCCTCACCCCAACCCTCTCCCCAAAGGGGAGAGGGAGCTAATCTTCGGTGTTTGAAATATTTTTTTTCTGCAGCCTATGCAGGCCGGCTCCCTCTCCCCATTGGCGAGAGGGCTGGAGTGAGGGGAGCGATCGCAGGCACAAGCAATCATTCCCATCCCCCTAGGAGCCCGCCCCACAGAAGACTACAATCGCCCACCTCGCCCCGCTGGCCGATCATCACCCCAATGTCTATTTGCATCGTTCACCCACTCCCCTACCGCGCCAACCCCGCCGAGTACTTCGCGCCGATCCGCCACGCCCCTGGCGCAGTACTGCTCGACAGCGCCCGCCCGGTCGCCGAGCGTGGCCGTTACGACCTGCTCAGCGCCTGGCCTCTGGAAGACTTCAGGGTCGCCACCGGGGAAAGCGGCGAACATTATCTGCAACGGCTGCGCACCAGCCTGCAACGGCTGGGCCGGGCCGAGCTGCCAGCTGGCATGGAACTGCCCTTCGCGGGCGGCCTGATCGGGTATCTGAGCTACGACTTCGGGCGCCGTCTGGAACAGCTGCCGCAGCACGCCATCGACGACCTCGGCCTGCCGGACGCCCACCTTGGCCTGTACGCCTGGGCCTTGATCAGCGACCATGCCAGTGCGACCAGCCAGCTGGTGTTCCACCCACAACTGGCCGACAGTGAACGCCAGCGCCTGATCCAGTTGTTCGAACAACCCGCCAGCACACCGGCAACGGCTTTTCGCCTGACCACGCCGGTGACCACTGACATCAGCGCCAATGACTACCGCCAGGCCTTTGAGCGTATTCAACAGTACATCCATGCCGGCGACTGCTACCAGATCAACCTGACTCAACGTTTTCGCGCCCAGTGCCAAGGCGACCCCTGGGCAGCCTACTGTGCCTTGCGCACCGCCTGCCCAACACCCTTCTCGGGGTTCCAGCAGTTGGCCGATGGCAGCGCTGTGCTGAGCTTTTCGCCGGAACGCTTTATACGCGTGCATGACAATCAGGTCGAAACCCGCCCGATCAAGGGCACTCGCCCGCGCGGCAAGGATGCGACCGAAGATGCAGCCTACGCCGCAGAGCTACTGGCCAGCAGCAAGGACCGCTCGGAAAACCTGATGATCGTCGACCTGTTGCGCAACGACCTGGGCCGTAGCTGCAAGATCGGTTCGGTCAAGGTGCCCGAGCTGTTCAGCCTGGAAAGCTACCCCAACGTGCACCATATGGTCAGCAGCGTCACCGGTGAGCTGGCACCGGACAAGGACGCCCTGGACCTGATCGCCGGCAGCTTCCCTGGCGGCTCGATCACCGGCGCACCGAAAATCCGCGCCATGCAGATCATCGACGAACTGGAACCCAGCCGCCGGGCGCTGTATTGCGGGTCTTTGATCTATGTGGACGTACGCGGCCAGATGGACAGTTCGATCGCCATCCGCAGCCTGCTGGTCAAGGATGGCCAAGTGTCCTGCTGGGGCGGGGGTGCGATTGTCGCCGATTCGAATTGGCAGGCCGAGTACGAAGAATCGATCACCAAGGTCAAGGTGCTGCTCGATACCCTGGCTTTACTCTGAGCGTGGGAGCGGCCGGGGCCGCTCCCACGAAGCTGTTAAAGGCTCAACTGCCGATTCGAGGCCTTGATGAACTCTTTCTTCAAGGCTTCGAAATCATGCACGGCCGGGAATTGCGGGAATTCGCGGATCACGTTTTCCGGTGCATGGAACAGGATACCGGCATCGGCCTCGCCCAGCATGGTGGTGTCGTTGTAGGAATCGCCCGCCGCGATCACGCGGTAGTAGAGGCTCTTGAAGGCCAGTACCGATTGGCGCTTGGGGTCCTTCTGGCGCAACTGATAGCTCACCACCCGGTCCGTTTCGTCGGTGATCAGGCGATGGCACAGCAGCGTCGGGAAGCCCAGCTGACGCATCAGCGGCTGGGAGAATTCGTAGAAAGTGTCGGAGAGGATCACCACCTGGAAGCGCTCGCGCAGCCAGTTGACGAACTCGATCGCGCCGTCCAGGGGCTTGAGGGTGGCAATCACTTCCTGGATGTCGGAAAGCTTCAGGCCATGTTCGTCGAGAATGCGCAGGCGCTGCTTCATCAGCACGTCATAATCGGGAATATCCCGAGTCGTTGCCCTGAGCGATTCGATTCCGGTTTTCTCTGCAAAGGCGATCCAGATTTCCGGGACCAGCACGCCTTCCAGGTCGAGACAGGCAATTTCCACAGCACACTCCTCGAGGAACATTAGAAAGAAGCGGCACTCTAGCGGCTGAACCTGCGCGGTGCAACGCGGGAAACCCGCCGAAACCAGGCATTTTTTTGATAAGATCAAAGGATTACGAGCGCCAAGCGCCAGCACCCCAACAGGAAGCCGCCTGATGAGCCACCCCTTCGATGTCGCAGAATTGGCCGCGACATATGCCAACAAGTCTGCCCAGGATATTCTCAAGCTCGCCTTCAGCCATTTTGGCGACGACCTGTGGATCTCCTTCAGCGGCGCCGAAGACGTCGTCCTGGTAGACATGGCCTGGAAACTGAACAAGAACGTCAAGGTCTTCAGCCTCGACACCGGGCGCCTGCACCCGGAGACCTACCGCTTCATCGACCAGGTACGCGAGCACTACAACATCCCTATCGAGCTGGTTTCACCCGACCACAGCAAGCTTGAACCCTTCGTCAAGGAAAAGGGCCTGTTCAGCTTCTACAAGGACGGCCACGGCGAATGCTGCGGTATCCGCAAGATCGAGCCGCTGCGGCGCAAGCTGTCCACGGTCAAGGCCTGGGCTACCGGCCAGCGCCGTGACCAGAGCCCGGGCACGCGTAGCCAGGTGGCCGTGTTGGAGATCGATAGCGCGTTCTCGACCCCGGAACACACCCTGTACAAGTTCAACCCCCTGGCGCAGATGACCAGCGAGGAGATCTGGGGATATATCCGCATGCTCGAACTGCCGTACAACAGCCTGCATGAACGCGGCTTCATCAGCATCGGCTGCGAACCCTGCACCCGCCCTGTGCTGCCCAACCAACACGAGCGCGAGGGACGTTGGTGGTGGGAAGAAGCTACGCAAAAGGAATGCGGCTTGCATGCCGGCAACCTGATTGCGAAGAAGTGATCGGCGCCCCCCTCTCCCTCAGATAGAGGGAACCGATTGATGTAGGCCAGCTGGATACGGTCAGTCCCCTCTCCCCGTGGGGAGAGGGTTAGGGTGAGGGGTGTTTTTTTCTGTTGCCGCCTGTCAATGCACCGGCAATTCAACGCCATCAAACAGCTCTTCGAGCTCCTGCTTGTTGTGACATTGAATAGCCTTGGCCATCACTTCCCGGGTCAGGTGCGGGGCGAACTTCTCGATGAAGTCGCACATGAAACCGCGCAGGAAGGTGCCACGGCGAAAGCCTATCTTGGTGATGCTGGACTCGAACAATTCGCTGGCATCGAGCACCACCAGGTCGCTGTCGAGCTTGGGGTCGACCGCCATCTTGGCAACGATACCGACGCCCAGGCCCAGGCGCACATAAGTCTTGATCACGTCGGCATCGGCAGCCGTAAACACCACCTTGGGCGTCAGGCCGCGATGGCTGAAGGCCTCATCAAGCTTGGAGCGGCCAGTAAACCCGAACACATAAGTAACGATCGGATACTCGGCGAGCACTTCCAGGCTCAACTTCGGCAGCTTGGTCAACGGATGCCCCTGGGGCACGACCACGCAGCGGTTCCAGCGGTAGCACGGCATCATCACCAGGTCGCCGAACAGCTCCAGGGCTTCGGTGGCAATGGCGAAATCCACGGTGCCGTCTGCGGCCATTTCAGCGATTTGCATCGGCGAACCCTGGTGCATGTGCAGGGCAACGTCCGGGTACTGCTTGATGAAATTGCTGATCACCGGCGGCAAGGCATAACGTGCCTGAGTGTGCGTAGTGGCGATCGACAGGGTGCCTTTCTTCTCGTTGGAGAATTCCTGGGCGATCTGCTTGATGCTTTCAACCTTGCGCAGGA
>CAYVPI010000122.1:0-16125 GCA_964453495.1 uncultured Pseudomonas sp. | reverse complement strand
TGAGACACTCTCTGCTAAGCTCGATGAGCTGACGGCATTGCTCGAACGTGTCGCGGGTAAACAATAAGGAGAGCGGGATGGCTGGCAAGAAGAAAGTTGAGAAAGAAGGCAGCTCCTGGGTCGGCGAAGTAGAGAAATACTCCCGTCAGATCTGGTTGGCTGGCCTGGGTGCTTACTCCAAAGTCAGCAATGACGGCAGTAAGCTTTTCGAAACCTTGGTCAAGGATGGCGAGAAAGCCGAGAAACAAGCCAAGGCTGGCGTTGAGGACCAGGTCGATGCAGTGAAGTCCACTGCCAAGTCGGCCAAGTCGCGCGTCGGTGATGTCAAAGAGCGCGTCATGGGCAAGTGGGACGAACTCGAAGAAGCCTTCGACAAGCGTCTGAACAGCGCCATTTCGCGTCTGGGCGTACCTAGCCGCAACGAAGTCAAGGCTCTGCATCAGCAGGTCGATACCCTGACCAAGCAGATCGAAAAATTGACCGGTGCTTCGGTCAAGTCGGTTTCGGCCAAGGCGCCGGCGGCTAAAGCAGCCGCCAAACCGGCAGCCAAGGCAGCCGCCAAACCTGCGGCGAAAACCGCAGCGGCCAAGCCAGCGGCTGCAAAGCCTGCAGCCAAGCCGGCAGCAGCCAAACCTGCAGCGGCAAAGAAACCTGCCGTGAAAAAGCCAGCAGCGGCCAAACCGGCAGCAGCCAAGCCTGCTGCAGTAAAACCGGCACCGGTAGCTTCGGCGGCACCTGCCCCGTCTGCGATCCCGGCAGCGGCACCGGTGGTCACGCCGGCACCGGTAGCGACGCCAGCGCCGTCGCCAACCACTCAATCCTGATTCGATCGGGATTGTTCAAACGCCCGGCCCGCAAAGGCCGGGCGTTTTCATTTGCGCCTCAACTTTCCAGGTAGCGCAGGGCCAATTGCTCGGCGGCATGGCGTGAAGCGGGCACCAGATGTGGCGCGACCAGCATCATGATCTGGTACACCACCACGCCCACTTCAGCCTTCTTGGCCAGGATGTGCTGGTAATCGAGCGAGAACAGCAGCGTCATGGTGATCTGCTCTACCAGTTGCCCAAGGGCTCGGGTTTCACTGACGACTTCACCATTGGCCTTGAGGCTGGCCAGCAGCGCCGCCAGGGTGCGCTTGAGCGCATTGAGCAGGCTGCGTATGCCCCTGGCCAGTTTTGGCAGGCGCCCGGCCAGGTTGGAAAGGTCCTGGAACAGAAAGCGGTAGTGGGCCATGCGTTCGACGATCAGGTGCAGGAACAACCAATAGTCTTCAGCATCCAGGCGCACGTCCGAGGGCGGGTCGAGCAGCGGGGTGAGCTCTTCTTCGAAACGCTCGAACAATCCGAGGATCAAGGGTTCCTTGCCATGGAAGTGGTAGTAGAGATTGCCCGGGCTGATGCCCATCTCGTTGGCAATCTCCATGGTCGAGACATTCGGTTCGCCCTGCTCGTTGAACAGCTGCAGTGCACATTCGAGGATTCGGTCGCGGGTTTTCATCCAGTCTTCTTGTTCGGCCTGCTTGGCCTGTCGCTCGTTCAGGGCCGGCGCCGGCGATCACCGGCGCGGCGTGGGGTGGTTCAGCGTACGTGCACGTAGATGCCGGGCGCTGCTTCCATGGGCGGATAGTCCTGGTTGCCGACGGTCATCAGGGTTTCACGCTGGGCGCCCGAGCGCGCCTGAATCCAGCTCAGCCACTCTGGCCACCAACTGCCTTCGATGTGCTTGGCGTCGTAGTACCAGGCGCGCGGGTCGCCGCTCAGTTTCGGGTTTTCGATATAGTTGGCCTTGGGGTTGCCCGGCGGGTTGAGAATGCTCTGGATGTGACCGCTGTTGGAGAGCACGAAGCGACGTTCGCCGCCGAGCAGCAGGGTAGAGCGATACACCGCATCCCATGGGGTGATGTGGTCGTTGATACCCGCCACACTGAAACTGTCGACATTGACCTTCTGCAGGTCAATGGGCGTGCCGCAGACTTCCAGGCCGCCGGCCCGCGGCAGTGGGTTGTGCTTGAAGAAATCCAACAGGTCGCCATGCAATGCGGCGGGCAGGCGTGTGTTGTCGTTGTTCCAGTAGAGAATGTCGAATGCCGGGGGCGTTTTGCCCAACAGGTAGTTATTGACCCAATAGTTCCAGATCAGATCATTGGGCCGCATCCAGGCAAACACCCGGGCCATGTCGCGACCGTCGAGAACACCTTGCTGGTATGAGCGCCGCTTGGCCGACTCAAGCGTCTGCTCATCGACAAAAAGGGTCGCAGGGCTTTCTATCTGGCTGTCCAGCAGGCTGACCAGGTAGGTCGCACTGCTGATGCGGCGCAGCTGCCGCTTGGCCTGCAGGTGGCCTTGCAGGGCTGCCATGGTCAGGCCGCCGGCACAGGCGCCCATCAGGTTGACTTCGCGGCTGCCGGTAATGGCGCGGCAGACATTCATGGCCTCTTCGAGTGCTTCGACGTAACTGGACATGCCCCATTCGCGATGGCGCGCATCGGGGTTGCGCCAGCTGACCACGAAGGTTTGCAGGCCGTTCTTCAGTGCGTACTGGACGAAGCTGTTGGCGGGGCTCAAGTCGAAGATGTAGAACTTGTTGATTTGTGGCGGAACCACCAGCAACGGGCGGGCATATTGCTTTTCGCTCATGGGCTTGTACTGGATCAGTTCAAGCACTTCATTGCGAAAGACCACCGAGCCCGGTGTGGTTGCCAGGGATTTGCCCACCTCGAATGCATGCTTGTTGACCTGGCTGGGTAGGCCATTGTTGTGGCGCAGGTCATCGAGCAGGTGGTTGATGCCTTTGATCAGGCTCATACCGCCAGTGTTGTAGAGCTCCTTGATCGCCAAGGGATTGAGCAGCGAGTTGGTTGGCGACAACGCATCGTTGAGCAGGGCAAAGACGAAATGCGCGCGGGCCTGGTCGTCGGGGGGCATCTGGCTTTCATCGATCCAGTGCTTGATCTGTTTCTGCCAGCTCAGGTAGGCCTGCAGGCTACGACTGTAAAAGGGATTCAGGCTCCAGGTCGGGTCCTTGAAACGGGTGTCGTGGGGGTTGGGCTGGTGCAGTGTATCGCCGAGCAGTACGCGGCCCAGTTGGCCGCCCAGGGCCAGGGCATGCTTGGCCGTGTGCAAGGGGTGGCGCAGGCTGTGACGCGTCACGCTGCGCAGGGTCGAGATCAGGTCGCGCCCCCGCAAGCCGGTAATCGCGCTTTGCGCATTGATGTATGCGGCGGGCGCGGGGACAGATCCCTTCGCTGGTTTGTCTTTCATGGGGGGCAACACTCCGTCGTCAGGCCATCAACAAACAAATCAATGCAAAAGAGGCACCATCTCGGGCACTTGCCTAGCTGCTGCCGGTTGCCGGCCGTGGGTGCATGACCGCCCGTTGCCGTTCCTGCTGGAGAAACTCCATGATGATCGGCGCCACGGCTTCGGCTCGGGTGATCAGGAATAAATGACCATCGTCGATAATGTGTAGCTGTGCATTGGGAATCCGCCAGGCCAGCAGGCGCATATTGATCAGGGGGATCAGCGGGTCATCGTCACCGGCCAGCACCAGCGTCGGTTGAAGGACTTTGTGCAGCCAATGAACACTGGTCCAGCCCATGCCGGCGAACAGCTGCCAGTAATAACCGAGCTTACCGGATGAACGCACTTTGGACGCATGGGCCATGGCCAGGTCCGGGTCGCGACGGAACGCACCACCATAGATTTCCGGGGCGATCTTGATGACGTGCGAGGGCTGTACGTAGCGCTGCGGGCTGGCCATCAGCCAGAGTACCCGCGGCCTGCCGGGCACCATGACCACGCCGGCGGCAGTGGCTGCCAATACCAGTTTCTTGCAGCGCTCGGGGTAATCGTGGGCGAACTGTTGCGCCAGGGCGCCACCCCAGGACACACCGATGACGTTAACCTGGCCATAGTCGAGGTAGTCGAGCATGCGCGCGGTGAGCTTTGCCAGGCCGGGGAAGCGATAAGGGCGTCTGGGGGTGGAAGAGCCACCGACGCCGGGAACGTCGAAGGCAATCACCTCAAGGTCAGGATCAAGTGCTTGGATGAAAGGGAACACCAGCTCCAGGTTGGCACCGATGCCATTGAAAATGAGCAAGGGCGTCAGGTGCGGCTTGCCTGGGCGCACAGCGGTGCGGATGGTCTGGCCATCCAGATCGACAGTACGGAAGATGTACGGTTGCGGCATGCGCTGAGCCCTTTGGTTTGAAACGACCGCGGCCCATGATCGGGCCGCGTCTATACGTTACCTGTCAACGCTCGTGGACATACGTGCCCGGAGCGGCCTCACCGGCAGGGAAATTCTTGTTGCCCAGGACGGTGGGGGATTTCTTGAGCTTGCCGGAACGCTCCGCGAGCCAGTTTTGCCAGTGCAGCCACCAGGAGTCGGTGTGCTTGTTGGAGTTGTCTTGCCACTCCTCGGCATTCTCGGCCGGCTCGCTGTTGGTCATGTAGCGGGCCTTGGGGTTGCCGGGCGGGTTGAGAATGCTCTGGATGTGGCCACTGTTGGAGAGCACGAACTCGACCTTGCCACCGAACAGCTGCGACGACTTGTAGCAGGACTTCCACGGGGTGATGTGGTCGTTGGTGCCTGCCAGGCAGTAAACGTCGCTGCTGACTTGCTTGAGATCGATTGGCGTGCCGCACACTTCCAGTGCATTGGCCCGGGTCAGTGGATTACTTTTGAACATTTCGACCAGGTCGCCGTGGAACGCGGCCGGCAGTCTGGTGGTGTCGTTGTTCCAGAACAGGATGTCGAAGACCGGCGGTTCGTTGCCCAGCAGGTAATTGTTGACCCAGTAGTTCCAGATCAGGTCATTGGGCCGCATCCAGGCGAATACCTTGGCCATGTCGCGACCTTCGAGCACGCCGGCCTGGTAGGACTGGCGCTTGGCCGACTCCAGTGTCTGCTCGTCGACGAACAGGGCGACGTCGGAGTCCAGGGTGGTGTCGAGCACGCTGACCAGCAGGGTCAACGAGTTGATCTTCTTCTCGCCCAGGGCCGCATAGTGGCCGAGCAGGGCTGTGCAGGTAATGCCACCCGAGCAGGCTCCGAGGACGTTGATGTCTTTGCTGCCGGTGATGGCCGAGACCACGTCCACCGCTTCTTTCAGGGCGTCGATGTAGGTCGACAGCCCCCACTCGCGATGGGCCTTGGTGGGGTTGCGCCAGCTGACGATGAAGGTCTGGACGTTGCTGCGCAGGCAGAAGCGCGCCAGGCTCTTTTCCGGGCTCAGGTCAAAGACGTAGAACTTATTGATCTGTGGCGGAACCACCAGCAACGGGCGCTCCAGCACCTGTTCGGTGGTCGGGCCGTACTGGATCAGCTCCAGCAAATCGTTGCGGAAAACCACCGCACCTTCTGTGGTGCCGAGGCTCTTGCCGACCTCGAAGGCGTCCATGTTCACCTGGCTGGGCATACCGCCATTGTTCACCAGGTCCTTGGCCAGATGCGAAAGACCATCGAGCAGGCTCTTGCCGCCGGTCTCGAAGAAGCGCTTGACTGCCGCAGGGTTGGCCGCGCTGTTGGTCGGCGACATGGCATCGGTCATCAGGTTGATGACGAAGTGACCGCGATTCACGTCCTTGGCGTTGAGGTTGCTGTTATCGACCCAGTCGTGCAGCTCCTTGCGCCAGGCCAGGTAGGTTTGCATGTAGCGGCGATACAGCGGGTTCTGAGTCCAGGCCGGGTCGTTGAAGCGGCGATCGTCGCCAGCCGGTTGCAGCGCGGATTTTCCAAAGAACACATTCTTCAGTTCTACGCTGAAATGGGCCACGTGCTTGGCGCTGTGCAAGGGCTGTTTGATGGCCTGGCGCAGCACCATTCGAGCAGAAGTCAGCAGATCCTTACCACGCAAGCCAACCACCGGGTTCAGGCCCAGTGTGTATTCAGAAGCTTGACGCTGTAACTCTTCGTTATTCTTGAAACTCATCTACGACGCTCCGTTGTCCTGAGACGAGTACCGGGTAAGGCGGCCTGGGCCTCAGTCAAATACCCGGTACTGCCACTCGGGTGACCAGTGAAAACGAACTCTGAGTTTTCCGGCCGGATGAAAACGACTGCGAGCCTGCGGGAAGCTATGCGTGTGAAGACAACCTGCCTGCGCTCGCGACGTCCACATCCTGACCAGGCCTGTATCAAACCGATGCAGGTTGCTTGCCAGATTCATTGGTTACCCGACTTTGTGGAAATTCGCAAGCGAGCCATTGCTGGCAGCTGCGTGGGCATTCAAGCAGATAGAATTAGAAAATGCGCTCTAAACGGATATGAGACTGATTCAGAGCATCAACTTGACGATGGAAACGGCAGGATCGCGGGATCTTCCGGCAGTTTTCAACTCTTCGAGATAGTCCGCCCAGAGTTGCTCCTGGCGAATGCACAGCTGGTACAGGTAGTCCCAGGTGAACAGGCCGCTGTCGTGGCCGTCGTCGAAGGTCAGTTTCAGTGCGTACTGGCCAGCCGGTTCGATCTTGCTCAGGCCGACGCCGAGCTTGCCGAATTGCAGGATTGGCTTGCCGTGGCCCTGGACCTCGGCGGAGGGGGAGTGCACCCGCAAGAATTCGGCGGGTAAGTGATACACCTCGTCAGGCCCGTACGTCAGGCTGAGGGTTTTTGATGCTTTGTGCAGGTTGATTGCACTGGGGATTCTGGACATGGCGATGGGCTTCTCAAGTTATAAGCTGCAAGCTACAAGCTTCAAGACACTGGTGTCCAGCTTGCCGCTTGCAGCTTGAAACTTGTCGCTTTAGAGAATATAGCGAGACAGGTCTTCGTTCTGTGCCAGTTCGCCCAAGTGGCTGTTGACGTAGTCGGCGTCGATGCGGATCGGCTCTTCGCTATGGGCGCTGGCCAGGTCGCCGGCGCTGAACGACACCTCTTCGAGCAGGCGCTCGAGCAGAGTGTGCAGGCGGCGCGCACCGATGTTCTCGGTTTTTTCGTTGACCTGCCAGGCGATTTCGGCCAGGCGCTTGATGCCGTCGGGTAGGAACTCGATGGCCAAGCCCTCGACTTTCAGCAGCTCGCGGTACTGTTCAGTCAAGGATGCATGGGGCTCGCTGAGGATGCGTTCGAAATCTTCCGGGCTCAAGGCCTTGAGCTCGACGCGAATCGGCAAGCGGCCTTGCAGCTCGGGCACCAGGTCGCTTGGCTTGCTCAGGTGGAACGCACCGGAGGCGATGAACAGGATATGGTCAGTCTTGACCATGCCCAGCTTGGTGTTGACCGTGCAGCCCTCGATCAGCGGCAGCAAGTCGCGCTGTACGCCTTCGCGGGAAACGTCGACTCCGCCGGAGTTGCCGCGCTTGGCAACCTTGTCGATTTCATCGATGAACACAATGCCGTGCTGCTCGACTGCTTCAAGCGCCTTGGCCTTGAGCTCTTCTTCGTTAACCAGGCGGCCGGCTTCTTCGTCACGTACCAGCTTGAGCGCTTCCTTGACCTTGAGCTTGCGGTTCTTGCGCTTGCCCTTGCCCATGTTGGCGAACAGGCTCTGCAGCTGGTTGGTCATTTCTTCCATGCCCGGTGGCGCGGAAATATCGACACCCACCGACTCGGCGATCTCGATCTCGATTTCCTTGTCGTCCAGTTGGCCTTCGCGCAGGCGCTTGCGGAACAGCTGGCGGGTGTTGGAATCCTGACTCTGTACCTGGTCTTCGTTGAAACCGGTGCGAGCCGGTGGCAGCAGGGCGTCGAGGATGCGGTCTTCGGCGGCATCTTCGGCGCGATGGCGTACCTTGACCATTTCCTGTTCGCGCAGCAGCTTGATGGCCGCATCGGCCAGGTCGCGAATGATCGATTCCACGTCACGGCCGACATAACCGACTTCGGTGAACTTGGTCGCTTCGACCTTGATGAACGGGGCATTGGCCAGTTTGGCCAGGCGGCGGGCGATTTCGGTCTTGCCGACGCCGGTCGGGCCGATCATCAGAATGTTCTTGGGTGTGACTTCAACGCGCAGTTCGGCCGGCAACTGCATGCGCCGCCAACGGTTGCGCAAGGCAATGGCGACGGCGCGCTTGGCGTCGTCCTGACCAATGATATGGCGGTTGAGTTCGTGGACGATTTCGCGGGGGGTCATGGACATGATGTATGGAAGTCCTCTAGCAAGAATAAAAGCGTGGGAAGGCCCGGCGTGATTCCGGGCGCCAGAACAGCCTGTTATTCCGCGAGGTCCTGCTCCTCGATGGTGATGTTGTGGTTGGTGAATACGCAGATGTCACCGGCGATGCCCAGGGCCGTCTCGGTGATTTCACGCGCCGACAGGTCAGTTTTCAGCAACAGTGCACGGGCGGCGGCCTGGGCAAAGGCGCCTCCGGAACCCATGGCGATCAGGCCGTCTTCGGGCTCGACCACGTCGCCGTTGCCGGTGATGATCAACGAGGCGTCCTTGTTGGCTACGGCCAGCATGGCCTCGAGGCGGCTCAGGGTGCGATCGGTGCGCCACTCCTTGGCCAGTTCCACGGCGGCGCGGATCAGGTGGCCCTGATGCTTTTCAAGCTGGCCTTCAAAGCGCTCGAACAGGGTGAAGGCGTCGGCGGTGGCACCAGCGAAGCCGGCGATGACTTGGCCGTGATACAGGCGGCGCACTTTCTTGGCGTTGCCTTTCATCACGGTATTGCCGAGGGAAACCTGGCCGTCGCCGCCCATGACGACTTTGCCGTGGCGACGAACTGAAACGATGGTGGTCAAGGGAGAGTCTCCACGCAGCGGGGCGAAAGTGCCTGATGCAGACTCATATGGGGGTGGTGTTTGGTATTTCAACCGTGGGGGACGAGTGGTGGGCTTCTTGAGAGCGCTTTCGCGCTCTATCGCGGGCAAGCCCCTCCTACAACTTCTGTAGGAGCGGGCTTGCCCGCGATGAGGCCGGTACTACTGCCGAATCTGGCGTTGTTGCAACAACAAGTTACTAAACCCACTGCCCGCCAACTGCTTCTGCGCCGTGGTCAATTGTTCACGATTGCTGAACGGCCCGACCAATACCCGGAACCAGGTCTCGTCACGCACAGTGCCGGACTCCACCTGCACGGCCTGACCCAGCAGGATGATTTGCGCGCGAACCTTGTCGGCGTCGGTCTGTTTGCGGAACGAACCGGCCTGCAGGAAAAACTGCGTAGTCG
This sequence comes from uncultured Pseudomonas sp., assembly GCA_964453495.1. GTDB lineage: Bacteria > Pseudomonadota > Gammaproteobacteria > Pseudomonadales > Pseudomonadaceae > Aquipseudomonas. The sequence goes on along the minus strand of CAYVPI010000122.1, from coordinate 7,009 downwards.
CGGCCGGCTTGATCACTGGCGGCGGAGGCGGTGGGGTGATGCCAGCCAGGGCCGCCTGGGCCCGGGCGGTATCGATCTTGGCCGCTTCGGCCGGCGTCACCGGTGCTTGCGCCGGTACCGGCGGGGTCTTCTCCGGCACAGCTTCTGGCGGCACGATGACTTCCGACTCCGGCAGCAGGGTGTAGAAGTCGTACTTGGGCTTCACCGGCTTCTGGGGGCTGGGCTCGGTCTTGTTGGCCTCAGCGATCTTCGCGGCTTTTTGCTCTTCGGCCTTGACCCGCTTGATGTCCTCATTGCTACTCGGGTCGAGCTTCATCAAGAACATGATGAAGCCGCCAACCGTCAAGCCGATCGCCATCCATAGCCATCCGGGGACGGGCTTCTTGGCTGGAGCTTGATTGCGGCTGGCACCACGCTTTGGAGCAGGTTTTTTCTTGGCAGCCAACTTACATGCGCTCCAGGGTTTCCAGACCCAGCAATTCCAGGCCTTGCTTGAGTGTGCGGCCGGTCAGTGCCGCCAGGCGCAGGCGGCTTTGCTGCTGTTCCGGGCTTTCTGCACTGAGGATCGGGCAGTTCTCGTAGAAGCTGGAGAACAGGCCGGCGACGTCGTACAGGTAGCTGCACAGAGTATGAGGCGTGCCTTTTTCAGCGACGTTGTTCAAGACTTCGCCAAACTGCGCCAGGCGCGCGGCCAGGTCCTGCTCCTGTGGTGCCTGCAGTGCGATCTGGCCTTCAACTTCGCTGAAGTCCTTGCCCAGCTTGCGGAACACGCCGGCAACCCGGGTGTAGGCGTACAGCAGGTATGGCGCAGTGTTGCCTTCGAAGTTCAGCATCAGGTCGAAGTTGAAGCTGTAGTCGCTGGTGCGGTGCTTGGACAGGTCGGCGTATTTGACTGCACCGATCCCCACCACCTTGGCAATGTTGCGCAGGTCTTCTTCAGCCAGCTCCGGGTTCTTTTCCTTGACCAGGGCATAGGCGCGCTCCTGGGCTTCGGTGAGCAGGTCGATCAGCTTGACCGTGCCGCCGTCGCGGGTCTTGAACGGACGGCCGTCGGCGCCGTTCATGGTGCCGAAGCCCATGTGCTCCATCTGCATGCCATTGGTGACGAAACCGGCGCGACGGGCCACTTCGAACACTTGCTGGAAGTGCAGTGCCTGGCGCTGGTCGACGAAATACAGGGCACGGTCGGCCTTCAGGGTGCCGCTGCGGTAGCGCACGGCAGCCAGGTCGGTGGTGGCATAGAGATAGCCACCGTCGGCTTTCTGCACGATCACCGGCAGCGGGTCACCGTCGGCGTTCTTGAACTCTTCAAGGAATACGCACTGGGCGCCGTTGCTCTCAACCAGCAAACCCTTGGCTTTGAGGTCGTTGATCACGTTGACCAGGTCGTCGTTGTAGGCACTTTCGCCCATGACGTCGGCCGGGGTCAGCTTGACGTTCAGCTGTTCGTAGATCTTCTGGCAGTGCGACAGCGAGATGTCCTTGAAGCGTGTCCACAGGGCCAGGCAGTCCGGGTCGCCGGCTTGCAGCTTGACCACCAGGCCGCGGGCGAGGTCGGCGAACTCTTCGGACTCGTCAAAGCGCTGCTTGGCGGCCCGGTAGAAATTCTCCAGGTCCGACAGCTCGTCGCTGGTGATAGGGTTTTCCTGCAGGTAGGCCATCAGCATGCCGAACTGGGTACCCCAGTCGCCCACGTGGTTCTGGCGGATCACGGTATCGCCGAGGAACTCCAGGACCCGCGCCACGCCATCGCCGATGATGGTCGAGCGCAGGTGGCCGACGTGCATTTCCTTGGCCAGGTTCGGTGCCGAGAGGTCAACCACGGTGCGCTGCACCGGGCCGGCCTTGCGTACGCCGATATGGGCGTCGGCCAGGGCTGCATCCAGGCGCGAGGCCAGGGCCTGGGTGTTCTGGAAGAAGTTGATGAAGCCGGGCCCGGCGATTTCCGCCTTGCTGATTTGTTCGTCGGTCGGCAGCGCGGCGATGATTTTTTCCGCCAGGTCGCGTGGCTTCATGCCAGCGGGCTTGGCCAGCATCATCGCAATGTTGCTGGCGAAATCGCCGTGGGTCTTGTCGCGGGCGTTTTCCACCTGGATCGCCGGCGTCAGCCCTTCAGGCAACACACCTTCGTTGACGAGTTGGGTGAGGGCTTGTTGGATCAGCTGGCGAATGGTGTCTTTCATGGTCTTCTCTTCGACCGCAAGCGCGGCAGCGCTTCGAGGCGCAGGTGGAAAAACTGGGCATTATCCGTTGCGGGGGCTGGCTTGCCAACCTTCTGTGTTATCAAAGCCGGCCTCATCGCGGGCAAGCCCGCTCCTACAAAGGATACGGTGTCCCTGTAGGAGCTCGGACAGTCAACATACATCAATAAAGATCCACTGGATCCACGTCCAGCGACCAACGCACCTGGCGCCCACTGGGCATCTGCTCCAGTTGCAGCAACCAGGCGCTCAGCAGTCGGTGTAGCGGCGCGCGAGCATTGGCCTGCAACAACAATTGCGCACGATAGCGGCCGGCTCGTCGCTCCATGGGAGCTGGCACCGGCCCGAGCAGTTCGATGCCGCTCAGGTTCAGCTCGGCCAGCAAGCGCTCGGCTTCGCTGCAAGCTTCGTCGAGAAAACCCTCGGCCTGGCCAGGCTTGTGCGCTTCGGCACGCAACAGGGCCAGGTGCGCGAACGGCGGCAGGCCAGCGGCACGGCGCTCGCTCAATGCCTGCTCGGCAAAGGCGAAGTAGCCTTGCTCGGTCAGTTGCACCAGCAGTGGGTGGTCGGCCAGGTGCGTTTGGATGATCACCTTGCCTGGTTCTTCGGCCCTGCCTGCACGTCCTGCAACCTGCACGATCAGCTGTGCCATTCGCTCACTGGCGCGAAAGTCGCCAGAAAACAGACCGCCATCGGCATCGAGGATCGACACCAGGGTCACTCGCGGAAAGTGATGGCCTTTGGCGAGCATCTGTGTGCCGACGAGGATGCATGGCTGGCCGCGTTGGATGGTCGCAAAGAGTTGGTTCATTGCATCCTTGCGTGAGGTGCTGTCGCGATCGACCCTTAATACCGGGTAATCGGGAAACAGAATGCTCAAGCGCTCCTCGGCCCGCTCGGTGCCCGCGCCCACTGGGCGCAGGTCGACTTTGGCGCACTTGGGGCAGCGGCGCGGCACACGCTCCACATAACCACAGTGGTGGCAGCGCAGTTCTCCCGAGCGCTGGTGCACGGTCATGCGGGCATCGCAGCGCTCGCACTCCGACAGCCAGCCGCAATCGTGACAGAGCAGTGTCGGGGCGAAGCCGCGGCGGTTGAGAAATACCAACACCTGCTGCCCGGCGGCCAGGGTCTGGCCGATGGCTTGTTGCATTGGCCCGCTGATGCCGCTGTCCAGCGGTCGGCTTTTCACATCCAGGCGCAGGAACCTTGGCTGTTGCGCCCCGCCGGCACGGTGGTTCAGGCGCAGCAGGCCGTAACGGCCATTGTGGGCGTTGTGCAGGCTTTCCAGTGACGGTGTGGCCGAGCCGAGCAGGATCGGGATGTTTTCCTGGCGGGCGCGCACCAGGGCCAGGTCGCGGGCGTGATAACGCAAGCCTTCTTGCTGCTTATATGAACCGTCATGCTCTTCATCGATGATGATCAAGCCGGGGTTTTTCATCGGAGTGAACAAGGCCGAGCGGGTGCCGATGATGATGTCGGCCTCGCCATCGCGCGCAGCCAGCCAGGCTTCCAGGCGTTCGCGGTCGTTGACCGCCGAGTGCAGCAGAGCAATGCGCGCATTGAAACGTTGCTCGAAGCGCGCCAGGGTTTGTGGCCCCAGGTTGATTTCGGGAATGAGGATCAGCGCCTGCTTGCCGGCTTCGAGGGTTTCGCGAATCAGCTGCAAATAGACTTCGGTCTTGCCGCTGCCGGTAACGCCGGCCAGCAAATAGGCGTGGAAGCTGCCGAACCCTGCCTTCACGGCATTGAAGGCCGCCTTCTGTTCATCATTGAGCGGCAGTTCCGGCTGGGCCAGCCAGTGTTCATGGCGCTCAATCGGGGCATGGCGACGGACTTCAACCTGCACCAGTTCCTTGGCCAGCAGCAAATCGAGGCTGTCCTTGCTCAGCATCAGCTTGCCGAGTAGCTGATGGGCAACCCCATGGGGGTGTTGGGCCAGCGTCGCCAGGGCTTCGCGTTGTTTTGGGGCGCGGCTGATACGCGGATCTTCGAGGCGGGCGCCAGGGGCTACCTGCCAGAACCTTTCCTGACGAGCTTGGGCAGGGTCACCCTGGCGCAACAGCACTGGCAGCGCCCAGCTCAGGGTGTCGCCCAGGCTGTGCTGGTAATACTGGGCTGTCCACAGGCACAGTTTGAATAGCGCCGGTGGCAGCGGTGAGACCGGGTCGAGCAGGGCGATGGCGGGTTTGAGTTTGTCTGCCGGGACTTCGCTGCGGTCGGTGACTTCAATCAGGATGCCGATCATCTCGCGTCGGCCGAACGGTACCCGCAGGCGCATGCCTGGTGCCAGTGCCAAGCGAGCCCAGCCTGCAGGTGCGCGGTAGTCGAACAGGCGTCGCAACGGCGAGGGCAGGGCGAGGCGCAGAATGACGTCGGGCACGCGGGAGGATCTCACAGGGCGGTTGGCGAAGAAGGTCAGGAGCCTAGCAGACGGTCGGTGGAAGGGACAGCTTGCGTGATTGACACGGTCTGGTAGAATTCGCGCCTTAATTTCGTGCGGTATTCAACAATAGTGTTGGGTGGCGGCACGCTAGCCTGAGGAAAACACCATGAAAGCCGATATCCATCCAGAATACCCAGCAGTTGCCGTAACTTGCAGCTGCGGCAACAAGTTCGAAACGCGTTCGACTTTTGCCAAGCCACTGGCGATCGACGTATGCAGCGAGTGCCACCCGTTCTACACCGGTAAGCAGAAGACTCTGGATACCGGCGGCCGCGTTCAGAAGTTCGCCGATCGTTTCGGTGCTTTCGGCGCGAAAAAGGCCTAAGGCTGATCGCCCTGGGAAGCCGCTGCGGCTTTTCCGTGCTGATGAAAAAGGCGTCCCTTGTGGGCGCCTTTTTTGTGTCCGCGATTTGGCTGGCGTCGGCCCAGGCGTTTTGCCCTGCACCCAGCGGCTTGCCAATGGTGCAAGTGCGCCAGGTGGTCGATGGTGACACCCTGCGCTTGCAGGATGGCCGTAGCGTGCGCCTGATCGGCATCAATGCCCCTGAAATTGGTCGCAAGGGGCGCCCAACCGAACCTTATGCCGATGCGGCGCGCAAGCGCCTGCAAGCGCTGGTCGACGCAAGTGACGGGCGTGTCAATTTGCTGGTCGGCACCCAGGAGCGCGATCATTACGGCCGCACCCTGGCGCACGTGTTTGGTGCAGGCGGCAACAGTTTTGAAGCGCAATTGCTCGGCGAAGGGCTGGGTTATCTGGTGGCAGTAGCGCCGAATGTCGACTTGGTGCCCTGCCAGCAGCAGGCCGAGCGCGTAGCGCGTGAAGGGCGCCTGGGTGTCTGGCGCAAATCCCCGGTAATTGCCGCCGAACGGTTGAGCCAATCGGGGTTCGCCCTGATCAGCGGTCGAGTTACGGCGATCGAGCGCAATCGTGGGGGGATCTGGCTTGAACTGGGAAACAATGCGGTGCTTCACGTGCCGCCAAAAATGCAGCGCTCATTTCCACCTGCGACCTTTGATGGGCTTGAGGGGCGAGAGGTTGTGGCGCGTGGCTGGGTCATCGACCGTTCGCGTCGAGGCGGCCTGAAAGTGGGTCAGGCGCGCTGGATGCTGCCGTTGACCGCTCCTGCGATGCTTGAGCGGGTCAACTGAAGAAAAATTGTAGACATTTTTTATTGGGATTGTGAACAGTCCGCGCCTTGCGGGCCGTGGCTCTCGGCAGAAAGTCGTAGCCTAAAGCCCTTGACACAAGTGACCAAGCAGTCTTGTCGGGCCTTTGCATCTTGCGTATCCTCGGCGGTCCGTCAGAACAGTAAAAGCGGAATGCCCACCATGTCAGATTTGAAAACTGCCGCTCTCGAATACCATGCTCAGCCTCGTCCGGGGAAACTGAGCGTAGAGCTCACCAAAGCCACCGCCACCGCACGCGACCTGTCGCTGGCCTACAGCCCGGGCGTAGCCGAACCTGTGCGCGAAATCGCTCGCGACGCGGAACTGGCCTACAAGTACACCGGCAAGGGCAACCTGGTAGCAGTGATTTCCGACGGCACCGCGATTCTTGGCCTGGGTAACCTCGGCCCACTGGCTTCCAAGCCAGTAATGGAAGGCAAGGGCGTTCTGTTCAAGCGTTTCGCCGGTATCGATGTGTTCGATATCGAAGTCGACTCGGAAAGCCCGCAGGCCTTCATTGACACCGTCAAGCGCATCTCCATCACCTTCGGTGGCATCAACCTGGAAGATATCAAGGCACCTGAGTGCTTCGAGATCGAGCGTGCTCTGATCGAGCAGTGCGATATTCCGGTGTTCCACGATGACCAGCACGGTACCGCTATCGTGACCGCTGCGGGCATGATCAACGCCCTGGAAATCGCTGGCAAAACCCTGTCTGACGCGAAAATCGTCTGCCTGGGCGCCGGTGCCGCTGCCATCTCCTGCATGAAGTTGCTGGTGAGCATGGGTGCGCAGATCGAGAACATCTTCATGGTTGACCGTACTGGCGTGATCCACGCTGGCCGTGACGACCTGAACCAGTACAAGGCCGTGTTCGCCCACGCCACCGACAAGCGCACCTTGGCTGAAGCCCTGGAAGGCGCCGACGTGTTCGTCGGCCTGTCGGGTCCGAACCTGCTGAGCCCGGAAAACCTGCTGCGCATGGCGCCGAACCCGATCGTGTTCGCCTGCTCCAACCCGGATCCGGAAATCTCGCCAGAGTTGGCCCACGCCACTCGTAATGACGTGATCATGGCTACCGGCCGTTCGGACTACCCGAACCAGGTCAACAACGTGCTGGGCTTCCCGTTCATCTTCCGTGGTGCCCTGGACGTTCGCGCCAAGCGCATCAACGAAGAAATGAAAGTGGCTGCGG
>CAYVPI010000121.1:0-16210 GCA_964453495.1 uncultured Pseudomonas sp. | reverse complement strand
ATGGCCGGCTGGCTGGCCAGCCCCGGGCATTGCGCCAACCTGATGAACCCGATGTTCACCCAGGTGGGTGCAGCCTACGCGGCCAACGCGCGCAGCGACTCGGGCATCTATTGGACGATGCTGTTTGGCGCCCCCTGACCACTCCTTTTGCCGGTCACCCACCCGAATGTGGTAGGTGACCAGGCGTGATCGGCCTCTTATGTTTAGGCATTCACTTCAGACCGAGGCCGCCATGAAAACCCGTATCACCGAACTGCTGGGCATCGAGTATCCGATCATTGAGGGTGGCATGCAGTGGGTAGGCCGTGCGGAACTGGCCGCAGCGGTTTCCAATGCTGGCGCCCTCGGTATGGTGACGGCCCGCACACAGCCATCCCCGGCCGACCTGCAAGGTGAAATCGAGCGCACACGCAGGCTCACGGACAAACCCTTTGGTGTGAACCTGACCCTGTCGTTCGCGGCTCAAGGCGTCGACTACAGCGATTGGGTGAATGCGATCGTCGAAAGCGGTGTGCAGGTGGTGGAAACGGCCGGCAACAACCCGGCGCCAGTGATCGGCCGCTTGAAGGAACACGGGATCAAGGTCATCCATAAATGCACTTCGGTGCGCCACGCGCTGTCGGCCGAGCGCTGTGGCGCCGATGTCATCTCCATCGATGGCTTCGAGGCCGCGGGCCACATCGGCGAGGAAAACGTTGCGTTGATGGTGATGCTGCCCTCCGTATTGCGCGAAGTGAAAATCCCGGTTATCGCCTCCGGCGGGATCGCCGACGGCCGCGCCCTGGCAGCGGCGTTGGTGCTGGGTGCAGACGGTGTGAACATGGGTACGCGGTTCATGCTGAGCCAGGAGTCGGCCATCCACGAGAACGTCAAGCAGCGCTTGCTGGCAGCCAGTGAGCGCGACACCTTGCTGATCAAACGCACCCTGGGGCACACCGCACGCTTCTTCTCCAACGCCGTCACCCAGGAAATCGTCGAGCTGGAACGTCAACTCGAACGCGCGACCTACGACGACCTGAAACACCTGCTGTCGGGCGCCCGCGGGCATCTGGCCTTGCAATCTGGCAACACCGATGACGGCCTGATCTGCGCCAGCCAGGTCATCGGCCTGATCGACGACTTGCCCACCTGCGCCGAACTGGTCGCACGCATCGTTGCCGACTGCCGGGCCGCGCTGACCCGTTCCCTGGGCGTGTTCGACTGATCCCGGGGAAACCGGTCTGCTCGTCGCACCGCCTGGCTCAATGGGCCAGTTGCAGCTATACCCAATCCATGGCGGCTCACCCCGATGCTTTCAGGAACCGCGCGATGGAGGAGGTTTTCGCGGTGTCGACCCCATTGGTCATCCGCAACATGACCCGCCCCGAACTGGACCAACTGATCAGTTGGGCTGCCAAAGAAGGCTGGAACCCCGGCCTTCACGATGCAGAGCTGTTCTGGGCGACGGACCCCGAGGCCTTTCTCGGGGCGCAGCTGGACGGTGAGTTGATCGGTGGCGGCGCCATTACCTCCTACGGCGGCGAATTCGGTTTCATGGGTTTTTTCATCGTGCGCCCCGAGTTTCGTGGCCATGGCTTTGGCAATACGCTCTGGCACGCCCGCTGCAAACGCCTGCGCCAGCGCTTGAATCCGGGGGCAACCATCGGCATGGATGGCGTGTTCGCCATGCAGGATTACTACGCCAAAGGCGGGTTCGTCTTCTCCCACCGCAACATGCGGTTCAGGGCCGAGATCGGCAAGCGCCCGGCTCCGGCAAGGCACGATGGCCTGGGTATCGTGCCCTTGGCGAGCGTCCCCTTCGACCAGCTCGTGGCATACGACAGCACCTGTTTCCCGGCCCCACGGCCGACCTTCCTGCGCGGCTGGATCGCCCAGGAGGATGCATTGGCCGTGGGTTGCCGGCATAACGGCCGGCTGCGCGGTTACGGCGTTGCCAGGCGATGCCTGGAAGGCTACAAAATCGGTCCCCTGTTCGCCGACGACGCCAGTGTGGCCAATGCGCTTTATCAGCATCTGGCGCGTTTTGCCGCCGGTGGCCCGCTGTTTCTCGATATACCGAAAAACAACGTGGCCGCGATGGCCCTGGTGCGCGAACAAGGCATGCACGAGGTTTTCGGCTGCGCACGCATGTACCTGGGCCCGGTGCCTTCGATTGCCCAGGAGCGCGTGTTCGGCGTTACCACCTTCGAGCTGGGTTGATGGCCAGCCGCGATCTGGGCGGTTACGGCGGCCGCCCTCCGCACCCGCACTGGCCTGGTGATGCACGCATCGCAGTGCAGTTCGTGCTCAATATCGAAGAAGGCGCGGAATCGTGCATTGGCAATGGCGATGCTCAATCGGAGGCCTACCTGCACGAACTCTCGGGCCGCCCACCCCGTGTGGGCGAACAGGATCTCAGCGTCGAAGGCCTGTATGAATACGGTTCACGTGCCGGGGTCTGGCGCATCCTCGAGCTGTTCGCTGCCCGTGGCCTGCCACTGACTGCCTTCGCCGTCGGCCGGGCCCTGGAGCTGACTCCTGAGATCGGCCATGCGCTACGCGATGCAGGCCACGAAGTGGCCGGGCACGGTTATCGTTGGTTGGATTACCGCGACATCCCCGAAGACGAAGAGCGCCAGCATATTCACCTGACCCTGGAAGTGATCGAGCGCATCTGCGGCAAGCGCCCGGTGGGTTGGTACACCGGCAGGGTCAGCCACAACACCCGCCGCCTGCTGCGGGAGAACGGGGAGTTGCTCTACAGCTCGGACGCCTACAACGACGACCTGCCCTATTGGCTACCGGATGCACCCGCGCACCTGGTGATCCCTTACACATTGGTCAACAACGACGCGCGCTACCTGCTACCGCACGGCTTCGCCAGTGGCGCTGACTTCTTCCGGCTGCTCAAGGATGGTTTCGATCTGCTCTGGCGCGAAGGTGCGCACCTGCCGAAGATGATGAGCATCGGCCTGCATGGCCGGATCAGCGGCCACCCTGCCCGTGCGCAGGCCCTCGCAGGTTTTCTCGATTACGTGCAAGGCTTCGACGCGGTGTGGATATGCCGGCGCGAAGAGATCGCCCGGCACTGGATGGCGCGCTTTCCTGCTCCGCATTAGTGGCTGGCCAAGCGCAGCTGCTTGGGTGTAATCCCGAACTGCTTGCGAAAAGCCCGGATGAAGTTGCTCGGCTGCCGGTAGCCGAGGCGCTCGGCAATCCGCTCGATCGGCTGGTCGCCTGCAGTCAACCAATGCCTGGCCAACTGCAGGCTGTCGTTGCGGCTTTCGCTGGGCGCAGCGGCCTGCCAGTGGCCGAGCATGGTCTGGTGCAAGAATGGATTGGCGCTGAGCAGCGGCAGGTCGAGCATGGACCGCGGCAGTATCAGACAAGGGTGCGCAGCCTGTTCGACCGCGATACCCAGCGCACGCAACGGCTCGTCGGCCGCTTGCGCGGGGCCCAGGCTGACCCGGCTGAAGACCTGCCCGGGCAGTTTGCCCAAACGCCTTGAGATGTTACGCACCAGGGTCAGGGTTGCCGCATCCAGGCCAAAAAAGTGTGGCAGCGCCTGAACCGGACGCAAGTGCAGGCACGCCTGTTCACCGCTCTCCTGCAGTTCGGCACTGACATAGTTGGTGACTTGGGGCAAATACCGAGTAAAGCACGCAAGGCTTGCCCGCAATGTAGCCGCCGAGTCGAGCAGAATGTTGAGCCCCTGCAGGCAACTGGTCGCCATGCCGTTGACCAGGTCGCAACCAAAAAGGCGCCCGGCCCCGGCCTGTTCGCATTCGTGCCACAGGCGTTCGACCAGGTCGGCAGGGATCTGCTGGCGCTGGTCGTCGAACCAGGCAAGGTCGATACCGGCACGTTGCAGCATATCGTCGACGGGAAGACCTACGGCTTTGGCATGGCTGATGACCGTAAGGGTAAAAGCACTGGAAGCGAACGTATGGGTTTGCATGGCGTACAAAAAGTAAGGGATACCGTTTTATTTATGTCACGGCCTATACTATCGATCAAATGCATAATAAGTATGTAACCAATGCAGGAGTTGCATGATGGATTTACGCCAACTTCGCCATTTCGCGGCATTGGCCGATTACCGCAGTTTTGTCCGCGCGGCTGAAGCCATCAACCTCAGCCAGCCCGCCTTCAGCCGCAGTATCCAGACGCTGGAGCGTGACCTGGGATGCGAGCTGGTCGAGCGCAGCGGCCGCGAGTTTCGCCTCACCGGCCAAGGCCAACTGGTGCTTCAGCATGCCCGACGCCTGCTGGCCGGCAGCCAGGCACTGTATAACGAACTGCTGCAGTACAAGGGCTTGACCAGCGGCGAGCTGCATTTCGGCAGCGGCCCCTACCCCGCGCAGCTTTTGGTGCCCGAAGCCCTGGCCGAATTCATCGATGCTCACCCGGCGATTCGCACCGGCTTTCACCAGGGCGACTGGGAGCAATTGGCGCAGTGGCTCAAGGAGGAGCAAATCGAATTCATCGTCGCCGATTCGCGCTACTTCAGCGGTGACCCGCAATACCGCGTGCAGTTGCTGAGCCAACGCCGCGGGCGCTTCTTCTGTCGCGCCGGTCACCCCCTGGCCGGGCAGGCACAGCTCAAGCTCGCTGCCCTGCTCGACTACCCGGTGGCCGGTACACGCATACCCCCGATGATTCGCAAGATCCTTGCCGATATCCAGGGCGTCAGCGACTTTACACCCAGCGTGGAATGCGCCCAGTTCGACACCATCCGCCGCGTGGTGATGCGTTCCGACGCCGTGGGTATCGCCACCATGGAAGCCCTGGCCGAGTGGCTCGAGCAAGGCGCCATCCAATTGCTCAGGTTTACCGACATTCCCCTGGAGGAGCCGGCCCTGCGCCTGCACTACGGGGTGGTCAGCAAGGTCGGTCATTCCTTGACGCCAGCCGCCCAGGCCATGATCGACGCCATCGTCAAAGTCGACCAACGCCTGGCAGACACTTAGGCGCGGCGGGCCACTGCCAAAGGCTCCTGGGGCTGGCTCAACGCCTGCAGCAAACGCTGCATGGCCTGTTCGCGGCTGCGTTCGAAGCGGTATTTGCTTTCCATGTATATCGCCAGCTGCAACGCCACAGGTTCGTCGAACGGCAAGGGAGCCTGCTGCAAGCCCAGGGCGCTGGCGACCCGGCTCGGCAGGCTCAGGCCAAAAGGCTGGTGGTCGGCGATCAGTTTCGCCGCCAAAGTGCTCTGGGTGGACACCCCTATGGTACGGCGCAAGCCTTTGAGCCCAAGCTGCAGGTCAACCGGGCTGAGCCCGTCGCGGCGGCTGGACACCTGGATCTGCGGCTGGGCCAGATAGGCCTGGAGGTTACGCGGCGGCGCGCTCAAGCCGGCACCATAAGCGAACACATAATGATCGGCCGGCAACGCTTGCTTGTGCAGCCCGGCCAGGTCGGCCAATGGCTGGTCGATATCGATGAGAATATCCAGGCGGCCAGTGGCAAGGTCGAGCAAGGCATCACGCCGGCGCGGTTGGAAATAGCGCACTTGCCAGTCAACCCGTGGGGCATCGAGCAAGGCTTCAAGCAATACTGGCTGCAAGCAGTCCAGGCAACTGATGCGCAGTACCGTGCTGGCCTGGCGGCTGGCCGGGGTCATGCGCAGGCCTTCGCGCAGGCTGTCCAATGCCGTGCGTACATAGTCGGCCAGGCGGTGCCCGGCCAGGGTCGGGGTTACGCCGATCCGGCTTTTAATGAACAGCGGGTCGCCGCACAAGTCTCTGAGGCGACGCAGGGCGTTGCTCATCGCCGGTTGCGACAGGCTCATGACCTGCGCCGCCCGGGTGACGCTGCGCTGCTGATAAATCGCATCGAAGGCCAATAACAGGTTCAAATCAAGTTGGCGTAAATCAAGCATGGACCTTGCTCCGGAAAATCGCTTTGCGCAGACTAACCAAACCTTCGCGCCAGGCATTGAGCCACACATGACAAAAAGCGATCAGCCGCCGCCCAACGCCTTTTATGCGCCGACCCTGCTGCCGGCCATCGAGGAGCTGCTTGCCCGGGGGGTGGAATGCGCACGGATCGAGGCGGTGTTCCGGCGCAGCTTGTTCGAATTGCGCACCCCGTTTCGGCGTGTCCCCCTGCTGCTGTCACGTCGTTTCTGGGCCCTGGCACAGCAGTGCGATGACCCCACGATCGGTTTGGCTGCCGGGCGGCGCTTCGTCAGCACTTCGACCAACGGCCTGACTTACCTGTTCGACGTCGCCGCCTCCCTGGAAAGCGCCTGCGACTACTTCGTCGAGTTCTTTCCGTTTTTCAATGGCCACTTCCAGGCCGAAGTGGTGCGCGACGGCAATACCGTGGAATTGCGCCTGCACGACTGCGGCAGCCTGCGTGCGACGCGGCCCATGACCGATTACATCATGATCAGCATCTGCAGCATGCTGCGCCGCAAACTGCTGGCCAGCGGGCTGGATCAGGACCCGATCCAAGCAATCGCCTTGGCCTTCCCGGCTCCGCCCGACAGCCAGGCGCACACCCAGGCCTTTCGTGCGCGGGTGTTGTGGGGGCAACCTTGCCATGCTATCCGCCTGCAGCCTGAACTGTTCGCCAAGCCCCTGACGCCCGGCAACCACCTACTGGAAAAGACCCTGGTCGACATGCTGGAACAGACGCAACACAACAGCGAAGCCACCCTGCTGGACCAGGTCTGCGATCACCTGGTCGCGCAATTGGCCAACAGCGCCCGCTGGGAAGATTTCTGCACTGTGCAACATATGCTCGAACGCACCGCAGCCCGGCGGCTCAAGGCCTTGGGCTGGAGCTTTTCCGAACTGCTCGATGACTATCGTCGCTACCGCGCCGAGGATTTGCTGCAAGACAGCCACTTGGAACTGGTGCAGATCTCTGACCGGTTGGGCTACAGCGACGTGCAGAGTTTCAATCGGGCGTGCCTGCGCTGGTTCGGCGTAGCGCCAGGTTTGTACCGCTCACGCCTGCCCTGACGGTAAGCCTCATTCATCTTCGCCGCCCTCGCTCAACACCGGATGACGACGCAGGTAGCTCACGGCAAAATCGACAAAACTGCGCACTTTCAGCGATGCCTTGAGCCCTTCGCGGTACACCACGTGCACTGGCACCGCCGACACTTCATAGGGCTGCAACACCCGGCACAAGCAACCACTGTGCAGGTGGTCATACACTTGGTGGGAAAAACTACGGGCGGCTACGGCGCGGGTCACACTGGGTGGCGAAATGTTCAGGCGACGAGCCGCGGCGGCAAAGCCGGACAAGACAGCTGCTGCTACGGGTGCGTAGCTCGCCGCAAGTTCGTAGCAGCTGCCGCAAGGCTGCGTCCGGCTCCCACACCGAAGCGCAGCGGCTACGACCGCCAGGGCAATGCCGGCGCCACCAGGCGTGGGCCGTCATACCCGGCCACATCGCCGAAGCGTTGCAGGTTGCCCTCGCTCCAGTCCTGCATGGCCTGGGCGATTTCCTGCTTGTCGTGGCCGACGAAGTTCCACCACATGAGGATCTCTTCCTCCATGGGTTCGCCGCCGAGCAACAGCGCACGGGCGGGCCCGGAGCTTTTGATCTGTACATCCTTCAAGCCGCGCCCCAGATAAGCCATTTCGTCGCTGGCAAAAGTTTCCCCGTTCACCTCCAGGGCACCTTGCAATACCAGCACGCCATACTCGAAGGCAGGGTCGAGTAGCAGCCCGGTATCGATGGCGGCCGGGTTAGCCAGGTCCAGGCCTACCAGGGGCGAATAAAGCCGGGTGGGTGCGGTTTTGCCGGCGAAGCTGCCGGCGAGCAAGGTGACCTGCAAGCCATCCTGGTTCCATTGCGGGAGATCGGGGTAATGATCGAATGCCGGCGCGCAGGCCTTTTGCGACTCGGGCAAGGCGATCCACAACTGCGTCGCGTGCAGGTGATGTTCGTCTGGCAAGGATTCTTCGGTATGGGTAATACCGCGGCCAGCGGTCATCAGGTTGACCTGGCCCGGGCGGATCACCTGGACGTTGCCCAGACTGTCACGGTGCAGTACCTCACCTGCGATCATCCAGGTGAACGTCTGCAGGCCGATATGTGGGTGTGGCCCCACACGCAGGCCGCCGCGGCATTCGAACACCGCAGGCCCGGCATGGTCGAGAAAACACCAGGCGCCGATCTTGCGTCGTTGCCGCGATGGCATAACCCGGCTGACGGGAATGCCACCGCCGACCTCGGCGGTACGCGCACCGATGCGTTGAATGGCCCGGTGCCCCTCCTCGTTCAGGCAGTCCAGGGAGTTTGATAAATGGCAATGGGTTTCTTGATTACTCATTTTGGGCGCGTCCGGGCTTTTTAAGCCAATTGGCTGTTGATCTGGACTGTACCGCTGAGCAGCTTGTGCAAGGGGCAGACGTTGGCGATTTCCAGCAAACGCTGGCGTTGCGCATCATCCAGCTCGCCGTTGAGGGTGATGGAGCGGGCAATTTCAGTATGAACCACCGGCCGCCCTTCTTCCCTGAGGATATTCAACTGGACCTCGATGCCCGTCAGCGGGATTTCCTTGCGCTGAGCGTACATGGCCAGGGTGATCGCCGTGCACGCTCCCAGGGCCGACAGCAGTAGCTGATGGGGATTGGGCCCGGCGTCCTGGCCACCGAGTTGCGTACTTTCGTCGGCCAGCCACTGATGCACGCCGTCGCTGAGTTGAACTTGATAGGGGATGCCGTCCTGCACCGCCCGGACAATGGATTGGCTCATGAATCACTCCTTGAAGTGGCCAGGGACTGCTGTGGGCAAGCCCCTGGTACAGGTTTACTTGCCGGCAGTCAGGGTGGTGTAGCTGTTGATCAGGTTCCGGTAGTCCGGGATATGGTTGGAGAACAAGGTGCCCAAGCCTTCGATGTCGTTGCGCCAGTCACGGTGCAGTTCGCACGCCAGGCCGAACCAGGTCATCAGTTGGGCGCCGGCTTCGGACATGCGGTTCCAGGCCGAATGCCGGGTGATTTCATTGAAGGTGCCCGAGGCGTCGGTTACCACGAAGACCTCATAACCGGCCTCGATGGCAGATAGTGCCGGGAAGGCCACGCACACTTCAGTGACGACGCCGGCAATAATCAGCTGCTTCTTGCCCGTGGCCTTTACCGCCTTGACGAAATCGTCGTTGTCCCAGGCGTTGATCTGCCCAGGCCGGGCAATGTAGGGCGCATCCGGAAATTGGGCTTTCAACTCAGGTACCAATGGGCCATTGGGACCGCTTTCGAAACTGGTGGTGAGGATAGTCGGCAGTTTGAAATACTTGGCCAGGTCCGACAGTGCCAATACGTTGTTCTTGAACTTATCGGGGTCGATATCACGGACCAGCGACAACAGGCCGGTCTGGTGATCGACCAGCAAAACTGCCGCTTGATCCTTGTCTAGACGCTTGTAGGCTGTGGACATTGTGCAACTCCTTGAGGGTATGAAAACCGACGAGACGGACCCTGATCGATCATGCATCATGGCCCGGGTATAGACCTTAGACCACAGTGGGCCCATCGGCCTGGAGCTACACATTAGTTCCGGGGATTTCGTTGCGGTAGTCGTTGGAGGTGGGCTAAAGCGTCTCAAAAATGGAACGGCTGATGCCTCGCCTTAGCCCAACCGCTCCTGCTGCAGGATTTCGCCAAAAACCCTCAACGCCCAGCCCAGGTCCTGGCAATCGTCGCGGCCCAGGCCCAGACGAAAATGCTGGCGGTGCAGGCCCTGCAGGCTGAAAACCTCCCCGGGAGCGATTACGATCCGCTTCTCCAGCATACGCTCGAACACCCGCCTGCTCTTGACCGGTACACGCGCCTTGGTCCAGAGGCCCGCGCCCCCCATGGGCTCGCTCAATTGCAAATGCTCACCCACATGTTCGTTCAGCTGCCTGGCCAAGCCGCGCAGGCGCTCCTGCAGGTGGCTACGCATCTGTTGCAAATGCAGGTCGATACGCCCCTTACGATACAGCCGCGCAATGGCCCGTTGGCGAATCTGTGGCATGCGAAAGGAGCGCAGCAGAAAGTGGCGCTGCAATTCACTGCTGAAATGGCGGGACAACAGATAGCCATAGGGCGCTTCGGGGCCGATGATTTTCTCCAGTGAGGAAAACACCAGCAAGCGATCGGGGTCGACCAGGTCACGGAGCATTTGCCCCGGTTGCTCGCTGAAACAGAACTCCCCGTCCAGGTCATTCTCCAGCAGCCATACCCCATGGCGCTCGAGCAAATGGGCAATGGCATGTTTATCGGCTTCGGGCATCAGGCTACCTTGGGGCGTATTGACCCTGGAACTGAGCAACACCAGACGCACCGGTTCATTGCGCAACAGGCGCTTGAACTGCTCAAGGTCCAGGCGCCCCGCCTGGCACAGCGGCAGTTCAATAATCCGCAATCCCGCCGCCTGCAATACGCGCAGTACCATCCATGAGCAAGGCGACGCTACCAGGACGGTGCTGCCACGCAACTCCAGGGCATTGAACATGATTTCCAACACTGCACGCACATCGACACCGATATAGACATCATCGGCACACCAGAAATGTTGGGCCGAACGGGTATAGCGCGCGGCCAGGGCCGCACGCAACTCAAGCTCGCCGCACGGTTGACGCAAAGTGCCTTGCCAGCGGGGGTTCTGCCGCAGAAGTTCACGCTCGAGCATCAACAATGGGCTGTCGAGCGAAACCGACGAAGACGGCTCGACCTGGCTCAAGACCAGCATGTCCGGCCGGTTGGCGTAGAACTGCATGGTTTGCAACAAATCTTTTTCACCCTGATAAGCCCGTCTGCCCCCTGTTGTCTGGGCGAAATAACCGGATTTGGCCACCGAGTAAATCCGCCCTTCGCTCTCCAACAAGGCATAGGCGTATTGGACGGTGGAAATCGAGACTTTCAGGCGCCGTGACAAATCCCGTAGCGATGGCAGTTTTTTCCGGGTTCCCGGGGTGACCTCGTTGACCAAAGAAGACAGGTAGCGGTAAACCGCCTGATAGGCGAAGCTCTTTGTCAGTTGTTTTTTCATCAGCGTCCGCAAACACGCTCGAAAGGCGCCGTTGCGCGGTCCAGGTCCTGATCCGGGTCGCTGGCACGCAGGCAGGCGATCAGTGAGCTGCGATCGACGTCGCCCACCCGTTGCATGCGATACAAGCGCTGCAGGGCCTCAGTCGGTAACCCGCTGATGTCGACCAGCCATTGCATCACCGGCTCTGGCGCGTAGCGCCCCTTGAGCACCTTGTGCAAGTAAGGCAGGGCCACCAGCATGCCAGGATGGCAACAGCGCAAGAAGCTCTCCAGTGCCTGCCCTTCATTGACGAAAGGGGCAAACAACAAGCACACCAATTGCGCCTCGCTCAAGCCATAGGCCTGCTGCGCGAAATCACTGGCCAACTGGCGCCGTTGCTGGCGATCGGCCTCGGTGTGGTAGGCAGCCAGGGCCTTTTCAATCAATGCTTCGGACATGTGCTTACGGCGCATCATGACTTGCGCCGATTGTAGGTAGCAGTCGATACCGTCGCGGTAGTCGCGCCCCTCCTGAAACTGCGCGCGCAGCCCACGCATATGGGCCATCAACAACGGATTGGCGCAATCGGATTCGCTGAAAGCGAACGACAGGTCGTCATAGCGAAATCCGAGAAAATCGTTCAGTAACGTGCTGTTGATTGGCTCCGAGGTGTGCACCAGGTCATACACCGACAAAAAGCGCGGTTCGCCGGGTGGTTGCGCCAGTGGAGCGCCTGCAGAGCTCTCATCGCCGTGCAACTGCTGGTAATACGCCCGCCCAAGCCTGTCCAACTGTTGGAGCAATGGCTCCTGGTGCCCGATGTCGCCTTTATCCAACAGGCCGGCACCACGCAAGGCACGCCTGCCCCAGGCCAGGTACCTGGCCTGCTCACCAGGCCGCTCACAATCGATGACCAGATCTACCCCGCCGTCCCAAGTGCTGACCTGTCGATAAAAATCTGCCAGGTTCAGATAGCAACGGTTGCAGAACGATGGCCGCGCTTCGCCAGCGGTCAAGTGGCCGGCCATCAGCACATCGAGCCGGTTGGCGTTGGTCGCCGCCGTGGACAGGCCCGCCCTGGCATCAAATGGCAGCACCTGTGAATCATCGACCATCAATACGGTAACCCGTGGGTCATCGTCGGCAAACAAGGCATCGAATGTGCGTTGAATATTTCCGATAACGGCAGGTGTCATCCCCGCATGACGAAAGGTAGCCACTCGCAGCTTGAACGTGTCTGGTGCACGCGCGGCAATGCTCAATTGTGCAGCACGCAGGAAAGCCAGCGCATGGGAGCTGTCCTTGCCACCACTGTAGGGCACCATTACCCGGTAGCCCCCCAGGTATTCAATGCCACCGGCAGCAACGATCAAGCGCTGCATCAATAATTGCAACGAGGTCTTCTGGACAATCGATAGGTGGCCGAGTAACCGCTGCAACACTTGATGATAAACATGTTTCATTGCCTGATCGTGAGTCTCGCTCATAACTTTTACCTGACATCCAATGACGGTCACGCCTCATTACAACAAGGCAACACAAATTAACGTGGCAGCACGACAGCCACCGTCCGCTGTGCCCAATGCACCCCGGCAATACCCCTCTCCCGAATGGAGAGCTGTTCGTTATTAATGCGGCAACCTAGGAAATTTCCGGCAACTTCCTACAACTTTTTCACCACATATGCTAAAGACATGAAACCTGGGCATTGCCACATGAAAAGCGCTCTCAAACACAGGGAAAGACAGGTTGCCGCCTAATAAATGCAGGTATCGAAAATGTCTGATTCGAAGTAGCTGTACGTTCATGTCTCATTCCGTGAAACGACGATGAACGCGCTATTATCGGCACTTGTGCAGTGATTAAAAGATACAGAATCCGCTAAAAAACCAGTTCAGTTTCACACTATATTGACGAACATCCTGTTATTTGAAAAATAACTCAACCGAGGCTTTTTCGAACATGGATAACCAAGCGGAAATTTCCGAAAAACAATACGGAATATTCTGAACAAAATAAAACGCCAAGGTTTCAAACCTTGGCGTCAGGGGGAACTGAAAAGCGGCCGCTGTGAGGTCTGTCAGAGCTCGGCCGGCGACAGTTGCAAGGCCACCCGCCCACGGCATGGGCACTCGTCCATGTAACGGTGCGCTTCCACGAACTGCTCGAACGGATAGACCCGCGTGATCAGTGGCAGCAACACCCGGTCTGCCGTCATCTGGTTGATATCGCGCAGGGCCTTTTGCAACGCGGCTTGATCCTGGCTGATACCCAGCTCCGGCTTACCGGTGAAGTTGCCCAGGCAGTGCACGAAGAACTGGATATTCTTCTGGAACGCCGCACAGGCCGGAAACGGCGTCTGGTTACCGCCCTGCAGGCCGTAGAGCACCAGGCTGCCACGCGGTGCCAGAGCATCGCCCATCAGCGACATCTGCGGACCACCCAAGCCGTCGAGGATCATGTCGACCCCACGCCCGTCGGTGTACTTGTTGATCTGCATGAGCAGATCCTGCTCTTCGGTCACGATGACCTTGTCGGCGCCAAGGCTGCGCAAGTACTCGCGCTCGTCCTCGGTTTTGGTCGCCGCGATCACCTTCAGGCCCAGGGCCTTGCCCAATTGCACGAACGATGGGCCGGCGCAGTGGCTGGCATCGGTGATCAATGCCGTTTGCCCGGGTTTGGCCCGTGCCAGGTCGATATAGGCGAAGTAGGCAATCAGCAGCGGCGTATAGTGCACGCTGGCTTCAAGCGGGGTGAGAATGTCCGGATAACGGGTCAGCGCCGTGCGCGGCAGCACGATCACCTCGCCATAGACGGGATACTGGTTGGGGCTTTCAGCCGGGAAGCTGGCGACCTTGTCGCCCACCGCCAGGTCATCGACGCCCTCACCCACCGCCAGCACGACACCCGCCATTTCATGGCCCAGCCCGGCAGGCAGATGCGCTTGCGAAGGCGCCAGGTTCTGCCGCCAGAGCACGTCATACCAGCTGATGCCGATCGCTTCGACACGGATTTGCACCTCGCCAGGTGCGGGTTGGGCAGGTGCCTGCTCTTCGCACTTGAGCACCTCGGCCGGGCCAAACTTGTGAAAACGAATCATGCGGGACATCGCAAACCTCGCCAAATGAACCTCTAATACCCTGAACTCTATCTGGGCTTTACCCGTTAGACCATCAGTGGCCATTAATAGTCGACATGCCTGTCATTGATTACAGATCCGTTGCACCAGCACCAAACACAAATTTTACGGTGCAGGGTAACAGCCTTTGCCCGTAAGATTCATGCCTAAGCCAAAGCCTGCGAAGCGAACCGGATGAACCGTAACGACTTGCGCCGCGTCGATCTGAACCTGCTGATTGTGTTCGAAACCCTCATGCATGAGCGTAGCGTGACACGGGCGGCAGAAAAACTCTTTCTCGGCCAGCCGGCCATCAGTGCGGCGCTCTCAAGGTTGCGCAGCCTGTTCGACGACCCCCTGTTCGTGCGCACCGGGCGCAGCATGGAGCCGTCGGCCCGGGCGGTGGAGATCTTCGCCCTGCTCTCGCCGGCACTCGATTCCATCTCCACCGCGGTCAGCCGCGCCGCCGAGTTCGACCCGGCCACCAGTACGGCGGTGTTCCGTATCGGGCTGTCCGACGACGCCGAGTTCGCCCTGTTGCCGATGCTGCTCAAACGCGTACGGGCCGAAGCGCCGGGCATCGTCCTGGTGGTGCGGCGCGTCAACTATATATTGATGCCGGCGTTGTTGGCTTCAGGGGAGATCTCCATCGGTGTCAGCTACACCGCCGACCTGCCGGCCAACGCCAAGCGCAAGGTGCTGCGCCGCAGCAAGCCGAAACTGCTGCGCGCCGACACCATGCCCGGTGCCTTGAGCCTGGACGAGTTCTGCGCCCGGCCCCATGCGCTGGTGTCGTTTGCCGGTGACCTCAGCGGTTTCGTCGATGCGGAATTGGAAAAAGTCGGGCGCAAGCGTCACGTAGTGCTGGCCGTACCGCAGTTCAACGGGCTGAGCACCTTGCTGGCCGGTACCGATATCGTAGCCACTGTCCCCGACTATACCGCTGACGCGCTGACCGCCGCCGGCGGCGTGCGTGCCGAGGAATTGCCGATTGATGTGCAGGCATTCGAGTTGCACATGGCCTGGCGCGGGTCGCAGGATAATGACCCGGGAGAGCGTTGGTTGCGGTCCAGGATTCAGATGTTTTTTGGGGATCCGGATAGTCTTTAAGGTTTGTGGTGGGCAGGTTTGGCCTTATCGCGAGTAAGCCCGCTCCTACAAGTATTACGCCGTCCATGTAGGAGCGGGCTTGCCCGCGATGAGGCCCTACCTGCCAACTCCACCCCAGAGCCTCATATCATTCCCAATGATAGTCACCTTCGCCCCGTTCGATTCGTTGTTGATGATACAAGCTCGCATCATCCGCCCATTCTCAATAAATCGGCGGACTCCCCATGGAACAGTCACTCAAACATTTGCGCTACCCGCTTGCCGCCTTGGCATTGGTGGTGATGAGCGCCTGTGGTCGTGCCCCGGAGGCTACCCAGGCCCCGGCCGCGCCCAAAGTCAGTGTGGCCAAGGTGCTGGAACAGCCCATCAACGAATGGGATGAATTCACCGGGCGCCTGGAAGCGCCAGAGACCGTAGAAGTACGCCCCAGGGTTTCCGGGCAGATCGACCAGGTCACCTTCACCGAAGGCGCGCTGGTGAACAAAGGCGACCTGCTGTTCCAGATCGACCCGCGGCCGTTCGAAGCCGAGGTTCGCCGCCTCGAAGCCCAGCTGCAACAAGCCCGCGCCACCGCCGCGCGCAGTGCCAGCGAAGCCCAGCGCGGTGCGCGCCTGCGTGAAAGCAACGCGATTTCCGCGGAACTGGCCGAGTCGCGCAGCACCGCAGCTCAAGAAGCCCGCGCCGGCGTCGCCGCCATTCAGGCGCAGCTGGACGTGGCCAAGCTGAACCTGAGCTTTACCCGGGTCACCGCACCGATCACAGGCCGGGTCAGCCGCGCGCTGATTACCGCCGGCAACATCGTCAATGCCGAAGCCACTCCCCTGACCACCCTGGTCTCGACCGACAAGGTCTACGCCTACTTCGATGCCGACGAGCGCGTGTTCCTCAAGTACACCGCCCTCGCCCGCGAGGGTAAACGTGGCGCCACCACCCCGGTTTACCTCGGCCTGTCCAACGAAGACGGCAACCCGCACCAGGGCGTGATGAACTTCGTCGACAACCAGGTCAACCCGAAAACCGGCACCATCC
>CAYVPI010000120.1:0-16329 GCA_964453495.1 uncultured Pseudomonas sp. | reverse complement strand
TGGTGGTCGACGAATTCGCCGACATGATGATGATCGTCGGCAAGAAGGTCGAAGAGCTGATCGCGCGTATTGCGCAGAAGGCTCGTGCGGCGGGCATCCACCTGATCCTCGCGACCCAGCGTCCTTCGGTGGACGTGATTACCGGCCTGATCAAGGCCAATATCCCGACCCGTATGGCGTTCCAGGTGTCGAGCAAGATCGACTCGCGCACCATCCTCGACCAGGGCGGTGCCGAACAGCTGCTGGGGCACGGTGACATGCTCTATATGCCGCCGGGCACTGGCTTGCCGATTCGTGTGCACGGTGCCTTCGTTTCCGACGAGGAAGTGCATCGCGTGGTCGAGGCCTGGAAACAGCGCGGCACGCCGGATTACATCGAAGATATCCTGGCCGGTGTTGAAGAGGCCGGCAGCGGCTTCGATGGCAGCAGCGGTGAGGGCGGCGGTGAAGGCAGCGAGGCCGATCCGCTCTATGACGAGGCGGTCAATTTCGTTCTGGAAAGCCGCCGCGCCTCGATTTCCTCGGTGCAGCGCAAGCTGAAGATCGGCTACAACCGCGCCGCGCGAATGATCGAAGCCATGGAGATGGCTGGTGTAGTGACCTCGATGAACACCAATGGCTCCCGTGAGGTCATAGCTCCAGGCCCCAATCGCGATTAACGCTTCAATCCCTGTTGATAAGGAGTCCCATGCGCCTGATTCGCATGTTGTTGCTGACCGTTTTGAGTTTTTCCAGTGTGGCCGCCGTGGCCGACGATTCGCTTGCCGTGCAGCGCCTGACCGAATTGCTCAACCAGGCGCAGACCATCAGTGCGCGCTTTTCCCAGCTGACCCTGGACGGCAGCGGCACCCAGTTGCAGGAAACCGCCGGCCAGCTGGCGCTCAAGCGCCCCGGCTTGTTCCGCTGGCACACCGATGCGCCGATGGAGCAGCTGCTGGTCTCCAATGGCGAGAAAGTCTGGCTGTATGACCCGGACCTTGAGCAGGTCACCATCCAGACCCTGGATCAGCGCCTGACCCACACCCCGGCTCTGCTGTTGTCCGGCGACGTGTCGAAGATCAGCGAGAACTTCGAGATCAGCCACAGCGAAAGCGGCAATGTGGTCGATTTCATTCTCAAGCCCAAATCCAAGGACAGCCTGTTCGACAGCCTGCGCCTGTCGTTCCGCAACAAGGTGCTCAACGATATGCAGCTGATTGACAGCATCGGTCAGCGCACCAATATCCTGTTTCTCGGGGTGAAGATGAATGAGGCGCTGGATGACGGCCTGTTCACCTTCGATATTCCCGAAGGCGCGGACGTGATTCAAGAGTAGAGCGCCCCACAGCAAGAGGCTTTAACCCCGTCATGGATCTGTTTCGCAAGGCTCCCGTTGCCCAGCCGCTGGCCGCCCGCCTGCGCGCTGCCAGCCTGGACGAGTATGTCGGTCAGGAGCACTTGCTGGCGCGCGGCAAGCCGTTGCGCGAAGCCCTGGAGCAGGGCGCGCTGCACTCGATGATCTTCTGGGGCCCGCCAGGCGTCGGCAAGACCACCCTGGCGCGCTTGCTGGCGCAGGTGTCCGATGCGCATTTCGAGACGATTTCCGCGGTGCTCTCCGGGGTCAAGGAAATTCGCCAGGCCGTGGAAGTGGCGCAGCAGCACGCCGCGCAATATGGCCGCCAGACCATCCTGTTTGTCGATGAAGTGCACCGCTTCAACAAGTCGCAGCAGGATGCCTTTCTGCCCTATGTGGAAGACGGCACGCTGATCTTTATCGGTGCCACCACGGAAAATCCCTCCTTCGAGCTGAACAACGCGCTGCTGTCGCGGGCCCGGGTCTATGTGCTGAAAAGCCTGGATGAAAGCGCACTGCGCAAGCTGGTCGATCGCGCCTTGAGCGACCCGAAGGGCCTGGGCGAGCGTCAGCTGAGCCTGCCGGAAGAAAGCTTCAAGATTCTCCAAGCCGCCGCCGATGGCGACGGCCGGCGCTTGCTCAACTTTCTGGAAAACGCCGCCGACCTGGCCGAAGACGGCAGTGAGATCGGCAGCGAACTGCTGCTCAATTTGCTCGGCGATACCCGTCGGCGTTTCGACAAGGGCGGCGAAGCCTTTTACGACCAGATATCCGCGTTGCACAAATCCGTGCGCGGCTCCAGCCCGAACGGTGCGTTGTACTGGTTTGCGCGCATGCTTGATGGCGGCTGTGATCCACTGTATATCGCCCGGCGCGTGGTGCGCATGGCCAGCGAAGACATCGGCAATGCCGATCCGCGCGCCTTGACCCTGTGTCTGAATGCCTGGGATGTGCAGGAACGCCTGGGCAGCCCCGAGGGTGAGCTGGCCGTGGCCCAGGCAATTGTCTATCTGGCCTGCGCGCCGAAAAGCAATGCGGTCTACAACGCCTTCAACGCCGCCATGCGCGATGCCGCCGAACATGGCTCGCAGGAAGTCCCGTTGCATCTGCGCAACGCCCCGACCAAGCTTATGAAAGAGTTGGGCTATGGCGACGAATACCGCTATGCCCACGATGAGCCCGATGCCTATGCGGCAGGCGAGGATTACTTTCCCGACACCTTCGAGCCGCGTCAGTACTACCAGCCGGTGCCGCGTGGCCTGGAGCTGAAGATTCGCGACAAGCTGCAGCACTTGAAAAACCAGGACCGCAACAGCCCTCGCCAGCGGAGAAAATCATGATTCGCGTGGCCATGGCCGTTGCCCTCGGTGGTGCAGTGGGTTCCGTACTGCGTTTTCTCACCGCCAGCTGGGTGGTGGCGCATTGGCCACGGCATTTCTACCTGGGCACCTTCACCGTCAATATTGTCGGCTGTCTGCTGATCGGTCTGCTGTCCGGCCTGTTTCTGCTGCGCAGCGACCTGCCAATTGAACTGCGCAGCGGTCTGATCATCGGCCTGCTCGGCGGCTTTACCACCTTTTCCTCCTTCAGCCTCGAGCTGCTCAAGCTGTTTGAAGGTGGCCGCCACAATGAGGCCTTTGCCTATCTGCTGTGCAGCGTGGTCGGCGGTGTGCTCGCCGTCTGGGGCGGATTTGCCCTGGCACGCCTCTACCAGTAGCAGGCTGTTTAAAAACTATCTGCGTTGCCATCGCGGCGTTAAAAACAGGCTCAAATGCTCATTTACAGCTCGTAAACTCCGCTTTTCGCCTGTTTTTGCCTTGCGCTGGCTGCCTCGCCTACGTTTTTCAACGGCCTGCTAGCCGGACTGGCTAGGGTGGTGTGGCACCCAACCCGGTTAAAGCCTTAAACTGCGCGGCATTGCGCGTCATGGCCAAGGCCATGCAAACCCTTGTGATGTGTTGAGACCAGAACATGCTCGATTCCAAACTCGTTCGTACCCAGCTCCATGAAGTGGCCGAGCGCCTGGCCGCCCGGGGCTTTGTCCTTGATGTGGCGCGCTTCGAAGCGCTCGAAGCCCAGCGCAAGACCGTGCAGACCCGCACCGAACAGCTGCAGGCCGAACGCAACAGTCGTTCCAAATCCATTGGCCAGGCCAAGGCGCGGGGTGAAGACATTGCGCCGCTGTTGGCAGAAGTGGACAAGATGGGCAGCGATCTGGAGCAGGGTAAGCGTGAGCTCGACAGCATTCAGAGCGAACTCGACAACCTGCTGCTGAATATCCCCAACCTGCCGCACGAGTCGGTGCCGGTTGGCGACGACGAAGAGGGCAACGTCGAGGTGTCGCGCTGGGGCACGCCGCGCAGCTTCGATTTCCCGATTCAGGATCATGTCGCTCTGGGCGAAAAATATGGCTGGCTGGATTTCGAGACCGCAGCCAAGCTGTCCGGCGCACGCTTTGCCTTGCTGCGCGGCCCCATCGCCCGTATGCACCGCGCTCTGGCGCAATTTATGATCAACCTGCACACCAGCGAGCATGGCTACGAAGAAGCCTACACGCCGTACCTGGTGCAGGCTCCGGCGCTGCAGGGCACCGGTCAGCTACCGAAGTTCGAGGAAGACCTGTTCAAGATCAGCCGTGACGGCGAAGCCGATCTGTACCTGATCCCGACCGCCGAAGTGTCGCTGACCAATATCGTCGCTGGCGAAATTCTCGATCCCAAGCAATTGCCGCTGAAACTGGTGGCCCACACCCCGTGTTTCCGCAGCGAAGCCGGCGCTTCCGGGCGTGATACCCGCGGCATGATCCGTCAGCACCAGTTCGACAAGGTCGAGATGGTGCAGATTGTGGAGCCGAGCAAGTCCTTCGAAGCCTTGGAAAGCCTGACCGCCAACGCCGAGCGCGTATTGCAGCTGCTCGAACTGCCATACCGCAAACTGGCGCTGTGCACCGGCGATATGGGCTTCAGTGCAGTGAAAACCTATGATCTGGAAGTCTGGGTGCCGAGCCAGGACAAGTATCGCGAGATCTCCTCGTGCTCCAACTGCGGCGACTTCCAGGCGCGCCGTATGCAGGCGCGCTACCGCAACCCGGAAACCGGTAAGCCCGAGCTGCTGCACACCCTCAATGGCTCCGGCCTGGCGGTGGGGCGCACCCTGGTCGCGGTGCTGGAAAACTACCAGCAGGCCGATGGCAGCATCCGTGTGCCGGACGTTCTGAAGCCCTATATGGGCGGCATCGAAGTAATCGGCTAGCAGGCTGTTGAAAAACTACCTGCGTTGCCGATACTGCGTTAAAAACAGGCTCGGAATGCTCATTTACAACTCGTAAACTCCGCTTCCTCGCCTGTTTTTGCCTTGTCTCGGCTTCCTCGCCTACGTTTTTCAACGGCCTGCTAGAAGCAATTCGGCTGCACAATACGGGGTGGCGATGGCCGCCCCGTTTTTTTACCTCTGGCGAGATTGATCCATGGACTTCCTACCCCTGTTCCATAAATTGCAGGATCGCCTTGTGCTGGTGGTCGGCGGTGGCGAAGTGGCGTTGCGCAAGGCGCGTCTGCTTGCCGATGCCGGGGCGCGTCTGCGCGTCGTCGCCCCCGAGGTTCGCGCCGAGCTGCAGAGCCTGGCCGGCGACGGCGGGTTTTTCCTGCGCGGTTACCAGCCGGAGGACTTGCAGGGGGTGGCGCTGATCATCGCCGCCACTGACGACGAACCGCTGAATGCCGAGATTTCCCGCCAGGCCCAGGCTTTGGGGCTGCCGGTCAATGTGGTAGATGCGCCGAAGCTGTGCAGTGTGATCTTTCCCGCCATCGTCGACCGTTCGCCGCTGATCATTGCCGTCACCAGTGGCGGCGATGCGCCGGTATTGGCACGATTGATCCGGGCGAAGATCGAGACCTGGATTCCCGCCACCTACGGCCAGCTGGCCGGCCTGGCCAAGCGTTTTCGCGCTCAGGTCAAAGGCTTGTTTCCCGATGTGCAGCAGCGTCGGGTGTTCTGGGAGGACGTGTTTCAGGGGCAGATCGCCGAAAGCGTGTTCGCCGGCAAGCAGCAGGAAGGCGAACGTCTGCTAGAGGAAAAGATCGCCGGTATTGCGCCGCGCGCCTTGGGTGAGGTGTATCTGGTGGGCGCCGGGCCGGGCGATCCGGATCTGCTGACCTTCCGCGCCTTGCGCCTGATGCAGCAGGCCGATGTGGTGCTCTACGACCGTCTGGTGGCACCCGCAATCATCGAGCTGTGCCGCCGCGATGCCGAGCGTATCTATGTCGGCAAACAGCGTTCGGCGCATGCCGTGCCCCAGGAGCAGATCAATCAACGCCTGGTCAGCCTGGCCAAGGAAGGCAAACGGGTGCTGCGTCTGAAGGGCGGCGACCCCTTTATCTTCGGTCGTGGCGGTGAGGAAATCGAAGAGCTGGCGGCCCACGGGATTCCCTTTCAGGTGGTGCCGGGTATCACTGCGGCCTCTGGCTGCGCCGCCTATGCCGGGATTCCGCTGACCCACCGCGACCATGCCCAGTCGGTGCGCTTCGTCACCGGTCACCTCAAGGACGGCAGCTGCGATTTACCCTGGGCGGAACTCACCGCCGCCAGTCAGACCCTGGTGTTCTATATGGGCCTGGTCGGCTTGCCGATGATTTGCCAGCAGCTGATTGCCCATGGCCGTAGCGCCGAGACTCCGGCCGCGCTGATCCAGCAGGGCACCACGCAGAATCAGCGGGTGTTTACCGGCACCCTGGCGAATCTGCCGCAACTGGTGGCCGAGCATGAGGTGCATGCGCCGACCCTGGTGATAGTCGGCGAGGTGGTGCAGTTGCGGGAAAAACTGGCCTGGTTCGAAGGCGCTCAAGCCGGCGTCTGATTCTGTCTGCCGGGCGCTGTTTAGCGCCGCGCAACGCCTTTACCCGGCAGGCGGGCGCGATCATGCGGGCGATCGAAGTCCAGAGCCGGGCCGCTTGGCACTATGCCGCTGGGGTTGAGGTTACGGTGGCTGCCATAGTAATGCTGCTTGATCTGTTGCAGGTTTACCGTCTGCGCCACGCCGGGCCATTGGTACAGCTCGCGTAGCCAGTTGGAGAGCTGCGGGTAATCCTCGATGCGCCGCAGGTTGCACTTGAAGTGGCCGTAATACACGGCATCG
Organism: uncultured Pseudomonas sp.; assembly: GCA_964453495.1. Classification (GTDB taxonomy): domain Bacteria; phylum Pseudomonadota; class Gammaproteobacteria; order Pseudomonadales; family Pseudomonadaceae; genus Aquipseudomonas. The sequence goes on along the minus strand of CAYVPI010000120.1, from coordinate 9,862 downwards.
AAGCGGATCAGGCTGGTAAACAGCCGCCAGTCGGCTTCGGTCAGGTATTCGCCGGTCAGGTAGCGTCGTTCGCCGAGCCGTGTTTCCAGTGCGTCCAGTTCGGCGAACAGCTCGCTAAAGGCTTCCTCGTAGGCGGCCTGGGTGGTGGCGAAACCGGCGCGGTACACCCCGTTATTGATGGCGGGATAGATGCGCTGATTGAGCGCATCGATCTCGCCGCGCAGGGCGGGCGGGTAGAAGTCCAGGTTATTGCCGGTCAGGTCGTCGAAGGCCGAGTTGAACATGCGAATGATTTCCGCGGACTCATTGTTGACGATGCGCTGCTGCTGTTTGTCCCACAGCAGGGGTACGGTTACCCGCCCGCTGTACTGGGCGTCGTCGGCGGTGTAGCGCTGATGCAGGTACTCGAAACTATCCAGGGCGTCGCCGGTGGAGCCGTGGCTTTGGTCGAATGTCCAGCCGTGCTCACCCATCAGCCAGCTGACGACCGATACATCGATCAACCTATCCAGGCCCTTGAGTTGACGCAGAATCAGGGTGCGGTGGGCCCAGGGGCAGGCGAGGGAGACATACAGATGGTAGCGCCCGGCCTCGGCCTTGAAGTTGCCTTCGCCGCTGGGGCCGGGGCTGCCATCGGCCGTGACCCAGTGACGGCGCTGGGCGTTTTCGCGCTTGAAGCGGCCGTCTGCGGCGGTGTCGTACCACTGGTCATGCCAGCGTCCTTCGATCAACAAGCCCATAGTCGATTCCTCCGGCGTGTACTGAGGCAATCAGTCTAACTGGCTTGAATCGATAGAAAGGCGGAAAAAACTGCCCTGCTATATCCGCTAATTCGATATAAGGCGCGCATCCCAGCGCTGCTGCGCCTGTTGCAGGGCGTCCTCGCGAGTGAGCCCAAGGCCACGCAGGGCTAGGGCCATGGTGCTTAGCACGGCCAACTGACCGTAGTCATCGGCGACTTCGCCGCGCCAGAAGGCCGCCAGATGGGCGGGGTCCAGCGACTGCGGCTTGACGTGGCGCTGGGCGGCCAGTGCCGGCCAGTCTTCATCCCAGTTCTCGCCATTGGCCGTGCCATAGAGGTGGCTGATGGCATCCGGGTTGATTTCGATCTCACCGCCTTCGCCCTTGATCACTATGGCGCTATCGCCGAGCAACTGGCTGGCTTCGCGATGCACCGCCTGATAGCCGGGGTGGAAGATGCTCTGCAGGCCGCAGCGCGCGCTCAGCGGGTTGAGGATGCGGGTCAGCGAGTGAATCGGCGAACGCAGGCCGAGGATATTGCGCAGATCGATCATCCGTTGCAGTTCTGGCATCCAGTCGCCCAGGGGGATAAAGGCCAGGTGCTGGGTGTTTATCGCCTGCTCCACGCCGCGCCAGTTGCGGCATAGCGGGATCTGCAGTGGTTCGAGCAGCTGTTCGCTGTACATGCGCCCGGCGGTATGGGCTCCGCCGCCATGCATAAGGATCTTGATCCCGCTATTGGCCAGGGCCTTGGCGGCGAGCAGAAACCAGGGCAGATGGCGCTTCTTGCCGGCATAACTGGGCCAGTCCAGGTCGATTTGCAGGCGCGGTACCTGCAGGCGCTCGCGCACTGCTTCGGCAAAACCGGCCATTTCCTCGGCGCTTTCTTCCTTGTGCCGCAGCAGCATCAGAAAGGCTCCCAGCTGGCTGTCTTCGGCTTTGTCATCGAGCAGCATGCCCATGGCTTCGCGGGCTTCTTCGCGGGTCAGGTTGCGCGCGCCGCGCTTGCCCTTGCCGAGGATGCGCACGAACTGGGCGAAGGGGTGTTCTGCTGGAGTGCTGAGGTTCATAGGCAATTGGTCGGCTTGGGCAGGCCCGCCAGCTTGGCGGCAAGTTTGGCGGGAGTGCCTTTGAATAACTGGTTGAGGTGCAGGCTGTTGCCCTTGCTCGGGCCGAGTTTGAGGGCGGCGTATTTGATCAGTGGGCGATTGGCCGGGGCCAGTTGGAACTCGGCGTAGAAACCGCGCAGCAGGTGCAGTATTTCCCAGTGTTCGGCGCTCAGGCTGAGCTGTTCCTGGCAGGCCAGGGCTTCGGCCACCGCCGGCGACCAGTCGGCCAGGTCGAGCAGGTAGCCGTCCTTGTCCAGGGCAATGCGGCGGTTGTCGATCTCCAGGGTGCTCATAGCCAGCTATTGACCTTGTCGAAACGGCAGCTGAGCTCGACCAGGCCCGGGTAGTCGACGGCCTGCAGGCGCTGCGGGCCTGCGATGGCGCGCGCGCTAAGGTCCTCGTCCAGGGCAAACAGGCCGATGCTCTCGGGCATCACTTCCAGGGCCTGGCACTGGGCGCTACCGGGTTGCAGGGCGTACACGGCATCGCCACACAGCAGCAGGCCGTCGCCAGGGCCAAGCAGGCGCAGGCAGCTGCTCAGGCGGCTGTCGCTGAACGGCGAGTGGGAAAGCATATGCAGGGTCGTCATCAGAGGGTTATCACCTGGTCGTAGCGGGCAACAAGCGCCGTCAGGCCGGCGTCATCCAGCAGCTCGACGGCCAGGTTCAGCTTCTGCTGCTCAAGGCCGCGTTCCTGCAGGCTGCGGGTCGAGGCGTAGAGCGCTTCCACGCCGAACATAGGCAGCGCCTGCAGATTGGCAGCGAGATCCTTCTGTTGCAGGGTCGCGGGCTGCTGGGCCGTGCTCAGTTGAAACACCCCGTCATCGAGAAACAGCATGCCGATGGGCAGGTCAAAGGCTCCGCCGGCCAGGGCGATATCCAGGGCTTCACGGGCTGCCGGGCCGGACCAGGGCGGCTGGCGGCTGATGATCAGCAGGGATTTGCTCATTTCAAGAGCCTCCGAAGCACACCAGGCGGTCGGCCTGCTGCGTCGCTTCATGCAGTTGGCCAAGCCCCGACAGCTCCCAGGGAGCCTGCAGGTTGGCGCTGCCGGCTGCATAGCGCTGGGCTTCCTGGGTGTCGAGAACGCCCCGGCGCAGGGCGGCCGCAATGCACACCACGCCGTCGAGTCGCTGGGTGCGGACGAAGTCGCGCCATTCGCCGGTCAAATCCAGCTCATCCTGGGGGCTGATCACGTTGCTCGAGGCGCTGTGCACGCCGTCCTGATAGAAGAACAGCCTGACGATCTCGTGCCCGCCAGCCAGTACCGCCTGGGCGAAGCGCAGGGCGCGGCGCGAGGAGGGCGCGTGGGGCGGGGCAAACAGGGCGATGGCAAATTTCATGGATAACCCGGCAAGGACGTCTGGCGAAATAATAAGGCCTGAGTGGGCAAGATGGGCAGCGACAGCTTAAAAAACGCCTGATATATGCCCGCAGGACAAAAACCAAACGCCCCGAGCGGGTCGGGGCGTTGGCGGGTTGTTCTGCATGGCGCGTGTTTCGCCCCTGGCAAGGGTTACTTGTGCAGGTGTTCTGCCGCGTGCAGGGTGTTCTCCAGCAGGCCGGCGCGCGTCATCGGGCCAACGCCGCCGGGTACCGGGGTGATCCAGCCAGCGCGGGGCAGGGCGGTTTCATACACCACGTCGCCGATCAGCTTGCCATCGGCCTGACGATTGATCCCCACGTCGATGACGATGGCCCCTTCCTTGATCCATTCGCCCTTGACCAGGCCAGGCTTGCCGGCGGCTACCACGACGATATCTGCCTGGCCGACGTGGGTTGGCAGGTCCTTGGTGAAGCGGTGCGTAACCGTGACGGTGCAGCCGGCCAGCAGCAGTTCCATGGCCATGGGGCGGCCGACGATATTGGAGGCGCCCACCACCACGGCATGCATGCCATAAAGGTCGGCACCGGTGCTTTCAAGCAGGGTCATGATGCCCTTGGGGGTGCAGGGGCGCAGGAGTGGCATGCGCTGGGCCAGGCGGCCGATATTGTAAGGGTGGAAACCGTCCACATCCTTGTCCGGGCGAATGCGCTCCAATAATAGAGAGGAGTCGAGGTGCTCGGGCAGCGGCAGCTGAACCAGGATGCCGTCGATGCTCGGCTCGTCGTTGAGGCGGTCGATCAGCGCCATCAGTTCGTCCTGGCTGGTGGTGGCCGGCAGGTCGTAGGCCTGGGAAACAAAGCCGACTTCCTCGCAGTCCTTGCGCTTGTGCGAGACATAGACCTGGGAAGCCGGGTCGCTACCAACCAGGATCACAGCCAGACCCGGTGCGCGCAGGCCCTGCTGGCGTCGTTCGGCGACGCGTTGCGCGATCTGCTGGCGGAGGCTGGCGGCAATCGCTTTGCCGTCGATCAGTTGTGCGGTCATTGCGCTTGGTTAACCATAAAGAAAGGATGGAAAAAGGACGCGCATTCTCGCATGACCGTGCGGTGGGGCAAAGGCGCATGCCGCGGTTTTCGCGTAACTCCTTTATATAGCTGAATTTTTTTGATCTTCCCTGTTGACGACCGTTAATCACCTCTATAACATTCGCCCCGCTTGTCGAGCACAGCCAGTCGCTGGGTAAGACGGCAAAGGTAAAAGCTGCAAGGTTATTACCGAAGCCGAAAGCTTTAAGTCTGCGCTGCAGATGGATAGGCGCCCGTAGCTCAGCTGGATAGAGCATCCGCCTTCTAAGCGGATGGTCGCAGGTTCGAGTCCTGCCGGGTGCGCCATAAGGCAGCTTTGGCAACAAGTTAAGCGGCAAATTGCAATATGGTGGGCGTAGCTCAGTTGGTAGAGCACAGGATTGTGACTCCTGTTGTCGTGGGTTCGATCCCCATCGTCCACCCCATATTCCAAAACGCCAGGTGAAAGCCTGGCGTTTTTGTATACAAGGTTTTACCTCTGCGGACGTGGTGGAATTGGTAGACACACTGGATTTAGGTTCCAGCGCCGCAAGGCGTGAGAGTTCGAGTCTCTCCGTCCGCACCATCTTTCTTTAGCTCCCTCCCGTATGCCGCTTGCATCTAGGGTGACTTCTGCAAATTCAGCCTCTAGAATGCATGCCCTTGATTCGGGGCCGGTAAACGGCCGGCTTATGTCTGTGCAACGAGGAATATCCATGCAAGTTTCTGTTGAAAGCACTTCTGCTCTTGAGCGCCGTATGACCGTTGGCGTTCCCGTTGAGCGCATCGAGACTGAAGTCAACAAGCGTCTGCAGCAGACTGCCCGTCGCGCCAAGGTTCCCGGTTTCCGTCCCGGCAAAGTGCCGATGAGCGTGATCCGTCAGCGTTACGAAGATGCTGCGCGCCAGGAAGCCCTGGGCGACCTGATCCAGTCCACCTTCTATGAAGCCGTGGTCGAGCAGAAGCTCAATCCCGCCGGCGCTCCGGCCGTTGAGCCGAAGTCCTTCGAGAAGGGCAAGGATCTGGAATACGTTGCCACCTTCGAAGTATTCCCGGAATTCACCGTTGCCGGTTTCGAGTCCATCGCCATCGAGCGCCTGCAGGCCGACGTGGCTGACAGCGATGTCGACAATATGCTGGAAATCCTGCGCAAGCAGAACACCCGTTTCGAAACCGTTGAGCGCGCCGCCGAAAATGGCGACCAGCTGAATATCGATTTCGTCGGCAAAGTCGACGGTGAGGCCTTTGCCGGCGGTTCGGCCAAGGGCACTCAGCTGGTTCTCGGCTCCGGCCGCATGATCCCGGGCTTCGAAGATGCTCTGGTCGGTGCCAAGGCTGGCGAAGAGCGGGTCATCACCCCGACTTTCCCAGAGGACTACCAGAATCTCGATCTGGCTGGCAAAACTGCCGAGTTCACCGTGACCGTCAACAGCGTCGCTGCTCCGCAGCTGCCTGAGCTGAATGACGACTTCTTCGCCCTGTTTGGCGTGAAAGAAGGCGGTCTGGAAGGCTTCCGCGCCGAAGTACGCAAGAACATGGAGCGCGAGCTGCGCCAGGCCATCAAGTCCAAGGTCAAGAACCAGGTTATGGACGGCCTGCTGGCTGCCAACCCGATCGAAGTGCCGAAGGCCCTGATCGGCAACGAAGTGAACCGTCTGCGCGTGCAGGCCGTTCAGCAGTTCGGTGGCAACCTCAAGCCTGAGCAGCTGCCTGCCGAGCTGTTCGAAGAGCAAGCCAAGCGCCGTGTCGTGCTGGGCCTGGTCGTCGCTGAAGTGGTCAAGCAGACCGAGCTGAAGCCGGACGAAGCGCGCATCCGTGAAATGATCGAAGAAATGGCCTCGGCTTATCAGGAGCCTGAGCAGGTTGTGGCCTGGTACTACAAAAACGACCAGCAAATGAACGAAGTGCGTTCGGTTGTGCTGGAAGAGCAAGTTGTAGATACTGTTTTGCAGAAGGCCAACGTGACCGATAAAGCGGTCTCTTACGAAGAAGCTGTCAAGCCGGTGGAAGCTCCGCAAGCCGCTTGATTTCTTTACCTCGTTCGAACACGCCATAAGCCAGCCTCCGTGCTGGCTTATGCGTATTTGTGACATGACTATTTAGGGAGCGAGTGCACGCATGTCCCGCAATCCTTTTATGCAGCAAATGCCTGATATCCAAGCCGCTGGCGGCCTGGTACCCATGGTTGTCGAGCAGACGGCGCGCGGTGAGCGCGCCTACGATATCTATTCGCGCCTGCTCAAGGAGCGAGTGATCTTTCTTGTCGGCCCTGTAGAGGACTACATGGCCAACCTGATCTGTGCGCAACTGTTATTCCTTGAAGCGGAAAATCCGGACAAGGACATTCATCTTTACATCAACTCTCCAGGTGGTTCGGTGACGGCGGGTATGTCGATATACGACACCATGCAGTTCATCAAGCCTAACGTGTCCACCACCTGTATTGGTCAGGCGTGCAGCATGGGCGCTTTCCTGCTGACCGCTGGTGCCGAGGGCAAGCGTTACTGCCTGCCGAACTCGCGTGTGATGATTCACCAGCCACTGGGCGGTTTCCAGGGCCAGGCGTCGGATATCGAAATCCATGCCAAGGAAATCCTCTTCATTCGTGAGCGTCTCAACACGCTGATGGCCAAGCATAGCGGGCGCACTCTTGAAGAAATCGAGCGCGATACCAACCGCGATAACTTCATGAGTGCAGAAGCCGCGCGTGAGTACGGGTTGATCGATGAAGTGATCAGCCAGCGCCCTGCTTAAAATAAGCAGCTCAAAATAAGGTTGGTCGGCGGGTCCGATCACCGGCGGGCTTGAAAAAGCCCGCAATAGCCTTCATCTTGTGTTGCAAGCCTATCGGATTTGGATCGAACGAATGACTGACACCCGCAACGGCGAGGACAACGGCAAATTGCTCTATTGCTCCTTCTGCGGCAAAAGCCAGCATGAAGTGCGCAAATTGATTGCCGGCCCCTCGGTCTTCATCTGCGACGAGTGCGTCGACCTGTGCAACGACATCATCCGCGAGGAGGTGCAGGAAGCCCAGGCCGAGAGCAGCGCGCATAAATTGCCTGCTCCCAAAGAAATCAGCACCATCCTCGATCAGTATGTGATCGGCCAGGAGCGTGCGAAGAAGGTTTTGGCGGTAGCGGTGTACAACCACTACAAGCGCCTCAATCAGCGCGACAAGAAAGATGATGTCGAACTGGGCAAAAGCAACATCCTGCTGATTGGTCCGACTGGCTCGGGTAAAACCCTGCTGGCCGAAACCCTGGCACGTTTGCTTAATGTACCCTTCACCATCGCCGACGCCACCACCTTGACCGAAGCCGGTTATGTCGGTGAGGACGTCGAGAACATTATTCAGAAGCTGCTGCAGAAGTGCGATTACGATGTGGAAAAAGCCCAGATGGGCATCGTCTACATCGACGAAATCGACAAGATTTCGCGCAAGTCGGATAACCCGTCGATTACCCGCGACGTATCGGGCGAGGGCGTGCAGCAGGCACTGCTCAAGTTGATCGAGGGCACGGTTGCCTCTGTACCGCCGCAGGGTGGTCGCAAGCATCCGCAGCAGGAATTTCTGCAGGTTGATACGCGCAACATTCTGTTTATCTGCGGTGGTGCGTTCTCTGGCCTGGAAAAAGTCATCCAGGGCCGCTCGACCAAGGGTGGTATCGGCTTCAACGCAGAAGTACGCAGCAAGGAAGAGGGCAAGAAAATTGGCGAGTCACTGCGCGCCGTTGAGCCTGATGATCTGGTCAAGTTTGGTCTGATTCCCGAGTTCGTGGGCCGCTTGCCGGTTATCGCCACGTTGGATGAGTTGGACGAAGCGGCTCTGGTGCAGATTCTGACCGAGCCGAAGAATGCTTTGACCAAGCAATACGGCAAGCTGTTTGAGATGGAAGGGGTAGAGCTGGAGTTCCGTCCGGATGCGCTGAAGTCGGTTGCCCACAAGGCGCTTGAGCGTAAGACCGGTGCCCGCGGCCTGCGTTCGATTCTCGAAGGTGTCCTGCTCGATACCATGTACGAGATCCCGTCGCAGTCCGACGTCAGCAAGGTGGTTATCGATGAGAGCGTGATCGATGGCACCTCCAAGCCACTGTTGATTTATGAAAACAGCGAGCTTCCAGCCAAGGCTGCGCCTGACGCGTAACAGGCTTGCAACATGTTGAAAGCAAGGGGCCTGCGGGCCCCTTTGCTTTTGCTATGGCAACGCTTGTTTTTTGTCTGGGCTGCCCCCATCTTAGGGCTAAGGGTCATCCCATCTGTTCACGGCCGAAAGGCCGACGTAGAGCCGAATATCATGAAGACAACCATCGAATTGCCTCTCCTGCCGCTGCGCGATGTTGTGGTCTATCCGCACATGGTCATCCCATTGTTCGTCGGGCGCGAAAAATCCATCGAAGCCCTCGAAGCGGCCATGACGGGCGAGAAGCAGATTCTGCTCCTCGCGCAGAAGAATCCCGCCGACGATGATCCGGATGAAGCCGGTCTCTATCGCGTCGGTACCGTGGCCACTGTATTGCAGCTGTTGAAACTGCCGGATGGCACCGTCAAGGTGCTGGTCGAAGGTGAGCAGCGCGGCGAAGTCGAGCGCTTTATCGAGGTCGAAGGGCATTGCCGCGCCGAAGTGCAGCTGATCGATGAGGTCGAGGTTGCCGAGCGCGAGTCCGAGGTCTTTACCCGCAGCCTGCTCAGCCAGTTCGAGCAGTACGTGCAGCTGGGCAAGAAAGTCCCGGCCGAGGTACTGGCTTCGCTCAACGGCATTGATGAGCCGGGGCGTCTGGTCGACACCATGGCTGCACATATGGTGCTGAAGATCGAGCAGAAGCAGGAGATTCTGGAAATCACCGACCTGCAGGCGCGAGTCGAGCATGTGCTGGCTCTGCTGGATGCCGAAATCGACCTGCTGCAGGTGGAAAAACGTATCCGCGGGCGGGTCAAGAAGCAGATGGAGCGCAGCCAGCGCGAGTACTACCTGAATGAGCAGATGAAGGCCATTCAGAAAGAGCTCGGCGACAGCGACGAAGGCCACAACGAAATCGAAGAGCTGAAAAAGCGCATCGATGCCGCCGGCCTGCCGAAAGACGCCTTGGCCAAGGCCCAGGCTGAACTGAACAAGCTGAAACAAATGTCGCCAATGTCCGCGGAAGCGACCGTGGTGCGTTCGTACATCGACTGGCTGGTTCAGGTGCCGTGGAAGGCCCAGAGCAAAGTGCGCCTGGACCTTGCGCGCGCAGAAGACATTCTTGATGCAGACCACTACGGTCTGGAAGAAGTCAAAGAGCGGATCCTCGAATACCTCGCCGTGCAAAAGCGCGTGAAGAAAATTCGTGGTCCGGTGTTGTGCCTGGTCGGTCCTCCAGGGGTGGGTAAAACCTCTCTGGCGGAGTCGATTGCTCACGCCACCAACCGCAAATTCGTGCGCATGGCCCTCGGTGGCGTGCGTGATGAAGCGGAAATTCGTGGTCATCGCCGTACTTATATCGGTTCGATGCCAGGAAGATTGATTCAAAAGATGACAAAAGTGGGCGTCCGCAACCCGCTGTTCCTGCTCGATGAAATCGACAAAATGGGCAGCGACATGCGTGGCGATCCGGCATCGGCGTTGCTGGAAGTGCTCGATCC
>CAYVPI010000119.1:0-16463 GCA_964453495.1 uncultured Pseudomonas sp. | reverse complement strand
GCACCAACATCACGTCGATGTAGGGCACCACGTTCATCTCGGCGACCGGCTTGCGTTTTTGGCGAACTCGAGCCATTAGGGTTTACCTGCTCACTCTTCGCTGGTGTGCACTTTACGGTGCAAGATGGCCTGGAACTCGTCGGCGAATGTGTAGTAACGGCCGATCAAGACTTCGCTGCGAGCAGCAAAACGGTTGTAGGCGATAACCGCCGGAATGGCCGCAAACAGGCCGATGGCGGTGGCGATCAGGGCTTCGGCGATGCCGGGCGCCACAGTGGCCAGGGTGGCCTGCTGTGCAGCCGCCAGGCCACGGAAGGAGTTCATGATCCCCCATACGGTACCAAACAGGCCGATGTACGGGCTGGTCGAACCGACGGTTGCCAGGAACGGCAGGCTCTGCTCGAGCTTTTCTTCCTCACGGGAAATCGCCACACGCATGGCGCGCCCCACCCCTTCCATGACCGCATCGGGATCGACACCTGATTGCTGGCGCAGGCGGGAAAACTCCTTGAAGCCGGCGCGGAACACCTGCTCGACGCCGGAATCAGGGTCCGGGTTGCTACCTGCCTGACGGTACAGCTTGGACAGGTCGATACCCGACCAGAAGCGTTCCTCGAAACCTTCCAGGGCCCGACGGCCTGCGCGCAGCATATTGCTGCGCTGAAAGATCATGACCCATGAAGTGACCGATGCGGCTACCAGGATCAGCATTACCAGCTGTACAACCACGCTGGCATTGCTGACCAGGCTCCACATGGAGGTATGGTCGACGACGTTAGCTTCCACGCTTAATCTCCTGCTCTTGAGTGTGTACCCGGACCGCTCGCGTCGGCAAAGGCCGCTCGCAAGGCTGGGGGAATGGCCCGGGGTTTAAAATTATCGGCGCGCACGCAGGCCACCAGAAACTGCCCCTCACAGAGCAGTGTTGCATCCGCAGCCCGCCTGACCTGCTGATGAAAGCGCAGGCTGGCACGGTTCAATTCAATTACTTCGGCGCTTACCAGCAACTCGTCGTCCAGGCGTGCCGGCACGTGATAGCGCGCCTCACTGGAGTGCACGACGAACAACATGTTCTCGCCTACCAGCTCCGATTGAGCAAAGCCCAGGTCCCGCAGCCGTTCGGTACGGGCACGTTCCATGAACTTCAGGTAGTTGACGTAATACACGATGCCGCCTGCGTCGGTGTCTTCGTAATAAACGCGACAGCGATGTGCAAACGACTGAACCCCATTTTGCGCGCGCATACTCTAGTGCTTACTCCTCAGGTTGCCAATCCGCTCGGGCAACTGTTTTTGCATACTGACTGCAGACTCGCCCCCAGGGTCGCGCTCACACCCGCCCCTAAGACCACAAAAACTGCGAATAAATCGGTACCGTTCGGCGCATTTATTCATCGAATACATCGATAAATGGATCGCTCGCCGGCTTTTCGCCCATCCGATTGGGTACATTCAGGCCAAAATGCAAGTACGCATGCCGTGTCACCACACGACCTCGCGGGGTACGCATGATATAGCCCTGCTGGATCAGGTACGGCTCCAGGACATCCTCGATGGTATGGCGTTCTTCACTGATTGCCGCCGCCAGACTGTCGACCCCAACCGGGCCGCCGTCGAATTTCTCGATCATGGTCAGCAGCAGACGGCGATCCTGGTGGTCGAAACCACGTTCATCGACATCCAGCAGGTTCAATGCCATGTCCGCGATCGGCTTGGTGATGTGCCCCTTGCCACGGACTTCGGCATAGTCGCGCACCCGGCGCAGCAAGCGGTTGGCGATACGCGGGGTGCCGCGGGCACGACGGGCGATTTCGAAAGCGCCCTCGTCTTCGATCGGCAAGCCGAGAATACCGCCGGAACGGCTGACAATGGTCGCCAGGTCGTCAGTATTGTAGAACTCCAGGCGCTGGACGATACCGAAGCGATCTCGCAGCGGGTTGGTCAGCATACCCGCCCGCGTCGTGGCACCGACCAGGGTGAAGGGCGGCAGGTCGAGCTTGATCGAACGTGCTGCCGGCCCTTCACCGATCATGATATCGAGCTGGAAGTCTTCCATGGCCGGGTACAACACTTCTTCGACGATGGGCGACAGGCGATGGATTTCGTCAATGAACAGCACATCATGCGGCTCAAGATTGGTCAGCAATGCCGCCAGATCTCCCGGACGCTCGAGGATAGGCCCCGAAGTGCTCTTGATCGATACGCCCATTTCCTGGGCAATGATGTTGGCCAGGGTGGTCTTGCCAAGCCCGGGCGGCCCGAAGATCAGGGTGTGGTCCAATGACTCGTTGCGCCCACGGGCAGCCTGAATGAACAGTGCCATCTGTTCGCGCACCACTGGCTGGCCGATGTACTCGGCCAGGCGCAGCGGACGGATCGCCCGGTCCTGGACCTCTTCACGGTCACGCCCGGTCGCGGCTATCAGTCGATCGGCTTCAATCACTTAGATCATTCCCTTCAGGCTGCGACGGATCAGCTCTTCGCTGCTCAGGCCCTTGGCGTCGACGGCGGCCACGGCCTTGCTGGCTTCCTGGGGCTTGTAACCCAGGGAAATCAAGGCGCTGACGGCATCGGCTTCGGCACTCGATACTGTGGCCAACGGCAACGGCCCATTGGGCACCAGGGCGAACATGGCCGGCGAGGTTTCCCAGCTCTTGAACCGATCCTTGAGCTCCACCAACAACCGCTCGGCGGTCTTCTTGCCGACACCTGGCACCTTCACCAGGGCCGAAGTGTCCTGGGCCTGGACGCAGCGCACCAGCTCGTCGACATCCAGGCCCGACATCAGCGCCAGGGCCAGCTTGGGACCAACGCCGTTGAGCCGGATCAATTCACGAAACAATTCACGCTCGCGCTTTTCATGAAAGCCATACAGCAGGTGGGCATCCTCGCGCACCACCAGATGGGTATGCAAGGTCACCGCCTCGCCCACCTTGGGCAAGCGATACAAGGTGGTCATTGGCACTTCGAGCTCATAGCCCAGGCCATTGACATCGACAATCAGGTGCGGCGGCTGCTTTTCAGCCAATGTGCCGCGCAAACGTCCAATCACGTTGCGATCCTTCCTCATGGGCACCGGCAAGCGACCGGTAAACCCTAACAGCAAATGCAATGGCCGATGGCATTGCTCGGGCAAAATTTGTTTCAGCGCATGATGCTATCAGAGCCGCAAGCGTCCGCTACGGCTGCGCGCCGTTCCCAGACCATGGGGCAGCAAGCTGGAACGGGTATGGGCATGGCACAGGGCGATAGCCAGGGCATCGGAAGCATCTATCTGCGGCTTCTCGGTCAATTTGAGCAGGTGCATGACCATCATCTGCACCTGTTCCTTGTTGGCCCCGCCCGTCCCGGCAACCGCCTGCTTGACCTGAGTGGCGCTGTATTCGGCGATTTCCAGGCCTTCTTCGATAGCCGCGACAATGGCCGCCCCACGGGCCTGCCCCAGTTTCAGCGCCGAATCGGCATTACGGGCCATGAATACCCGCTCGATCCCCATGGTCACCGGACCGTACCGGGTAATGATCTCGCGCACGCTGCGAAACACAATCTGCAAGCGCTCGGGCAACTCGCCACTTCCGGTGCGAATACACCCCGAAGCCACGTATTCACAGCCCCGCGCGCCCTGGCGCACCACACCATAGCCTGTGATGCGCGAGCCAGGGTCGATGCCAAGAATCAGAGTCATAACGCCTGCGTATTCAATGACGCGTCTGCGCGTCGTACCAAAGACAGAAGCCGGACCCACTTGCAGGCGCATTGCAGCTGCAGGCGGATCCGGCTTCAAAGCAGCCAGGGCTGTACCTTAGCCGAGTTGCTCCATGACCTCGTCAGGAATTTCGGCGTTGGAGTAGACATTCTGCACGTCGTCCAGGTCCTCAAGCATGTCGATCAGCTTGAGGACCTTCTGCGCCCCATCCAGATCCAGCAAGGCACTGGTCGTTGGCTGCATGACGATTTCTGCATCCGCCGCCTTGAAGCCCACTTCTTCCAGCGCATTGCGCACAGCGTAGAAGCTGGCAAAGGAGGTGAACACGTCAAACGAGCCATCATCATTGCTGACCACGTCGTCGGCATCGGCTTCCATTGCCGCTTCCATCAACGCATCTTCGTCAATGCCGGCAGCAAAGGAAATCTGCCCCTTGCGCTCGAACAGGTAGGCCACCGAACCGTCGGTACCCAAGTTGCCACCGCACTTGCTGAAGGCATGGCGAACGGCTGCGGCGGTACGGTTGCGGTTGTCGGTCATGGCTTCGACCATGACTGCCACGCCACCTGGGCCATAGCCTTCATAACTGAGCTCTTCGACGTTGTCGGCTTCGGTCGCGCCAGCACCGCGGGCAATGGCCCGATCGATAATGTCGCGACTCATATTGGCACCCAACGCCTTGTCCAGGGCCAGGCGCAGACGCGGGTTGGAGGCAGGATCACCACCGCCCTGCTTGGCGGCGACGGTCAGCTCACGAATCCACTTGGTGAAGATCTTGCCCCGCTTGGCGTCCTGACGCTCTTTGCGGTGCTTGATGTTTGCCCATTTGGAATGACCAGCCATAACGACTCCGAATAAAATCCATACACTTGCGCGAACTGCCCTTTGTGGGAGCTGGCTTGCCAGCGATGCAGGCGACGCGGTGGCTCAGCAATACCGCGGGGATGCTATCGCTGGCAAGCCAGCTCCTACAAGAGCCATCTCTCACAAGGTTTTTTTTCAGCAACTTCAGGCGCATCGATGTGGATGCGCCCGGGGCCTGCTTACTCAGCCTTTGGCTGTTCGCGCAGGCGGATGTGCAGCTCGCGCAGCGCCTTGGCGTCTACCAGGCCTGGCGCCTGGGTCATCACGCACGCAGCACTCTGGGTTTTCGGGAAGGCAATCACTTCACGAATGGACTGGGCACCGGTCATCAGCATCACCAGGCGGTCCAGGCCGAAGGCCAGGCCACCGTGGGGCGGCGCACCGTACTTCAGGGCATCGAGCAGGAAGCCGAACTTCTCTTCCTGTTCAGCTTCGTTGATACCCAACAGACGGAACACGGCCTGCTGCATTTCCTTGCGGTGGATACGGATCGAACCGCCACCCAGCTCGGTGCCGTTCAGGACCATGTCGTAGGCGCGCGACAACGCGGTGGCCGGGTTGGCCTCCAGTTCTTCCGGCGAGCACTTCGGCGCGGTGAACGGGTGGTGCAACGCCGTGAAGCTGCCATCGTCGTTTTCTTCGAACATCGGGAAATCGACAACCCACATCGGTGCCCACTCGCACGTGTGCAGGTTGAAATCGTTACCGACCTTGATCCGCAGCGCGCCCAGGGCTTCGCTGACAATCTTGGCCTTGTCGGCACCGAAGAAGACGATATCGCCGTCGACCGCACCAACGCGATCAAGGATCACATTCAGGCTGGCCTCAGGGATGTTCTTGACGATCGGCGACTGCAGGCCTTCGACACCCTTGGCGCGCTCGTTGACCTTGATGTATGCCAGGCCCTTGGCGCCGTAGATGCCGACAAACTTGGTGTAGTCGTCGATACGGCTGCGCGGCATGCTTGCCCCACCCGGTACGCGCAACGCGGCAACGCGGCACTTCGGATCGTTGGCAGGACCGCTGAAGACCTTGAATTCCACATCCTTGAGCTGATCGGCGACGTCGACCAGCTCCAGTGGGTTACGCAGGTCTGGCTTGTCCGAACCGTAGCGACGCATGGCCTCTTCAAAGGTCATGTGCGGGAACTCGCCGAATTCCAGATCCAGCACTTCCTTGAACAGGTTGCGGATCATGCCTTCGGTCAGGCCCATGATATCGGCTTCGTTGAGGAAGCTGGTCTCGATGTCGATCTGGGTGAATTCCGGCTGGCGGTCGGCCCGCAGGTCTTCATCACGGAAGCACTTGGCAATCTGGTAGTAGCGGTCGAAGCCGGCAACCATCAGCAGCTGCTTGAACAGTTGCGGCGACTGCGGCAAGGCAAAGAAGCTGCCCGCGTGGGTACGGCTCGGCACCAGGTAGTCACGCGCACCTTCAGGGGTAGCGCGGGTCAGGATCGGCGTCTCGACGTCGAGGAAGCCATTTTCGTCCAGGTAGCGGCGGATGCTGGTGGTCATGCGCGAACGCAGGCGCAGCTTCTCGGCCATTTCCGGGCGACGCAGGTCAATGAAGCGATAACGCAGGCGCGTCTCTTCACCGACGTCGGAGTATTCGTTGAGCGGGAACGGCGGGGTTTCCGCTTCGTTCAGTACTTCCAGTTCATAGCCCAGCACTTCGATAGCGCCGGAAGCCATGTTGGCATTGCCGGCACCGGTCGGACGCAGACGCACCTTGCCGGTAATCTTGACCACGTACTCGCTGCGTACACGGTCAGCTGCCGCGAAAGTCTCGGCGCGATCCGGGTCGAACACCACCTGGGCCAGACCTTCACGGTCACGAATATCGAGGAAAATCACCCCGCCATGGTCGCGACGGCGATGAACCCATCCGCAAAGGGTAACTTCCTGGCCTTCCAGGCTTTCGTTCAATTGGCCGCAATAATGGCTGCGCATCATGATAGTGGTTTCGCTTCTCGTAATCGGAATTCGGTGGAGGCCTGGCTCGCCCAGTGGGCGTTATAGTGCAAGACCCTGCAGGTGCACTTCAACTCAATCGGACTTTTCGCCGCCGGCAAGGTTCTTTTTCGCCCCAGTCTTGAAGTCGGTCTCGTACCAGCCGGTACCGCTCAGGCGAAAGCCTGGCATAGACAGCATTTTCTTCAGTTCAGGTGCCTGGCAGGCCGGGCAGTCGGTCTTGGGTGCATCACTGATTTTTTGAATGACTTCCAGCTGGTGACCACAGGAAGCACATTGATAGTCGTACATGGGCATGGGAGTGTCTCGGCAACCAAATATCCACAGCGCTTACCGCGCCATGCAGCAAAGGGCGAGATTATATATGGTTAGCGGGGCCTGTGCAGCCGTGCAGCGTAACAGATACTGACCCGTTCATCTTTTGCAAACTGCCAGGCCCCTTCCTGTGGCGGTGTGCGTCAACCGCAACCTATATCCCACCACCAGGATTCAATAGGTGGACCACACAGATTACCCGTATGAGCCCGCTGAAATTCTTGACTCCGCCGTAGCGCAGGTGCACCTCCCTGTCCACATAGGACAGAATTGCATTGACAGAGCACTCATTGGCCCCGGCGATGCGCTCCAGTATCTTCCAGTACACCTCCTCCAGACGCAAACACGTCGCAAAACCGTTCAACCGCACCGACCGCGAAAGCGGTTGGGCCAGCTCCATATTAAAACCCTCTACGAAAGGATCGACGCGTGCCTTGTTCGGCCTCTCCACCCCTTTATTAGTAAATTCAAGTATCTGAGACATATATACACCATTGGCTTGATACCACATTAATCAAAAAAGAAATTGAAATTTTTGCAATAACACAAGCCTATAAAACATTAACGAAATATATACTTCCAGCAGACTAGATTACTAATATCGTAGGACGCTTCTAGAAACAACTTAAGATCACTGCACCTTGACACATCAGGCAATAACAACCCGCAAGCGCAAACAACCGCAATATTTTTTTACCGCACACAAGCCCGAACAATCACTTTAAAAAAAACAGCGAGCTACGGGCCCTTCGAACGTTGCATCCGAACCCGCATTTCCCTCACCCATTAAAAAGGCCCAAGCCTGCTTGCGCAGTCACTTGAGCCCTTATCACCCAGCCCTCCGGGCTTCGAACCCGCCTGGCGGGCGATACCGACCGTTACTTGTTGTCGAGCAATGCGCGCAACATCCAGGCGGTTTTTTCGTGAACCTGCATACGCTGGGTCAGCAAGTCGGCAGTGGGCTCATCGCTGACCTTGTCGAGCAGCGGAAAGATGCCCCGCGCAGTGCGCACTACAGCCTCTTGCCCTTGCACCAACTGCTTGATCATATCCTCAGCCGCCGGCACCCCTTCTTCTTCCTTGATAGTGGAAAGCCGGGCATAAGTGGAATAAGTTCCAGGCGCAGGGAATCCCAATGCACGAATACGCTCAGCAATCGAGTCAACCGCCAACGCCAACTCGTTGTATTGTTCTTCAAACATCAAATGCAGAGTGCGAAACATTGGCCCGCTGACGTTCCAATGAAAGTTATGGGTTTTGAGGTACAACACGTAGGTATCAGACAACAATCGGGACAGGCCATCCACGATCGATTTGCGATCTTCTTCACTGATACCGATATCGATTGGCATATAAATCTCCTTCATAGGATGGTTTTCACACGAGGTGTCGCCCCACTCTAGCAAGAGACGCAAGCACGTGCAGCCTTTGTCGCAGAGCGGTGCACGGCGAATTTGCGCGACCTTGACGTCAATCAGGACCCAGCACCAAACCTGCCCCGCCCACCCGCCTGATTTGAGTAGACCAAGGCTTTGCTGTTAAATAGGTGCTGTGCCGCCACCTTCGATCATCCTGACGGTGACGCATAGGCTGACTTTTTCCACGACCCGCCACCCCTAATCTTTTCGTGGGCACGGCATCGTGAACCCAGCTCTTCCTGTGATCTGCCTTAACGTGAGTCAAATAAAATGTTGAAAATCGTCCACCTACTGACGGGCGCCGCTGCTTTACTGCTGTCCTTTGTCCCGAGCTTGCGCACCGTCGATGCCGCACCTTACCTGCAACAACCCGATGCTCTCTACCTGGCGCTGCTTGGCCTGCTCAACCTGATCCTCGCCCCCGTCATCCCGTACTGGAACAAAGGTGCGCGCCAGCAATTGCAAAACGTTGTCAGCGCCCTGCTGGTCCTGGCTGTGGTACTGCAAACGCTGACCTTGCTTGCCCAGCTGGAAATGGCTGGCCAACCTGCCACTTCGTTCAGCCTTCTCAGCGCGGTAGCTGCGGTGCTCCTGCACCTTGCAATCAGCTTCTACCCAACCAGGCGAACCAGCAGTGCGGCACCCAGCTACGACATGAGCAACCGTGATACTGGCACAGTCAAGTGGTTCAATACTTCGAAAGGATTCGGCTTTATTTCCCGCGATTCGGGTGACGATATTTTCGTCCACTTCCGCGCCATTCGCGGCGAAGGCCATCGCGTACTGGTCGAAGGCCAACGCGTGGAGTTCTCGGTGATGAATCGTGACAAGGGCTTGCAAGCCGAAGACGTGATCGCCGCCTCGCCTCGGCGCTGATCACCCATAGAAAAAAACCGCGATGCAGCACGCTGCTCGCGGTTTTTTTATGCCTTCTATATCAGGCTATTAATAATGAGGAGGAGGTACGTCTTCCTCCAGGCTTTGAAACTGCCCCATCATTTCCTCGTGCCGCTTGAGCAAGGCCGCCATTTGCAGCTGCATTCGCTCAACCGCTCGCTGCTGGTCGACCAGCACGTCATTAAGTGCCTGAATAGTGTCGTCCTGAAATGCCAGGCGACTTTCCAGTTCGGTAACACGCGCTTCCAGAGTCATGATTCAAGCCTCCATAAAGCGGAAGTCATCACCCAATTGGCCCTTGAGCCGCTCGCCAATGGCTGCAAACTCCTGCGCCGAGTAGGGTTTCGCGGGGTGGCGCCCCCACACAGGCGCAGGCCACGCCGGATCATCGCGCCGGCGCACAATCACATGCATATGCAACTGACCGACCACATTACCCAGGGTTGCCACGTTCATCTTGTCCGCCGCAAAAACTTGCTTGAGCTTTTCGGCCAAGGCCGTTGTTTCCTGCCATAGCATCAATTGATCGGCAGCATCGAGTTCGAACACTTCACTGATATCCGGCCTACGCGGCACCAGGATAAACCAGGGATAGTTTGCATCGTTGGACAGAAGCAAACGACACAGCGCAAAGTCGCCGATCGGCAGGGTATCTTGTTGAAGACGCGAATCCAGAGCAAACACCGTAACTTATCTCCCGGTAGCAAGTTAAACGCTAGGCCATGAACAGCAGGATACTCGCGAACGCGCCAAGGATCACTGTATAACAGGCACTGAAAAGCGTGAAATTCCTTATCACAGGCTATTAACAGCCAGCAAACCCGATAGTCGACCTTGGTATCAACGCACCAAAACAGAACAGATCCGACTACCCAACCATGACTCGACCGAAAAATAGATAGTGAGTCACACCCTTAAAAACCTCGACCCCTTTGCACCGGCCATCGCCCTCCCCCCACTCCCAGACACCTCGCAGACCTCCAAGTGCTACCTCCGCACTGCTTCTCGACACCCATCTGTTACCTTGGCGCTACTTTTCGCACCGAAATGGAGCCGACAGCCGGTTTTCTGCGCACTCGACATGCACCAACTACTCATTTCTGTTGCCAGCACGGTAACAAATCCAACCGAACGGCTGCGCCAGCCTGATCGCCCGAACAGAGTCAAGAACTATCGAAATGCTGTTAAACCCCCGGTTTTATGAGGGCTTAGGCCGAATTCAAAAAAAAAGTGAAAATTTCGTGAAGCGAGGCGCTTTTGTGCACGGTTGTTGCATTCCTACCCACCCACAGTCGGCAGGACCGGTGGTGAGCAAAGTTCTGCGACAAATAACAACAGCTGCACGGTGTGACCATGGAGTTTTTCAACGTTGGGGCTTGGCACAAACCTTGAAAACTGCGCTGTAGTTGTACAATTTTTAAACAAAAATTGTGATTTGCGACATGGACACAACATTTTGCGACATGGTCGTAAAGAAGCTGAAAGGTTTGTTTCGCAAGTATCGCCAAATAACGTCTGCGTGATATAAGTTTGCGCCGACACAAAAAGAAAGAGCCGCCCAGATAAAAAAACAGGTGGGACGGCAGTACTCTTCCTAAAAACCAAAGGAGCAAGTCACGATGCGCGTGATGAAGTGGAGCATGATCGCCCTGGCAGTAGCCGCAGCGGGCAGTACCCAAATGGCAGCAGCTTCCAGCCAGTCCGAATCGAAGGGCTTCGTTGAAGACAGCACTTTTAACATTACAACTCGCACCCTCTATTTCAGCCGCGATTTCCGTAACAACCCAGCTGGCACCCAAAGCTACAACCGCGAAACCGGCCTGGGCTTCAACGCCCTGTTCGAATCCGGCTACACCCAGGGTGTTGTAGGTTTCGGTGTTGACGCAATCGGCTTGCTGGGCCTGAAACTGGACAGCGGTAAAGACCGTGCTGGCACTGGCCTGTTCCCAACCGGTTCCGATGGTCGTTCGCAAGACGACTACTCCGAAGCTGGCGGTGCTGTCAAAATGCGCATTTCCGATACCGTTCTGAAGTACGGTGACCAGTACACTGCAATGCCAGTGTTCGCAACCGACGACAGCCGCCTGCTGCCTGAAGTTGCCCAAGGCACCTTGCTGACCATGAACGAAATTGAAGGCTTGACCCTCAATGCCGGTCGTTTCACCGCTATCAACGCCCAGGCCCAGACTTATCACGACAGCCTGAACCTGACCTCTGCCAACGTTATCGGTGGTACTTACGCCTTTAGCGACGCATTCAGTGCCTCCGTCTACTACTCGGACGTAGAAGACTACTGGGAAAAATGGTACGGCAACCTGAACTGGAGCCTGCCGATGGGCGACAAGCAGGGTCTGGTATTCGACTTCAACATCTATAACACCCAGAGTGACGGCACCACCAACTATGCCGCGTTCGATGGTGACGAACTCGACAACAACGCCTACAGCTTCTCGGGCGCCTACACCTACGACGCACACACTTTCACCCTGGCCTACCAGAAAATCACCGGTGACGGTGACTACGGTTACGGCGTAGACGGCGGCGGCACCATCTTCCTGGCCAACTCCGTTGCTCGTTCGGACTTCAACGCCGAAAACGAGAAGTCCTACCAGGCTCGTTATGACCTGAACATGGCTTCCTACGGCGTTCCAGGCCTGAGCTTCATGACTCGTTATGTCAAAGGTACCGATGCTCACGTAGCGGGTACTCGTGACGGCGAAGAGTGGGAACGCGACATCGAAGCCAAGTACGTGTTCCAGGAAGGCGCTGCCAAAGACCTGAGCCTGCGCGTACGTCAAGCGACCTACCGTTCGGGTGATGGCGTTTACTACGGTTCGCCTTCGATCGACGAGCTGCGCCTGATCGTTCAATACCCGCTGAACATTCTGTAACTTAAGAATCCAGCTGGTAGCTTCACCTCGAAAAGCCCGGCACTGCCGGGCTTTTTCTATTTATAGGCAGGCGATTAACACCACCCTTCGATGACCATTGGGTGCTTATATCCCTGATACCACGCCCCCAATCCTGTACGCGCAAGGATCACCGCCGTACAATGCCGGGTCATTTTCAGTCAAAGCAACCGACAACGGCCTACCATGCGCACCAGTCAATATTTGCTCGCCACACAGAAAGAAACCCCTTCCGACGCGGTCGTCATCAGCCACCAGCTCATGCTGCGGGCCGGCATGATCCGCAAGCTCGCCTCCGGTCTCTACACCTGGCTGCCGATGGGCCTTCGTGTGATGCGCAAGGTTGAAGCCATCGTGCGCGAAGAAATGAACGCCGCCGGCGCCCTGGAAGTGCTGATGCCTGGCATCCAGCCTGCCGAACTGTGGCAGGAGTCGGGGCGCTGGGAACAGTACGGCCCTGAATTGCTGCGCCTGAAGGATCGCCACGACCGCGACTTCTGCGCAGGCCCTACCCACGAAGAAGTGATCACGGACCTGGCCCGCAACGAGCTCAACAGCTATAAGCAGTTGCCGATCAACATGTACCAGATCCAGACCAAATTCCGCGATGAGATTCGCCCGCGCTTCGGTTTGATGCGTGGCCGCGAGTTCATCATGAAGGACGCCTACTCCTTCCACGTCGACCAGGCTTCCCTGCAGGAAACCTACGACCGCATGCACCAGGCATACTGCAACGTGTTCACCCGCCTGGGCCTGAACTTCCGCCCCGTACAAGCCGACACCGGCTCGATCGGCGGCACCGGTTCCCATGAGTTCCATGTACTGGCCGAGTCCGGTGAAGACGACATCGCCTTCAGCGATACCTCCGACTACGCCGCCAACATCGAGAAAGCCGAAGCCCTGCCACGCGAGACTTCACGTCCAGCGCCAAGCGAAGAGCTGCGCCTGGTCGACACGCCGAATGCCAAGACGATCGCGCAACTGGTCGAAGGCTTCAACCTGCCGATCGAAAAAACCATCAAGACCCTGGTGGTGCATGCTGCCGAAGAAGGCAAGCTGATTGCGCTGATCATCCGTGGCGACCACGAGCTCAACGAAATCAAGGCTGCCAACCTGGAGCAGGTCGCCAACCCACTGGTCATGGCCAGCGAAGCCGAACTGCGCGAAGCCATCGGCGCCGGTGCAGGCTCCCTGGGCCCACTGAACATGCCACTGCCCTGCATCATCGACCGTTCGGTCGAATTGATGAGCGACTTCGGCATCGGCGCCAACATCGACGACAAGCACTACTTCGGCGTGAACTGGGAACGTGACCTGCCGGTTCCGCTGGTTGCCGACCTGCGCAACGTGGTTGAAGGCGACCCAAGCCCGGACGGCCACGGCAAGCTGGTGATCAAGCGCGGCATCGAAGTAGGTCACATCTTCCAGCTGGGCACCAAGTACAGCGAAGCGATGAAGTGCCAGGTGCTGGGCGAGAACGGCAAACCCGTCACCCTGACCATGGGTTGCTACGGCATCGGCGTTTCCCGCGTGGTAGCTGCTGCCATCGAGCAGAACTACGACGAAGGCGGCATTATCTGGAGCGACGCCCTGGCACCGTTCCAGATTGCCCTGGTACCGCTGCGTTACGAAACCGAACTGGTCCGCGAAGCCACCGACAAGCTCTATAAAGAGCTGACGGCTGCCGGCTTCGAAGTCCTGCTCGACGACCGTGACAAAAAAACCAGCCCGGGGATCAAGTTCGCCGACATGGAATTGATCGGTATTCCACACCGCATCGTGGTCAGCGACCGCGGCCTTGCCGAAGGCAACCTGGAATACAAGAGCCGCACCATCGGGGAAGCCCAGGCCATGCCTGTCGCCGAGGTACTGTCGTTCCTCCAAGCTCGCATCCGTCGCTGATAGCCAAAGCAAGAGTAACCATGTTCAAGCGAAGTACCTTACCTCTCGGGGGCGCCGCACTGTGCGGCGCCCTGCTCCTCAGCGGTTGCGCCAACCAAATGTCCCAGCGCAGCGAGCACGAAGAGCGCATCGAGCGCAAGCTGCTCGATCACAGCCTGCAGATCGATGTCGGTGAGCCCAAGGTACTTGAGCTTCCGCAACGTCGTGTGCGGATCCATGAACAGAAGACCTTCGAAGTCACCGAGTTCGAAGTTACTCGCCGTTATGATCGCTATACCCCTTACCAGGCCTGGCGCGAAGCTTACGAAGTCCCGCTGGGCGCGGTAGCCGTGGTAGCCGGCGTGGGCGCCAACGTCGCCAACGTGGTCATGCTCGGGCGCCTGCCCGACAGCGCGACCAAGGACTGGATCAGCTACGGCTTCGCCGGGCTCAACCCGTTCATGAACGTGCAGTCCAATGGCCGGGCACAACAGAACCTGGCAGGCATCGATGAGGTGCAGCGCGACCAGCGTCGCGAATACACCAGCCTGCCCTGGAGCGAACGCCCCGTACGGGTTTTGGCCGGCAAGCAGAACTACGACCTGAGCACTGACCGTAACGGTGTGTTGCGCGTCAACCTGCTCGACAGCCCCTTTTCCGAGCAGAACCTGAGCCAGATTGGCACCCTGCACCTTATCGTCGCCGACGAGGACGACAAGACTCAGGCGGATGCCAGCCTCATGGTCAGCAGTAACCTGCGCGGCAAACTGGTTGAAGCACACGCGCTGATTTTCGACGACCTGGAAGATGACGAAGTGAACCAATGGGTACACCGGGTCAAACGGTTGTCCGAGCTGGGGCTGGAAGAAGAAGCCAGCGAGCTGGAGCAGAGCCTGATCGAGCTGACACGCAACGATCCGGAACTGCAGCAGGAATTCCTCAAGTCCTTGACCAAGGATGCCGGCCGCCTGGTGGCCGATCCCGGCGCGATCAATTGAGCCGCGCCTGTTGGCACATGCTGACAAATCTGCGTAGCAGCTGCCGATAGGCTGCGTCGAAGATCTCACTGCGCCCGCTTTGCACGCGGGACGCAGCCTATCGGCAGCTGCTACGGTAGCGTGTACAGGTGTTTTTCGTCATTTCTTAGTGGGCGAAAAGCTCCAGCTGCTCGTGGGCACCTCGCAGGTCTACCAGCCGTACACCTATCCCCAGCAATCTGACCGGTTTGCCACCCCGCGCGAATGCCTGAGTCAACAATTGCTGGTAACTGTCCAGGTCTCGACCGGCCCCTGACTGCTCCAGCGTCGTCTGGCTGAAATCATGGAACTTCACCTTCACGAACGGCTTGCCCGGGCGGTAGCTGCTGTCAATCCGCGCCATGCGCCCGGCCAGGGTATCCATCAGTTCCGGCAGCTTTTCCAGGCAACTGGCCAGGTCTGGAAGATCGGCGTCATAGGTATTTTCAACGCTGACTGACTGGCGGCGACTGTCGTTCTGTACCACCCGGTCATCGATTCCACGCGCCAGGCTCCACAACCGCTCGCCAAAACTGCCGAATTCGCGGACCAACGCCAGCTTGTTCCAATCGCGCAGCGACAGGCAATCGGTAATACCCAGGCGCCCCAGTTTGTCGGCGGTCACCTTGCCCACCCCGTGCAGCTTGTTAACGGGTAGCTGGGCGACAAAATCTTCGACCTCGGCCGGCGTGATCACGAACAAACCGTTGGGCTTGCGCCAATCGCTGGCGATCTTGGCCAGGAACTTGTTCGGCGCCACACCCGCCGAAACGGTGATATGCAGGCGATTGGAAACACGGCGGCGAATATCCTGGGCAATCAACGTGGCGCTGCCGGAGAACTGCGTGCTTTGCGACACATCCAGGTACGCCTCATCCAGCGACAATGGCTCGATCAGCTCGGTGTAGTCCCGCAAAATGGTGTGTATCTCGCGGGAGGCCTCCTTATAAGCGTCCATGCGCGGCTTGACGATCGTCAGGTCCGGGCAGAGCTTGAGTGCAAGCCGAGAAGACATCGCCGAGCGCACGCCATACGCCCGTGCCTCATAGTTACAGGTGGCAATCACGCCGCGATGGTCCGCCGACCCGCCAACAGCCAACGGTTTACTGGCGAGTGCGGGGTTGTCGCGCATTTCTATGGCGGCATAGAAACAATCGCAATCGACATGAATGATCTTGCGCTGGGTCATAGGGGCGAACAGTGGAAAGATCCTACGCGTGGTCAGTTAGTATCGCACCCGGCTCACATCGCCGCACGCACCCTACCCCCGAAATGTATTTATCCATTCAATCAATTTCAGCCACTCAATAGAGCTGGAACCCACGCCCTACCTGCCCTGTGAGCATTCTCGAAGAAGCTAAGCACTTGAACAAAAAAGGTTTTCTCTAAATGAGCAGTTGACAGCCCCGCACAGTTCTGTAGAATTCACTCCACAGACGCGGGATGGAGCAGTCTGGTAGCTCGTCGGGCTCATAACCCGAAGGT
>CAYVPI010000118.1:0-16463 GCA_964453495.1 uncultured Pseudomonas sp. | reverse complement strand
CGAGCTCAGATTTCACGTAGCAGCGTGTAAAAAAGGCGTTTTCACCGATCAATACCAGGGCTGTCTGGACAAACCGACTTTTTCAACAGAATCGGCCAGGAGCAGACCTTAAAGCCCCTTGCCCACACGTAGCTTGGGCCGATAGCTGTCAACGCAGCCCGTTTACTCGGCGCATACGTATCCAAACCACCCCGAGCAGCACCAATGGCACGCCCAGGCTGAGCCACGAAAGCAGGTCATAGAACGCATCGCCGATCAGTGCCGAAAGCAGACCGAGAAAGCTCAGCAATGCCATCAGCAGCGGCCAACGAAATATCATCCATAGGCCGCGCCTCATGCCCTGCCCTCCGTTCCCAGGCCACTGGCATTGAGGTCGGCAAGGCGCTTTTCCAGCGGTACCTTGCGTCGGCCCAACCACAGGTACAGGCCGCTACCCAGGACCACGATGGTAACCAGGTCGAGCAGCGCCCAGATGATCTTCAGTGGCAAGCCGCCGTAGTCGCCAAAGTGCAGGGGTTGAGAGACCAGCAAGGTTTTCACATACAAGGGCATCTCGCGCATGTCAGTCAGCTCGCTCGTGTGTGCGTCCACCAGGGCCGGCTTGAGCAGGCGCGCGGTGAGCGGTGTGGTACCGCGCATGAACACCGCGTAATGATGCTGGCTGCTGAATTGGGTACCGGGAAACGCGATGAAGCCCGGTTCCATGCCCGGCGCCGCGATGCGAGCAGCTTCGATCGCCTTGTGCAGCGAACCGAGGCGCTCCAGTGGCGGTGCGTCTTTGTAGGGCGCGGTCATCTCTGCCAACTGGCCAGTCTGCCACATACCCAGTATGGGCAGCGCCAGGGTATTGATCACGCCAGTAATGCCAACCACCAATACCCAGGCCAGGGTGACGATGCCGAGCACATTGTGCAGGTCCAGCCATTTCAGCCGTTGACTCCGTCCGCTGCGCACGGTGGCAAAATCCAACTTGCGCATGAACGGCGTGTACACCACCACGCCGGAAACCAGCGACGCGACCAGCAGCAGCCCCATGAAACCGAGAAACAGATAACCAGGCAGACCGAGGAACAAATCGGTGTGCAGGCGCAGCATCAGGTTCATGAAACCATCATCCGGCGGCTGGGGCGCAAACAGCTCGCCGGTACGCGTATCGAACGACTGGGAGTGGCCCTCAAGCGGCGGTGGCACCAGGCTCGTTGCAGTGGTCACCACGCCTAATGGCTCTTGCGGGTCGAAACCGACAAAGCGCACGACCTCACCTGGCCGTGCTGCCAAGGCACTGGCGATAACCTTGTCGTAGTTTATTTGCGGCGCTGGGCCAGTCGGTGGACGCAGCTGCGGGTGGGGTTCGAAGTAGTGCTCGATCTCTTCATGAAAGATCAGCGGCAACCCCGTCAGGCACAGCAACAACAAAAAGAGGGTGGCGATCAGGCTGGTCCATTTGTGGACCAGATACCAGTTACGCAAGGCTCGGGCGGTCATGTTCGGTACTTTCCTTGTAAATCAATGCGTGCCGAGAATGCACCTCGCTGCCGCGCACGTGAACAATGACCAGCACACCCCCCGGTGTGCTGGTCGAGTGCGCGAATGCGCCTGGCCGGCTCGGGGTTACCAGTTGTAACTCACAGTGCCGTAGACGGTGCGTTGCTGTCCGTACTGGCAGCCAACGGTGCTGAAGCAACCGGCGACGTAATCTTCGTCGAACAGGTTAGTGGCATTCAACGAAACCTCCACGCCGTCCAGCGAGGCCGCAACCTTGCCAAGTTCATAGGCGACCAGTGCGTCGACCACGGTATAGCTGTCCACTTTGAAGCTGTTGGCCGAATCGCCGAATGTGCTGCCCACGTAACGGGCACCGGCACCCAGGCGCAAGCCTTCCAGCGCGCCACCCTGGACGATGTAATCACCCCACAGCGAAGCCATGTGCTCTGGCACCCGGAACGGTGTATTGCCCTTGTTGCCGGTTTCCGATTGAGTGACTTCGACATCGTTCCAGGTGTAACTGCCGATCAGGTTGAAACCCTGGGTGATTTCGGTCTTGGCCTCGAGCTCCACACCCTTGGAACGAACCTCACCTTCCTGCCTGGAGAAGCCGCCAACGTTCTCGGTGGCGTTTTGCTTGGTGAGGTCGAACCAGGCAATGGTGTAGAGGCTGTTGGAACCTGGCGGCTCGTACTTGAGGCCCACTTCGTATTGCTTGCCGGTTTCCGGATCCAGTTGCGAGTTGTCGGCGGTAATGCCCATCACCGGCAGGAACGATTCGCTGTAGCTGGCATACGGAGCCAGGCCATTGTCGAAGAGGTAGACAATACCGGCGCGGCCGCTGAACTTCTCGTCCTTCTGGGTTTGCGGGGCGCGGTCGTCCTTCTGGTTGCTGGCCCAATCGTAACGGCCACCCAGGAGGAACACCCAGTTGTCGACTTTCAACTGGTCCTGCAAGTAGACACCGGTTTGCGCCATTTTTTGTTCGTAGCTGTTGGCGCTGAACGGAAAGAAGGTCAGGGGCTGCTCATTGTTCGGATTGAACACGTCGAAGCTTTCCAGGATGAAGTTCAGCGATTGCTCCTGGTCAAACTTGCCGTTGTTGTAGTCGACGCCGGTCAACAGTGTGTGCTCGACAGGGCCTGTGGCGAAGTTGGCCTGCATTTGGTTATCCATGGTGAACAGACGGCCGTCGCCCTTGCGCTGATCGTTATAGCGCGAGTACAGGTCGCCCACTGGCCCGAACAGGGCAATCTCGGAGCTGGCTTGACGATAGTAGCTGTAACGTACGTTCTGCCGCGCAGTCCAGACTTCGTCGAATCGATGCTCGAGCACATAGCCCAACGAAGTCTTTTCGTTGGTCATGAAGTCGGAGCCGGTGTCACCCACGTAGGTATCACGATCCAGACGTCCACGCGGGTCTCGAAACACAGTACCCTCGGCCGGTAACGGGTTGGCGAAGTTACCGGTCTGTTTCTGGTACTCGCCTAGAAACGTCAGCTCGGTATTGTCGCTGGGACGGTAGCTGATGGCTGGGGCGACGTACTCACGACGGTTGGTAATGTGGTCGGCCTGGGCATCGGCTTCCCGGAACAACCCGGTCAGCCGGTAACTCCAGATGCCCTCCTCGTCCAGCGCATCCCCCAGGTCGAAGGCGCCCTGCTGGTAATTGTGGTTACCCATTTGCAACTGCACTTCACGCAGTGGCTCGACAGTCGGCCGCTTGCTCACCAGATTGATCTGTCCGCCGGGGTCGGAGGCGCCGTAAAGTACCGAGCTGGCACCGCGCAGCACCTCGATACGTTCCAGGCCATAGGGTTCGGGGGCATCCCAGCCGAGAAACTCAGGCAGGAAGGTGCGCGTACCATCACGCAACATGCGCCCGGTGCCCTGCTGAAAACCGCGAATGGTCAACTGGTCGGTCACAAACTGAGGGCCGGCAAGTTCGGCATTGACGCCTGGCGTATAACGCAGAGCTTGTGCGATGGTCTTGGGTTGCTGGGCTTCAATCTGCTCGCGGGTAACTACAGAAACCGAGTATGGCGTTTCCACCAGTGGTGTGTCGGTCTTGGTGCCGGCAGAAGCGCGCTTGGCCACATAGCCGTCGTCGGGGCTCACGGAGCTGTAGGCCTGACCTTGGATACTGGTGGCAGGCAAGGCCATCGCCGAGTCGTCACTGTTACCCTGTAGAGTCACATAATTGCCTTCGAGCTGGTAGACGATCCTGGTCCCTCCCAACAACTGACGCAGCGCTGCCTCCGGTTCCATCTCTCCGGCAACGTCACGACTACGAATGCCGGACACGATGTCCTGGCTGTAAATGATCTGCAGATTGGCTTGCCTGGCCAGGTCGGAAAGCGCCGACGACAGCGCCTGCGAAGGGATGTTGACCTGGACCGGATCGGCCATTGCCGGCACGGCTGTCACCAGTGTGAGGCCCAGAGTGGCGGCAGTGATGCAGCGGCGCAGGCGCAGGACGGGTCGATTCAGTGAATAGGCGCTCATGATACTTCCGGTAGCTTGTTGTTAAGGGCATGCCGGATCGACGAATGAGCGTGTGATTTGTTCAGAAAATCACAAAAAAGAAATTCAGAAGGCAGATTTCAGCGTTTGGATAGCAGCGTCACTTGATCACTGTGGCGCAATTTCACCGGCAGTATCTGCGGCAACGCGTTGACCATATGGCCGAGTTCGGCGGTGTCATAGATGCCTCCAAAGCGCAGGTCACCGACTTCGCTATCCGCCAGTTTCAACGGTACGTCAAGGTAGCGATTGATCAGGGGCAGCGCTTCGCGCAGGCTCACATCATCGAGCATCAGCTTGCCATTGCGCCAGGCAGCGGCCCGGGATGGGTCAGTGCTGCTCAATTGCAACATCCGATCGGGGCCAAATACGGCTTGCATTCCGGCCGTCAGCACCGCCCCCTGATGGTTGTCATTGCTGCCATCACTGCGCGAAGCCAGTACCGAACCCTCAGTGACGGTTACCGTGGTCTGCTCTTGTCCGGTCCAGACATTGAAGTGAGTACCGGTGACCCTGATACTGGCGTTATCGGCACGGATCACGAACGGCTTTTCACGATCCTGCTGCACATCGAAATAAGCCTCGCCATTACGCAGCAGTACCCGGCGCTGATCGCGAAAACCGAGGTAGACCAGGCCAGTGCGCTGGTTGAGTTGCACCTGGCTGTGATCAGGCAGTTGCACCGGTCGACGAACTTCCTGCGCCATGAAGTAGCGAACACTGCCAGGCAGCATGCCCGCTGACCAACCTGCACCCCAGACAGCACCTACGGCCGCCAGGACCACCGCCGCGCGCGCCAGTAAAGGTAAACGGCGGCTCCAACGCGAACGCCCCGGCGTGTCGACACCGAGGCTGGCAGGCAACTGCTCGCTGACCTGCCAGAGTCGACACATGATTGCGTATTCCGCCGCGTGGGACGGATCGGCATCATGCCAGCGCCGGAACTGCGCACGATCGGCATCCGTGCACTCGCCAAAATGCAGGCGCACACACCAGTCGGCAGCAATTTCGCTAGTAGATTTCGGCGGGCTGGGAGGATTGGTCATCATGGCGGGTAGAAGGAAAATTTCGGCAAGCTTACTCCATGTTCCGTGGTTTTGGTTCAGTTCGAGTACAGCGTTGAAATGACCTTCGACTTTGAATGATGGCACTTGGGGTGGACTGCCCTCGAGATTTGTTGCAAATAGTTCTTAATAAGAATAAATTCACGACCCTCGCTGGCAGACTCATAAAACAATGCAGGTGCATCATGCAAAAGCCCAGTGCGGCGGGGAGCGGTTCCCAATTGCTTGAAGTGTTCTTCGAGCGGCGCCAGCGCTTGATTGGACTTGCGGCGCGCATCATCGGCTGCCGCAGCCATGCCGAAGACATTGTCCATGAAGCATTCCTGAAAATGGGTGAGGCTGACGCCAGTGGGCCGATCAGGTCTCAAGCCTCGTATCTCACGCGTGTAGTGCGCAACCTGTCGATCGACCATTACCGTCGCCGCCAGTTTGAAGAGCGCTGGATCGTCCAGGAAGATGCCAGCAGCGAGATATCCAGCCACCAGGCGCAAACGCCGGAAGCACTGGTGTCGGACCAACAGGTGCTGGACAGGATTTCTGGCGTATTGTCCGATTTGCCGGAACGCACGCGCTACGCTTTCGAAATGTGCCGCATTCACGGCATGAAACAGAATGAAATCGCAAAGATCCTCGGTGTTTCTCCAGCACTGGTCCACGCCATGATCAGCGAGGCCCTGCTCCACTGTCGGCAAAAAGCGCTTTAATGCTGGATAGCTTTGGCAGGAAAGCGATGCGCCATCCGTTCCGGGTATGGCCGCTCCAAGCTGCAATCGGCGGTGGATTCAACCGGTCACCCACGAATGTTCGATGCCCCTCATTGGACATTGACTACGTAACCTTTCGCACATCAATCATTGCAACGCAGCTCCAGCAAGCGGCCATCACCGCTATCCCAGCAGTGCGTGCTTGAGCACCGAATCGGTCGTGGTCTGGTAATGCCTTGCCAACAACTCGCAGGCCTTGTCGACGTCTTTGGCCAGCGCAGCATCCATCAATTGGCGGTGTTCGTCGGGCACATCGCGTGCAGTGCTGTCGGCGTAGTGCATAGACAGGAAACGATAACGTGCCGTCTGATCGCGTAGCGATGAACACAAGCGCAGCAGCGTTGGCGAATTGCAGCCGGAAATCAGCGCCTGATGGAACAGTTCGTGGGCGTTTTCCCAGTCCGGTTTGAGTAAACGTTCTGGGCCCTCGACGATGGTGAGGCGATCAAGCCGGTGATGCGCAGCCAGAACCCGACTCTCCCACTCCACGTCACCCAGACGTATGGAATCGGCCAAGGCCTTGCATTCGATGTGCAGGCGGGCGGCGGTGATGTCAGCGATTTCTGCTGCGCAAATTCGCCCGACACTGAAGCCTTTCTGATCCGCCGCCGAGACGAAGCCACTGCTGGCCAGGCGCGACAAGGCTTCGCGTAACGGAATCACCCCGACGTCGTAGGCATCGGCCAATACCTTGAGGCGCAGGCGACTGCCCGGCGCCAGTTGGCCATTGATGATGTCCTGGCGAATCCTGGCTTCGAGTTGCGAGGCCATGGTGCGTTTTTCCGCTGGGTCCGCGGGTTGCCAGTTGATCAGTGGGGAATTCACGTTCGACTCCTTTTACACCTTGTCCAGACGAATCATACATAGAAGGAAAAATTTCTCACATTCATAAAAAAAATATATATTTTTTTGACGATATATTTTATTGGTTTTAGCTTAGTGACTACGCGGTTGGTTGCCCTTCAACCTCGACCTCATTCAATCCAACAAGAGAAACCGCCATGCGCTACGTTCGCTTCCTCAATCAAGGTCAACCTGTGCTGGGTGTCGTCACTGCCGAAGGTGTACGCGTACTGGGTGCCGAGTCTCTTGAGTCCCTGCTGGCCCGCGGCGTCGACCTGACCACCCACGGGGCCGAAGCCGATGGCGCCTTGGTAGACATCGCCGAAGATGCCTACCTGCCATTGATGGCGCGTCCTACCAAGATCGTTTGCGTGGGCTTGAACTATGCCGACCACACCAAGGAATCCCCTTACGCTCAACCGAGCTACCCGACCCTGTTCCCGCGCTGGAACTCCAGCCTGACGGCCCACAACAAACCGCTGGTTCGCCCTCGCGTTTCCGACAGCCTCGACTACGAAGGCGAAATGGCGGTGGTGCTCAAAAGCGGCGGTCGGCATATCCGCAAGGAAGATGCGCTCGACCACGTAGCCGGCTACGCGTTGTTCAATGAAGGTTCGGTACGGGACTACCAGTTCATCTCGCCCCAGTGGACAGTGGGCAAGAACTTCGATGACACGGGTGCTTTCGGCCCGGTCCTGGTGACTGCCGATGAGTTGCCAGCAGGCGGTAAGGGTTTGCTGCTTGAGACCCGCGTCAATGGCAAGGTCGTGCAATCGGCCAACACTAACGACATGTTGTTCGACGTGGCAACCATCATCTCGACACTGAGTGAAGCGGTGACCCTGGAAGCCGGTGACGTGATCGTCAGTGGCACACCGGCAGGCGTCGGTTTTGGCATGAACCCCAAGGTCTACCTCAAGGCCGGCGATGTGGTCGAAGTGTCCATAGAGGGCATCGGCAAGCTGGTCAACCCGGTGGTCGACGAGGCCTGATCAAACCGCTACGCACCCGCGCAGGGCCATCGCCCAGCCCTGCGCGCAACAACCGTCGGCCCCCTCACCAGCGAATGCAATTACGCACTGAGCAACGCTATGCGCACTCCCGGATCAAAGGTCATGGATTGTCATGAAGTGAAAAAGCGTTGTCGCCAAATGACAAGTTTGCCACCCCTGCGTCTATAAACTGCTGCGCAACATCTGCAATGGCAAGCCCTGCCCTTCTGCGGCTCGCCTGGCCGGCACATTGCCCCGTCGCAGCCGTATAACTTCCGGGCGCCCGCCTTGGATGCCTTACCGGAGTGTCACAATGAACAAGAAAGATAAAGATCTCTCCCAGCAAGCTGCAATGCACACCCTGAGCCTGAACCCGGCGTTCGGCCCTCGCGGGCGCGACCTGCTCGGGACCGCCCGCATGGTCCTGCGACAAGTGCTCAAGCAACCCGTGCATAGCGCCCGGCATATGGCAGCATTTGGCCTTGAGCTGAAAAATGTCCTGCTCGACCGCTCGCAACTCAAGCCAGCGGCGGGCGACAAGCGTTTCGACGAGCAGACCTGGCAGCGCAACCCGCTATTGCGTCGCTACATGCAGACTTACCTGGCCTGGTGCCAGGAGATGAAAGACTGGATCAGCACCAGCAACCTTAGCGAACAGGACGCTCATCGTGGCCAGTTCGTCATTGGCCTGCTGACCGAGGCGATGGCGCCGACCAACACCCTGGCCAACCCGGTAGCGCTCAAGCGCTTCTTTGAAACCGGCGGCAAGAGCATTCTTGATGGCTTTTTGCAGCTGACCCGGGACCTGATTGAAAACGGCGGCATGCCCAGCCAGGTGGACAAGACTGCTTTCGAGGTGGGCCACAATCTGGGCATCACCGAAGGCGCGGTGGTGTTTCGCAATGAGGTGCTGGAGTTGATCCAGTACAAGCCCCGAACCGAGCAGGTGCATGTGCGTCCGTTCTTGGTGGTGCCGCCACAGATCAACAAGTTCTACCTGTTTGATCTGACACCGGAGAAGAGCCTGATCCGTTTTCTCCTCGACAGCGGTATCCAGACCTTCGCTGTCAGTTGGCGTAATCCGGGCAAGGCACAGCGTGAATGGGGTTTGTCCAGCTACGTAGAAGCCCTGAAGGAAGCGATCGATGCGGTTCTTGCGATAACCGGCAGCGCCGACCTGAACACCTTCGGAGCCTGTTCCGGAGGTTGCACCCTGTCCTCACTGTTGGGTCACTACGCCGCCCTGGATGAGAAAAAGGTCAATGCCTTTACCCTGGCGGTCAGTATGTTGGACATACGCCCCGACACCCAGGTCGGGCTGTTCGCCGACGAAAAGACCCTGGAAGCAGCCAAGCGCCGTTCCTATCAGGCTGGGGTGCTGGAGGGCCGCGAGCTGGCCAAAGTCTTCGCCTGGATGCGCCCCAATGACTTGATCTGGAGTTACTGGATCAACAACTACCTGCTCGGCAACGAGCCGCCGGCATTCGATGTCCTCTACTGGAACAACGACACAACCAACCTGCCAGCCGCGCTGCACGGCGAATTCATTGACATGTACCAGTCCAATCCGCTGGCCCGCGCCGGTGCCCTGGAGGTCTGCGGCACACCGATAGACCTCGGTCAGGTCACCAGTGACTTCTACTGCATCGCAGGCCTCACCGACCACATCACCCCGTGGGACGCCTGCTACCGCTCCATGCATCTATTTGGCGGTCAGGGCGAGTTCGTGGTGTCCAACAGCGGGCATATCCAGAGCATCCTCAACCCGCCGGGTAACCCCAAGGCGCACTTCATGACCGGCAGCAACCTGCCAGTCGAGGCTCAGGAGTGGATGGATGCCGCCAGTAAACAGGCGGGCTCCTGGTGGCCGCACTGGCAGGCCTGGCTGCAGGCGCGCTCGGGCGATCGCAAAAAGGCTCCGCGTAAACTCGGCAACAGGGTGTATGCCGCTGCTGAGGCCGCGCCGGGTACCTACGTGCATATGCGCTGAAGCTGCAGTCAAAGGATGGGCGTATGGCGTCCCATCCAAACCTCGTTTTCAGCTCCATGGGCCCTGCGCCGCCCCCATTGCCCCACTCTCGCCCCAGGTGAGCGAAGCCTTCGGCCTGCGGACCATGGCTCGGTTTCAGCCGGTCGTGGTTGGCTGCCACCGGCCAGAAGCGGAACGCCTTTCTGACACGAACTGCATCACAGCATCAATTGACGCTGATTGCTCTCGTGACCCCCTCCTCAGTTACCCTCGCCGCAATCCTGCTTCTAATGGACGGCTTTTCAAACACTATTAACGGAGATAATGTAACTAGCACTACAGTATAATTAGCGATCTCTACATGGAAAATTGGCTGACGCTGATTCTTGGCTTACCCACCGCTAATGCAACCGAACGCATGCGAGCTTGGCGTGCTCTGAAAGCTGCTGGTGCGGCGGTTCTGCGTGATGGTGCCTATCTGCTGCCTGATACCGGTGTCTGTCGTGAAGCGCTCGCAGCTGTCGAGCGCGACATCCTGAACATCAATGGCACCGCATAACGGTACTCAACCGTGGCGATTACCAGGGGCGTGTCTGGGCAACCCGTGAGCGTCCTTGGATTGACCGCCTAGCCTGTGCGTGGTTAATCCGCCGCTTCATTGACCCTAACGCTCAGATCCTCTGGCTGGACACTCCACAGGACTGTCCGGCCGATGCGTTGGGCTTCGACTTCGATGAAGCGGCTTTCAGTCATGTCGGCAACCGCGTGAGCTTCGAAACGTTGCAGGCCAGTTTCGAGCTTCAAGAGCCCGGCCTGAACCGCATCGCTGCCTTGGTGCATTACCTCGATGTCGGCGGCATTCAACCGGTGGAGGCTGCCGGCATCGAGCGCGTGCTCGCAGGACTACGTAAAACCATTCACCACGACGACCATCTGCTGGTCGCTGCGAGCGCCATCTTCGACGGGCTGCTCGCCGGGTTTGAGAAAGAGGAACAACCCAATGAATAAAGTTTTCGCACCAGCGGTCGAAGAGGATCTGTCGAGGCCAAAGCCGATCAATTTGCGCGAAGCGTTCTGGTTCTGGCTGAAGCTAGGCTTCATCAGCTTCGGTGGGCCAGCGGGACAGATCTCGATCATGCACCAGGAACTGGTAGAACGGCGGCGCTGGATTTCCGAGCGTCGATTCCTGCATGCCCTCAACTACTGCATGTTGCTCCCTGGACCGGAAGCTCAGCAGCTAGCGACCTACATCGGCTGGCTGATGCATCGGACATGGGGAGGAGTAATCGCTGGTGCGCTGTTTGTACTGCCCTCGCTATTCATTTTGATTGCATTGTCGTGGATGTACATCGCCTTCGGTGAAGTGCCCGTGGTGGCCGGTCTCTTCTATGGGATCAAGCCCGCCGTGACAGCCATCGTCGTGCAGGCGGCACATAGGATCGGCTCTCGGGCGCTGAAAAACAATTGGCTTTGGGTGATTGCTGCTGCGTCGTTTACCGCGATCTTTGCGTTCAATGTGCCATTCCCGCTGATCGTGCTGGGCGCGGCCTTGATCGGCTACATCGGAGGTCGCCTGGCGCCCGAGAAGTTCAGAACCGGGGGCCACAGCGCTGCCAAAAAATCCTTCGGCCCAGCCTTGATCGATGACAATACTCCGTCCCCGGAGCATGCCCGGTTCAGCGGGTGGAAACTCACGTTGCTCGCTCTGATCGGTGCGGCGTTATGGGCATTGCCAATGGGGATTTTGACCGCACTCTTTGGTTGGGAAGGCACCTTGACCCAAATGGGCTGGTTCTTTACCAAGGCGGCGTTGCTGACCTTTGGAGGAGCCTACGCCGTGCTCCCGTATGTCTACCAAGGCGCGGTCGGTCACTATGGTTGGCTAACCCCAACCCAGATGATCGACGGCTTGGCTCTGGGAGAAACCACACCTGGGCCGCTGATCATGGTGGTGGCCTTCGTGGGTTTTGTCGGGGCCTATGTCTCGCAAGTTTTTGGGGCCGATCAGGTGTTTATGGCTGGCGCTATCGCGGCATCCTTGGTGACATGGTTCACCTTCTTGCCTTCGTTCTTGTTCATCCTCGCGGGTGGCCCGCTGGTTGAGTCGACCCACAACGAACTCAAATTCACGGCATCGCTTACCGCCATTACCGCCGCAGTGGTTGGAGTGATCCTCAATCTAGCGTGTTTCTTCGGCTATCACGTGCTTTGGCCAAAGGGCTTGAGCGGCAATCTCGACTGGCCTTCAGCGTTGATCGCGATTGCAGCCGCGATTGCTTTATTTCGCTTCAAGCGGGGCGTCATCCAGGTGTTGATGGGCTGTGCGCTCGTGGGCATGGCAGTGCATCTGCTGCGCTAGAGGGTAAATGTCTGCAATGGGTCCAGGCTGTGTGAAAACGCATGCACCGTTTTGACGGCTGCGTTGCTATGTGAACTTCCCCAAATGTTCTTGCGTTCCAAAGCCATCCCCACTCAGTGGGGATTTTGCCCCGGAGTGGGTTGAACCACCCCAAGTCAAAGCTACTCCGAATTGAACCGCGTTCAGCCCAAGCCTAATGGTCCAGGTCCTAACCAGACCATCGTTTTGTGGCATGGAGAATGCTAGTAATGAACCAGGGAACATTGGTACACCTTGGTTTGCGGGTTGTGGAAAGAAGAGCCAGTGGGTTGCGCTAATCTTCACGCAACAGCGCCTCCAAATCTGCGGAAAGCGGCAGTGAGTTGACGATCACTGAGTGTCCAAGGTCGAAAGCGGCCCGTCACGAACAGAAGGAGACTTTTCTGGTGGCGCTGGCGATACTCGGCAAGTGCCGTCGTCAGTTCGGCGGCACTGCTTTCTACCTACCGTTCGCCCACCTTTGCGCCCTTCCCGCCCTGCTCCCGCCACCCGGCCAGCATGCGCTGGGCGTTCTCCTCGCAGCCCATGCCTTCGGGCTTGCCTTCGATGCCGGCGATGACTTCCAACAGTCGAGCGCGGTTCTGTGCCAGGCGCTGCTGCATGGCATCGATCTCGGTAACCTTGCGCTGAAGGCTTTCGAGCAGGCGGCCGTGCTGGTCTGTTCGCGGGGCCCGATCCGGCATGAGGCTGCGCATCTCCTCCAGGCTGAAACCGGCCTGTTGCCCACAGGCGATGATCTCCAGGGCGTGCAGGGTCTGCTCGGGATAGTCGCGATAGCCATTGCCCAGGCGCTGGGCGCCGATCAGGCCACTGGATTCGTAGAAGCGGATGCGCGAGGCAGCCAGGCCGCTGCGTCGGGCGAGTTCGCCGATTTTCATTTAAGGGTGCTCCCCCTATTGACCTTAAAGCTGACTTTAACCTTAGGCTTTAGCTTAACACTATCGCGCCTTCGCTCGGTGAGCCACAACCCGACGCACGGTGCCCCCATCTTGCGCAGAGTCCCATGTCGCCCTTCCAGCCCCTGCAGTTACCCAATGGCGCCGTCATTCCCAACCGCATTGCCAAGGCGGCAATGGAGGAGAACCTCGCCAATCAGGACCAAACCCCATCGGCCCAACTACTGCGCCTCTATCGGGCCTGGGCCGAGGGTGGCGCCGGCCTGCTGCTGACCGGCAACGTGATGGTGGACGCCCGCGCCATGACCGGCCCCGGTGGCGTGGTGCTGGAGCAAGGGCAACAGCTGGATCGATTCCGCGAATGGGCGCGCATCGGCCGGGCGCAGGGCGCGCAGTTCTGGATGCAAATCAACCACCCCGGCCGGCAGATGCAAGCCAACCTTGGCCAGCCCACCGTGGCCCCCTCCGCCGTGGCGCTGGACATGGGCGGGCTATCGAAGCTGTTCCCGCTGCCCAAGGCGCTGGATGAGGCGCAGATCGCCGCGCTGATCCAGCGCTTCGCCCGCACCGCGGCGCTCGCCGAACAGGCCGGTTTCAGCGGGGTGCAGGTGCATGCTGCCCATGGCTATCTGCTGAGCCAGTTCCTCTCGCCCCTGAGCAACCGCCGCAATGACCGCTGGGGCGGCTCCCTGGAAAACCGCGCACGCTTGCTGCTGGAGGTGGTGAAGGCTGTGCGCGCTCAGGTGTCGCCGGGCTTCTGCGTAGCAGTGAAGCTGAACTCGGCGGATTTCCAGCGCGGCGGCTTCCAGCAGAGCGATGCACGCCAGGTGGTGCTCTGGCTCAGCGAACTTGCGGTGGACCTGGTGGAGCTTTCCGGTGGCAGCTATGAGGCGCCAGCCATGCAGGGCGATGCCCGTGATGGCCGTACCCTCGCCCGCGAAGCCTACTTCCTCGAGTTCGCCCAGGAGATCGCCGCCATTGCGCCCATGCCGGTAATGGTCACAGGCGGCATCCGTCGCTTGCCGGTGGTGGAACAGGTACTGGCCAGCGGTGTGGCCATGGCCGGCATCGCCACCGCGCTGGCAGTGAACCCGGCGCTGCCGCGCCTCTGGCGAGCGGGCGATGCCCAGGCCAGTGCCGAACTACCGCCGATCCGCTGGAAGCGCAAGGCACTGGCCGCGCTGGCCTACATGTCGCTGGTGAAGTTGCAGATGCGCCGCCTGGCTCGCGGCTTCCATCCGGCCCCGAACGCCTCACCGCTGCGTGCCTTGTTGCAGGAGCAGTGCAAGTCCCTGCTGCGCACATGGCAGTACCGGCGGTTGATGAGCATTCGGATTGGACGGGCAAAAGTGGCGAATTCACTCTGATTTTTGGCTACCTGAGTTACATCAATTCATCGCAGGCAATCGGAATACCGCCCACCCTCTCCTACCTGTCAACGATGCGCCAACCGTTTTTTTGGGGTCAGTTTCAACCGGTCGCAGAAGGCAGGAATCGGCCACGAGCACAAGGTGGACTCAGCGACGACAAATAAGTACCTTGATGGTTCAGAAAAAGGAGTTTGCATCATGACCGAAGAGCCAAAAACAAAAGGACCCGCTTCTTACTTCCCTTCCATTGAGAAAAAGTATGGACATCCAGTCACCCATTGGCTAACCCTGCTCAAAACGGTGAACGGCAAAAAGCATATGGAAATGGTGGCTTGGCTCAAAACTGAACACGGTATGGGGCATGGTCACGCCAATGCTCTGGTTGCATATCATTTGGCCCCCCCTCAAAGCGACTGACAATACGTCAACATCGGGCACCTCGCGAAACCGTGCCACACCTCTCAGGCCTTGGCGCATTGACTCAACGCGCACCGGACCTGCTCATGCCGACTGTCTGCGCCAAGTGCCAGGAGATGTGCCGAACTGGCGTTTGAATGCGCGACTGAACGCGGCTTCAGATTCGTAGCCAACGGCAAAGCCAATTTGCGCCACATTTTCGCGACCTTCGCGCAAGTGTTGAGCCGCCACGTGCATACGCCAGAGCGTCAGGTATTGCATCGGTGGCTGTCCGACCAATGCCGTGAATCGCTGCGCAAATACTGAGCGCGACATGCCCACTTCAAGCGCCAGGGCTTCGGCAGTCCAGCCCTCGGTCGGGCGAGCATGGAGCAGCGCCAAGGCGCGCCCGATCTGCGGGTCTCGCAAACCCGCCAGCCATCCGCGCCGCTCAGCGGGAAGGCTCGCGACATACTGGCTGACGGCTTCGACGAAGAGCAATTCGCAGAGCTTGGCGATGACCGTTGCCGAGCCGACACGCCCCGCCGCGATCTCACTGACAGCGTAACGGAATGAGCTTTCAATCCAGACGCCCAAAGCCGTCGCGCGTACGTCCAGTTTCAACAAGGATGGCAGCGACGAAAGCAACGGACTGAAGGGCGTTTCAGAGCCGAGGAATCCGCACAATAGTTGCGTGGCCTCGCCGCCCCCGCCGTACTTGATGCGTGCGATGCCGCCGATATCAGGCGGTTTAATAACGTCCTTTGCCAACATGGGCACAATGCCGAGGTCGCTGCCAAACGTATGAGCGTCATTGCGAGGCAGCAGAATGAGTTCGCCTGCCCGCACCTCGATGTTGGCACCGCCATCGATGCGCAGTTGCATGTTTCCGGCGGCGACGAAATGCGTCGCGATGATATGCCGAGGTGCCGCCAGGAACGGTTTGCAATCGTGCGCAGAGATTCTTCCGTTGATGCACCAGGGCGCAGTGAATTCCGCCTCGAGGAAAACCCCTCCAGACAGCCGAATCACCCGCAACACATCAGAAAGCGCATCCAACAATGGCCAGCCCTCCTTTCCGGAGTCCGGAGCAGGTAATCAGGCGTACCGGTCATTCACTGCCTGAACTGCGAGGCCTGGATTAGCACCAACGCGGACTCAGTGAGCGGGACTAATCCCAGAGGTTTCACCACCGGTCTATGGCTACGACGTTAACCGTAATCGCCCCGACCACGTCAGCAGGAGATCGATATGAACACAGTCGCCACCCTACCCGGCTCAGATTCGGGCAACGCCACCCGTTATGCTCAACTCGTCAGGTCTTCGAAGAAAGCGCAATGGCAGATCGACCGCGATTTGCTACAGGGCCGCAGTTTCGACTTCTCGCGCAAGTTCTTGCCCGACGGGCTGTCGCGGATCGACTGCCTGACCTTTCTCGCCGCAGACGAGGCACGACTGCTCAGTCAAATTCAGGGCCGGACCTATGCGTACATCTTTGGCCTGGTCGAACGTTTTATCAGTGCCAAAATGCTCGATCAAGGACGCGCCCATGTATTTGACGATCAACTCGCACTCGAAGCGCTGGTGCGTTTTTCCAACGACGAGATCAAGCATCAGGAGCTGTTCCGGCGCATGGAAACGATGATGGGCGCGCAGCTACCAGCGGGATATCGTCAAGTTGCCGATCCAAACGATGTGGCCCGCGCGGTACTGGCGTCCAGCACCTGGTCGGTGCTGGCGCTGACCTGTCATATCGAGCTGTT
>CAYVPI010000117.1:0-16475 GCA_964453495.1 uncultured Pseudomonas sp. | reverse complement strand
CTTCGGCGCCCTGGTGTTGATGCCGCTGATTACCGGCCTCGACCCTAACGTGGCGTTGTTCACGGCCGGCCTGGGGACGATCCTGTTCCAGATCGTCACCGGGCGCCAGGTGCCGGTGTTCCTGGCATCGAGCTTCGCTTTCATTACCCCGATCATTCTCGCCAAGGGCCAGTTCGGCCTCGCCGCGACCA
Source organism: uncultured Pseudomonas sp. (assembly GCA_964453495.1). Lineage (GTDB taxonomy): Bacteria > Pseudomonadota > Gammaproteobacteria > Pseudomonadales > Pseudomonadaceae > Aquipseudomonas. Next base: position 16,284 of record CAYVPI010000117.1, on the reverse strand, counting down.
TGGGCGGGGTCATGGCTGCAGGCTTCGTCTACACATTCCTGGGCCTGGCGGTAAAGATAAAGGGCACCGGGTTCATCGACCGACTGCTGCCGCCGGTGGTCATCGGCCCGGTCATCATTTCCATTGGCCTGGCCATGGCACCGATTGCCGCAAACATGGCCATGGGCAAGGCCGGTGACGGTGCCGAGCTGATTCCCTACAGCACGGCCATGATGATTTCCATGCCGGCATTGCTGACCACGCTGATCGTCGCGGTATTCGGCAAAGGTATTTTCCGCCTGGTGCCGATCATCTCCGGCGTACTGGTAGGTTTTGCCTTGTCGTTCTACTTCGGCGTGGTCGACACTGCCAAAATCGCCGCAGCGCCGTGGTTTGCCCTGCCCCACTTCACGGCACCGGAGTTCAACTGGCAGGCAATCCTGTTCATCGTGCCTGTGGCCCTGGCCCCCGCCATCGAACATATCGGTGGCGTGATCGCCGTCGGCAGCGTGACCGGCCGTGACTACCTGAAAAAACCCGGCCTGCACCGCACCCTGCTCGGCGACGGCATTGCCACCACGGCCGCCGGCCTGTTCGGCGGCCCACCTAACACCACCTACGCCGAAGTCACCGGCGCGGTGATGCTGACCAAGAACTACAACCCGAAGATCATGACCTGGGCGGCGATTTTCGCCATCACCCTGGCTTTCATCGGTAAGTTCGGTGCCCTGCTGCAAAGCATTCCGGTTCCGGTCATGGGCGGCATCCTGTGCCTGCTGTTCGGCTCGATCGCGGCAGTGGGCATGAATACCATGATCCGCCACAAGATCGACCTGGGCGAAGCCCGCAACCTGGTCATCGTGTCAGTGACGCTGGTGTTCGGCATCGGCGGCGTACTGATCGGCACCGGTACCGGCCCTGACGACTTCGGCCTCAAGGGCATCGCCCTGTGCGCCGTGGTTGCCATTGCCTTGAACCTTTTGCTACCGGGGCATGACAGCTGGAAGAACAAGGCCCTGGATGATCAGTTGCCTTAGTTAGTCAAGAGCATCGCTGGCAAGCCGCTCTTGTAGGAGCGGGCTTGCCCGCGATGGCGCCCGATCAACCAACACCAAACTTACGGCCTACACCGCCCGCTCACACAATACCTTCAACGCCTGCACCCACTGCGGGTGATCGTTCAGGCAAGGCACCAGCACCAACTCCTCCCCACCCGCCTCGCGGAACTGTTCACGCCCGCGGTCGCCAATCTCTTCGAGCGTCTCGATGCAATCGGCCACAAACGCCGGGCACATGACCATGATCTTCTTTACACCTTGCTTGGCCAGCTCATCAAGCCGCGCCTCGGTATAGGGCTCGATCCATTTCGCCCGCCCCAGACGGGATTGGAACGATACCGACCAGGAACCTTCGGGCAGGCCCATGCGCGCCGCAAAGGCCTGGGCAGTGCGCATGCATTGGCCGCGATAACACACGGCGAGCATCTCGGGCGAAGCATCGCGGCAGCAGTCGGCATCCTGGAAGCAATGCGTGCCAGTGGGGTCGAGCTTCTTCAGATGGCGCTCGGGCAAACCGTGAAAACTCATCAGCAAGTGATCGTAGGGCTGCTCAAGGTAGGGTTTGGCGCTGGCCACCAAGGCGTCGATGTATTCAGGCTGCGCATAAAAGGGCTGCAGCAATGCCATCTGCAACGGCAGCTGCTTGTCGCGCACGACCTGCCTGGCCTGCTCCACCACCGTGGTCACGGTACTGTCGGCAAATTGCGGGTACAACGGCGCCAGGGTCACCTTGGTAACCCCTTGGGCCGCCAAACGGGTCAACACGCTTTCCAGCGAGGGCTCACCGTAACGCATGGCCATTTCCACCGGCCCATGGGGCCAGTGCTCGCTCATCGCCTGCTGCAAGCGCCGCGTCAGCACCACCAGGGGCGAACCTTCGTCCCACCAGATTGACGCATAGGCATGCGCCGACTGTTCCGGGCGCTTGATCAGGATCAGCGATACCAGCAGCCGGCGAATCGGCCAGGGCAGATCAATGACGTAGGGGTCCATCAAAAACTGATTGAGGTAGCTGCGTACATCGGCGACTTTGGTGGATGCCGGCGAACCCAGGTTAACCAGCAGCAAAGCATGATCGGTCATGCAACGTCCTATTTCAGAGGCGACTGGACAACTCATCCAGGGCCGATTGCACTTCATTGAAACGGAAGGTAAACCCTGCCGCCAGTAAACGAGCCGGGCGGGCCCGCTGCCCGCCCAGCAACAACCCGGACATTTCGCCCAAACCCGCGCGCAGCAATAACGCCGGCATGGGTATCACTGCCGGTCGATGCAAGACCTTGCCCAGACACTGGACGAACTCGCGATTGCGAACCGGTTCCGGGGCGCAGGCATTATAAGGACCGCTGGCATCATTGCGCTGCATGAGAAAATCGATAACGGCGATTTCGTCCTGCACATGAATCCATGGCATCCATTGCCGGCCATTGCCGATCGGCCCGCCCAGGCCCAACTTGAACATGGGTAACATGCGCGACAACATGCCGCCTTCACTGGCCAATACCAGGCCGGTGCGCACCAGCACCACACGGATGCCCAGGGCTTCGGCGCGCTGGGCTGTTTCTTCCCAGGCCAGGCAAAGATGGCTGGCAAAATCCTCTTTGACCGGTTGCGACGCTTCATTCACTTCGCGCTCGCCGGCATCACCATACCAACCCACCGCAGAGCCTGAGACCAGCACGGCTGGCCGTTGTTGGCGTTGCTCCAGCCACGCCAGCAACTGCTCGGTCAGGGTGATACGGCTGCTCCACAGCAGCGCCCGGCGCCTTCCGGTCCAAGGCCTGTCGGCAATCGGTTCGCCAGCCAGGTTGATCACCGCATCGAGTGGCTGCTCGCCGTAATCCTCGAGCCGGCCTATCCCCCTGACCTGGTTGCCACATAATTTGGCGACCTGGTCCGGGCGCCGGCTCCATACCGTTAGGCCATGCCCCTGCCCTAGCCAGTACTTGCAGAGCTGTCGTCCTATCAGTCCCGTACCGCCGGTCAGCAATATTTGCATCTGCGTGCCCTCGCGTGGCCTTGAGCGTCGTTCGCTAGTCTATTTTTAAAGCAAGGCTCTTTTTTACTGCAGACAACTCTTAGCTAAACCATAGGCCAACCTGGCAACGGTGACGGGAACAAGTTATACCGCATTTCATTGTTGTACAGGTTTATCCTGCAGCGTAGTCTGTATATAGAGGTAAACGAGGCCACTATGACCAAACCTATTGCGATCATCGGCACCGGCATCGCCGGACTCTCGGCAGCCCAGGCACTGCACAAGGCTGGGCATGCCGTACACCTGTTCGACAAGAGTCACGGCAGCGGCGGGCGTATGTCCAGCAAGCGCACCGATGCCGGCGCGCTGGACCTGGGCGCGCAGTATTTCACTGCGCGAGACCGGCGTTTTGTCGATCAGCTGCAACAGTGGCAAGCCAGCGGCTGCGTAGAAGAGTGGGCACCGCAGCTTTACAACTACAATGCAGGCGTACTCACCCCTTCCCCTGATGAGCAGAACCGATGGGTCGGCGTACCGTGCATGGGCGCCATCAGCCGGGCTATGCTGGGTGATTTGCCAACCACATTTTCCTGCCGGATCAGCGACGTCTTCAGAGGCGAACAGCATTGGCATCTGCACGATACTGAAGACCACGACCATGGCCCTTTCAGTCATGTGATCATCGCCGTACCGGCACCCCAAGCCAATGCCTTGCTGACGACGGTCGCACCCAAACTCGCAAGCGTCACGGCGACCGTAAAAATGGAGCCTACCTGGGCGGTTGCCCTGGCGTTCGACACGCCCCTGGACAGCCCCATGCAAGGCTGCTTTGTCCAGGACAACCCACTGGACTGGCTCGCCCGCAACCGCAGCAAGCCTGGGCGTGAAAGCACGCTCGACACCTGGGTGCTGCATGCCAGCAGTAGCTGGAGCAAGAAGCACATCGGCTTGTCCAAGGATCAAGTGATCGAACAATTGCACGGTGTGTTTGCCGAACTGCTCGGCTGCATCATGCCCGCCCCGGCGTTTACCCTCGCCCACCGTTGGCTCTATGCCCGCCCAACTGCCGCGCATGAATGGGGGGCTCTGGCCGATGCTGACCTGGGCCTGTACGTGTGCGGCGACTGGTGCCTGTCCGGGCGCGTCGAAGGGGCTTGGCTCAGCGGCCAGGAAGCAGCCCGCCGCCTGATGGAACACCTGGAGTAATAGAAAGACGCTGCGATTACTCCACCTAGCCCCCAACTTCCCGGGGACGCCTTGCCTTTGCGCCCGCAACAGCCTCTACAATACCTATACAAAAAAATTGACTTGCACACCCACACCTCTAAGATAAAACAATATTGTACGTAATACTTATTCCGTACAAGTTTTATGGCAGAGGTTAGACATGTCCGTGCCAGGTGAGCCGCAAAAGCCAAAGCTCAACATCGGCGCCCTCGAAGCGGTGCACCAGTGCAATGCTGCGCTGCAGGAAAACCGCATTGCGCAGGCGTATGCCTATGACGATTGGCAACGGCTGCTGCAGCAGGGCCTCAGCCGCCAGGCCCTGACGGGTTTCCATGCGCGCTACAAATACTTGCTCATGGCGCACAACCCCCTGCAATACAAGGCGCTCGGTAAGTTGATGGGCAGCATGGAGCATAGCGATGCAACGCAACTGGGGCCGTACTATTTCAGCCAGCTGATGACTGCGCTCGAACGTTGTGCAACCCGTGGCACCCATACCAATGTCCTGTTGCACCTGAGTGGATACCTGCGTCGCGCCATCAGCGCCGAAGACAAACAAGCATTACGCGAATCGATCGAGCAGTACCGCCAGGGTGTAGTGCCGCTGAACGTACCGATCACGCTGCTCAAGGACTACTTTCGCCGGTACCCGAATCCCTATGTGCTGCAGCAGGTGTATCTGCAGCCTTATCCGGAAAGCCTGAGCGTGCGCAATGCCATCTGAAGCCCTGCGTGAGCCAGGCACCCACGCAGAGCAATGGCTGCCCATCCGTGAAGTGGCGCGGTTGACCGGGGTCAACCCCATCACCTTGCGCGCCTGGGAACGTCGCTATGGCCTGATCGTCCCACAGCGCACGGCCAAGGGCCACCGGCTGTACTGTCAGGAACACGTGCAACGTATCCAGCATATTCTCCTCTGGCTCAACCGCGGAGTGGCAGCCAGCCAGGTCAAGGCGCTGTTGCAATGTCCTGAGCCGGAGTTGCCCATGCCACAGGCCAATGGCTGGCTTGAGCTGGGCCAGCAACTGCTGCAACACGTCGGTGACTTGGCCGAGCGCCGCCTCGACGAAAGCTTCAATCAGGCGGTGACCCTGTACCCGCCCCTCACCGTCTGCGAACAATTGCTGCTGCCCTTGTTGGCTGAGCTTGAACTGCGCTGGCAAGGGCAGTTCGGCATGCAGATGGAGCGCGTATTTTTCCACTCCTGGCTGCGCAGCAAACTTGGCGCACGGATTTACTACAACAATCGCCAACTCAGTGGCCCGCCGCTGTTGCTGATCAACCACTCGGACCTCGCTCTGGACTTGCAACTCTGGTTGATCGCCTGGTTGGTCAGCAGCACCGGTTGCCCGGTGGAAGTATTCGACTGGCCATTGCCGGCGGGCGAGCTGGGATTGGCCGTTGAACGACTCGCCGCCAGAGCCGTTGTGTTGAGCGTGCGCAAGCGCTTCGATACGGGGCAGTTGGGCCGACTGTTCAAAGGTGTCCATTGCCCGAAACTCCTGTGTGGCCCAGCGGTCATCATCCATAAGGCAGCACTGAACGAGCGCATGTTGGCTATTGCCCAATTGCATCTGCGCGAAGACCTGCCTACGGGCTTTCAATGCCTGCAGCAACTGAGACTGTTGCAGCCACAAGCGACATCAACAGGGAAGCCATGCATCTGATCTGGTTGCGCAGCGATCTGCGTATCAACGACAACACTGCCCTGGCTGCCGCCTGCGAACGCGGGCCTGCACTTGCCGTTTATCTGCTCAGCCCGCAGCAATGGCAGCGCCATGACGACGCGGCCTGCAAAGTGGATTTCTGGCTGCGCAATTTGCGCATGCTTGGGCAGGACCTGGGTAAATTGAACATCCCTTTGCTGATCCGTTATGCCGAAACCTGGGAGGCGGCGCCCGGCGTGCTGCTCGAACTGTGCAGGCAGCACAAAATAGCCAGCGTGCATTTCAACGAAGAGTACGGCGTCAATGAAAGTCGCCGCGACCAAGCCGTGATTGCAAGCCTGTTAAGGGCCGGCATCAGCGCGCAGGGGTACCTTGACCAATTGTTGTTCAAACCTGGTAGCGTACTGACCAAGGGCGGCACTTATTTTCAGGTGTTCAGCCAGTTCCGCAAGGTTTGCCATGATCGCCTGCATCATTCGCTGCCAAGCCTGGTAAAGGCCCCTCTCGCGCAAGCTCCTCTCACCATCGACAGCGATCCCTTGCCAGAACGGGTCGAAGGCTTTGCTACCCCCAGCCCTGCACTGCAAGCACACTGGCCGGCGGGTGAAGTACAAGCCAGCCAGCGCCTTGCAGGCTTCGCCGGGGAACCGATTGCAGATTATCAACGCGCACGCGATCTGCCCGCCCTGGACGGCACCAGCAGATTGTCTGCTTACCTGGTCGCTGGCGTGCTCTCACCCAGGCAATGCCTGCATGCAGCACTGTCGCGTAATTTCGGTGAGTTCGACAGCGGCAACCCGGGCGTCACGACCTGGGTCAACGAGCTGCTCTGGCGGGAGTTCTACAAGCACATCCTGATGGGCTACCCAAAGGTATCCCGGCATCGGGCCTTTCGCCCCGAAACCGAGGCGCTGCCCTGGCGCAATGCCCCTGCGGACCTGGCCGCCTGGCAGGAAGCCCGCACTGGTTTCCCGATCATCGATGCGGCCATGCGCCAACTCCTGGCAACTGGCTGGATGCATAACCGGCTGCGCATGATCGTCGCCATGTTCCTCAGCAAAAACCTGCTGATCGACTGGCGCGAAGGCGAACGGTTTTTCATGCGCCACCTGATCGATGGTGACCTGGCAGCCAACAACGGTGGTTGGCAGTGGAGCGCTTCGACCGGAACCGATGCCGTCCCCTACTTTCGTATTTTCAACCCGACCAGCCAATCGGAGAGATTCGACCCCCAGGGAAACTTTCTCAAACAATGGCTGCCGGAACTTGCCGCACTGGATCGAAAAACCATCCACAATCCCGCAGCCCAGGGTGACTTGTTTGCCAGTTACGGATACCCACAACCCATCGTCGAGCTGCGCAGCAGCCGCCAGCGCGCCTTGAATGCATTCAAAAATCTGCCACATCGCCGGTAGGCTGCCGACGCAGAAGGCCTGGCCGAAAGGCCGCAAGCAAGGCCCGGGCAGATCGTATTCCCGGCCCTGCTGCTCGCTAGCCTCTGGCCATTGCCCCAATGCAGCACTGCAAGGCCAGGCGCCGCAGTACCCTGCGGCGCGCTGTCTTGCCCTATAAGGGCATACGATAATGCAGAGAGTAGGTCTCGATACCGTCATTGGGCGTTTTTATGCCGGCATTGGAATAGTGAATGGCGCGCACACCAACCTCCTGGCCACCGGCAAAGCGCAAACCGAAGCCCAGACGATCCTCGAACTGAAAGGAGGTGCTCATGTCATTGCCTTCAACTTCAGTCGTGGCAAAAGCTGCAACGCCGATACCGGCTTCAATGTAGGGCTTGATCGAATCGCCAGCGAACTCGTAAACAAACACCGGCGCGAATGACAAGCTGTGGTTACTGGACGTCTCGTCCCCATCCCAATAGGTGTAACCGCCATCCCAATAACCCGTGACGCGGCCCACGCTGGTCTGCCACCAGCTGGCATCCCAGTTCGATTGCAGGGCCAGGCGAAAGGTCATGGTGGATTCATCGGTTTGGCCGACGGCGAATGTGATATCCGCGGCTTGTGCAGTGAAAGAGTGCCCCAGAATTGCAGCTGCAAGTGCAGCCAAGCCAAACAGTTTCTTCATGAGAAACATCCTGTTTTCCAATACCGCTGTTGGATTTTTCTGTCGCCTCGATGGACAACTTTTAGAAATCTGCAGTTCTACGTTAGTTCATCTTGATCCAACGCATTTCGCATTTTTCTTACAAGTTGAATTTATGCACATCGGCGCTCTTATTCCAGAGCATAGGTAGGATATTTCGAAAATGCTCGACGTCCGCGCTCGTCCAGAACTGTGCCGGCATAGCAGCCTGGGAGGCCAGCAAATCCCTTTCGCCGAGCAGACGCTTGAGCTGCCTGGCAACCGCCGCGCCGGTATCGATGATTGCCACCGACTCGGGCACCATTTCGTGGAGCAACGGCTTGAGGAAGGGGTAGTGGGTGCAGCCCAGAATGAGCGTGTCGCAACCAGCGCCCAACAAGGGCTCGACATAGCCGGCCAACAACCGGCGCAGATCAGGGTTGCTCATTTCACCTTGCTCGATCAGTTCCACCAGCCCCGGGCAGGGCTGAGTGACCACCCGCACGTCGCTGGCGAAACGGTCCAGCAAGGCGGCGAACTTTGCGCTCTGCAAAGTCCCGGTCGTGGCCAGTACGCCAACCACGCCGGTACGAGTAGCGGCAGCGGCCGGCTTTACCGCAGGCTCCATGCCCACGATGGGCCAATCGGGGTAGCGTTCACGCAGGTCGGCCACGGCGGCCACGGTCGCGGTGTTACAGGCTAACACCAATGCCTTGGCACCACGCTCATGGAAAAACTCGGCAACCAGGCGGCAACGTTGGCGAATGAACTCGGCGGTTTTTTCACCGTAGGGAATATGGCCGCAATCGGCGACATACAGCAGTGACTCATCAGGCAGCAATTGGCGGATCTCAGCCAACACCGACAAACCGCCGACACCGGAATCGAATACGCCGATCGGCGCTTGGTCAGGCATCTGAGCACACACTGCAGGCAGGGTCACGCTTGACCCGAAGCTCACGGAAACGGCTACCCAAGGCATCGATCAAGAGCAATCGGCCAACCAGTGGCTCACCGAACCCAGCCAGCAACTTCAACGCTTCGAGCGCCTGCAGGCTGCCCACCAGGCCCACCAGTGGGCCGACGACGCCAGCTTCGCTGCAGGTCAGTTCCGCTTCGCTGCCATGGCCGTACAGGCAGTGGTAGCAAGGGCTTTCGCTGCGCCGCGGGTCGAATACCGAGAGCTGGCCTTCCAGGCGGATTGCCGCGCCGCTGACCAAAGGCTTGCCGGCCCTCATGCAAGCCGCATTGACCGCTTCACGTGTAGAGAAGTTGTCCGAACAATCGAGCACCACGTCCACCGCCGCGACGGCGACAGCGAGGGAATCCTCGTCCAGGGCCATGCGATGGGCCACCAAGGCGACATCCGGGTTGATTGCCGTCAGACGCGAGATGGCCGAATCGACCTTGCTCATGCCGATCGATTGGCTGTCATGCAGGACCTGGCGTTGCAGATTCGTCACATCGACGCTGTCGAAGTCAGCCAAGTGCAACTCCCCTACCCCGGCTGCCGCCAGGTACAGGGCGACGGGCGAGCCGAGCCCGCCCAGGCCGATGATCAGCGCACGACCCGCCTTGAGCCGCAACTGGCCGTCGATATCGATTTGCGGCAGCAGAATCTGCCGGCTGTAGCGTAGTAATTCCTGATCGGTCAGCACGACAAACGCCCCAGGCTGATACGTGGGTGACCGGCAAGGTCGTCGCGGCTTTCGATCTGATCGAAGTCATGCTTGGCCAACAGCTCACGCACGGCCGCAGCCTGATCGTAACCGTGCTCGAGCAGCAACCAGCCACCGGCATTCATATGTCCGGGCGCCTTGGCAATGATTGCCCGCAGGTCATCCAGGCCATCGGGGCCGGCGACCAACGCACTGGCCGGCTCAAAGCGTACGTCACCGGCTACCAAGTGCGGGTCGTTCGCTGCGATGTAGGGTGGGTTACTGATGATCAGGTCGAAACGGCGACCTTCGAGGGCGCTGAACCAGTGACTATTGAGCACCGTCACATTGCTCAATGCCAGGCGCTGGCGATTGCGCTCGGCCAGGGCCACGGCTTCAAGTACGCGGTCGACAGCCGTCACTTGCCAACCAGGACGCTCGCAGGCAACCGCCAGGGCGATAGCGCCCGTACCGGTGCCCAGGTCCAGCACACTGGCTGCGGTAGCCGGCAGCAGCGCCAATGCAGTTTCCACCAGCATTTCGGTTTCCGGACGCGGGATCAGGGTGTGCGGCGCCACTTCAAGGTCCAGCTTCCAGAAACCTTGCTGGCCGAGAATATAAGCCACTGGCTCCCCACCCCGGCGCCTTTGCAGGTACGAGGCAAAAGTTTGCGCCGCTTCACTGCTGACAATGCGCTCGGGCCAGGTATGCAAGTAGCTGCGGCTCTTGCCCAGGGCAGCAGCCAGCAGCAACTCGACATCCAGGCGCGCGGTCGGGGAGTCGGGCAGTTCTGCGCCACGGAGCAGGCTGGCAATGATCGTCATTTATTCACCCAGTGCTGCAAGTTGATCGGCCTGGTATTCGGCCAGCAACGGTTCGATGACCGCATCCACACCACCTGCCAGCACTTCATCGAGCGAGTACAGGGTCAGGTTGATACGGTGATCGGTCACGCGACCTTGCGGATAGTTGTAGGTACGGATGCGCTCGGAACGGTCGCCAGAGCCCACCAGCAGTTTGCGCTCGCTGGCGATGGCATTTTGCGCAGCGCTGGTCTGCATGTCGTTCAATTTGGCCGAAAGCCAGGCCATGGCCCGCGCACGGTTCTTGTGCTGGGAGCGTTCTTCCTGGCACTCGACCACGATCCCTGTGGGCAAGTGAGTGATGCGGATCGCCGAGTCGGTCTTGTTGACGTGCTGGCCACCGGCACCCGAGGAGCGGTAGGTATCGACCCGCAAATCAGCGGGATTGATCTCGATCGCCACTTGCTCGTCAGGCTCGGGCAGCACAGCCACGGTGCAGGCCGAAGTATGCACCCGCCCCTGGGATTCGGTTTCCGGCACGCGCTGCACACGGTGGGCGCCAGACTCGAACTTGAGCTTACCGTACACGTGCTCACCCTCGACCCGGGCAATCACTTCTTTATAGCCGCCGTGCTCCCCCTCGTTCTCGGACAGGATCTCGAGCCGCCAGCCGCGGCGTTCGGCATAGCGTGAATACATACGGAACAGGTCGCCGGAGAAAATCGCCGCCTCGTCGCCACCGGTGCCCGCACGGATCTCCAGGAACACGTTGCGCCCGTCGTTGGGGTCCTTGGGCAGCAACATGCGTTGCAACTGGCTCTCAAGCTCAGCCGCTTGCTCCTTGGCCTCGCGCACCTCTTCGACGGCCATTTCGCGCATGTCCGGATCGCTGTCCTTGAGCAACGCCTGCGCCCCGTCCAGGTCATCCTGGACCTTGCACCAGCGTTGCCAGGTGGCCGCGACGGGCTCGAGCTCGGCATATTCCTTGGAATACGCACGAAAGCGGGTTTGCTCGGAAATGACCTCGGCATCACCCAGCAGGGCGGTCAATTCCTCGAAGCGGTCCTGGATGGTCTCCAGTTTATTGCGCAGTGACGCTTTCATTGCGGGGTTTTATCCGTCGGGCCCTCACCGAGGGCAAAGAGTTCTTGGGCCATGGCCAGCGCATCGAGGCGGCCTTCGGCAGACAGCTTTTTCAATTGCACGCTCGGGGCATGCAGCAATTTGTTGGTCAGACCACGCGCCAGCTGCGCCAGCACATCTTCGGCGCTGGCGCCGTTGGCCAATAGCCGCTGGGCTTTTTGCAGCTCTTCGTCGCGCAGGCGCTCACTTTGCTGGCGGTAAGCCTTGAGCACATCCACCGCCGCCAACTCGCGCAGGCGCACCATGAAATCTTCGGCGCCCACTGCCACCAGTTCCTCGGCGGCCTGGGCTGCACCTTGACGGCTCTTGAGGTTCTCGGCAACGACTTCGTGCAGATCGTCGACCGAATACAAGTAAACGTCGTCCAACTCGCCGACTTCAGGTTCGATATCACGTGGTACGGCGATATCCACCATGAAAATCGGCTTGTGCTTGCGCAGCTTCAATGCGCTTTCTACCGCCCCCTTGCCCAGGATCGGCAATTGACTGGCGGTGGAACTGATGACGATATCGCTCTTGACCAATTCCTGGGGAATATCGGCCAGCAACACCGCGTGCGCACCGAACTGTTCAGCCAGAAGGCTTGCGCGCTCCAGGGTGCGGTTGGCGACCACGATACGCTTGACGCCCTGCTCATGCAGGTGGCGGGCGACCAGGGTGATGGTCTCGCCGGCACCGATCAACAAGGCCTGGCTGCGGGCCAGGTCACTGAAAATCTGCTTGGCCAGGCTGACGGCGGCAAACGCAACCGAAACCGGGTTTTCGCCGATGGCCGTGTCGGTGCGCACCTGCTTGGCCGCACTGAAGGTCGCCTGAAAAAGACGCCCCAACAACGGCCCGATGGTGCCTGCCTCGCGTGCCACGGCATAGGCCGACTTCATCTGGCCGAGAATCTGCGGCTCGCCCAAAACCAGCGAATCAAGGCCGGAGGCGACGCGCATCATGTGCCGCACCGCCGCATCGTCTTCGTGGATGTAGGCACTTGCACGCAGCTCGTCGAGGCTAAGCTGATGGTACTCGGCCAGCCAGCGCAAGACGTTGTCGGCCCCCAGGTGGTCCTGTTCTATGTACAGCTCACTGCGATTGCAGGTCGAGAGGATCGCAGCTTCGCGGCTGTGGGTCAGGCGGCAGAGCTGCTGCAAGGCCTCAACCAGCTGCTCAGGGGTAAACGCCACGCGCTCGCGCACGTCTACTGAGGCAGTCTTATGGTTGATACCGAGGGCAAGGAAGGCCATTCAAGGTCGCTGATAATGTCGAGAAGCCGGCAATTGTCCTACTTCGCTGAATTGAGAACAACTACTGCTGTCTATTGTATCGATAGAGCGTGGCAGGATGTGCCATCAATTATGGGTTTGCCTTGGCGCTTGTGTCATGATGACCTGACCGCAGGTTAGTCGCCCAATCCCTATATGAATAGATCTTCCGCGTTGTTCCTCGCCTTTGCCTTGCTCCAGGGCTGCCATGCCTTGTCTGTGGCGCCACAAGAGGGCTCGCCTCCCGTCGAAGAGACCACCAAGGCCCCCGAAGCCAAGCCCAAAGTCTATGGATCGTTCAGCCAGGAGACCGTCTACAGCCTGCTGACGGCGGAATTGGCCGGCCAACGCAATCGTTTCGATATTGCCCTGGATAACTACGTGACCCAGGCGATCAATACCCAGGACCCGGGCATCGCCGAGCGTGCTTTTCGCATCGCCGAGTACTTGGGCGCCGATCAGGCAGCACTCGACACCGCACTGATCTGGGCCCGCAACGACACCGGCAACCTCGAGGCACAGCGTGCCGCGGCCATTTCGTTGGCGCGCGCTGGCCGTTACGACGACTCGCTCGTTTATATGGAAAAGGTCCTGCAGGGCCAGGGCGACACGCATTTCGATTTCCTCGCCCTGTCGGCGGCCGACACCGACCAGGAAACCCGCGATGGCCTGCTCAAAAGCTTCGACCGCTTGCTGGTCAAATACCCGCACAATGGCCAGCTGATCTTCGGCAAGGCTTTGCTGCTGCAACAGAATGGGGACAGCCAGGGTGCCTTGACCCTGCTTGAAGACAACCCACCGGAAGAAGGCGAAATTGCGCCGGTCCTGCTGCATGCACGCTTGCTGCAAAGCCTCAACCGCGGCGAAGAAGCCGTCCCGCTGCTGGAAAAAAGCATCCGCAAGTACCCTGACGACAAACGTCTGCGCCTGACATACGCCCGCACGCTGGTTGAACAGGACCGGCTCGATGACGCCAAGGTCGAGTTCTCGACGCTGGTCCAGCAGTACCCCGACGATGACGAGTTGCGTTACTCGCTGGCACTGGTGTGCCTTGAAGCCAAGGCCTGGGACGAAGCCGCCGGTTATCTGGAAGAGCTGATTGCCCGGGACAGCCATGTGGATTCGGCTCACCTGAACCTGGGCCGCATTTACGAAGAGCGCAAGGACCCGCAGCGCGCCCTGCTCGAGTATGCCCAGGTGGGCCCGGGCAACGATTACCTGCCGGCGCAGCTGCGCCAGGCCGACATACTGATTGCCAACGGCCGTGCCGACGAAGCCACCCAGCGCCTGGCCGCGGCCCGCGAGATCCAGCCAGACTACGCCATCCAGCTTTACCTGATCGAATCGGAAACCCTGGCCAACAACAATCGCCAGCAACAAGCCTGGCAGGTGCTGGACCAGGCCCTCAAGCAGTACCCAGAAGACCTCAGCCTGCTCTATACCCGTGCCATGCTGGCGGAAAAACGCAATGACCTGGCGCAAATGGAAAAAGACCTGCGCGCCATCATCGCGCGCGAACCGGACAACGCCATGGCACTCAACGCCCTGGGCTATACCCTGTCCGATCGCACCACTCGTTACGCCGAAGCCAAGTCGCTGATCGAACAGGCACACAAGATCAACCCCGAAGACCCGGCCGTGCTCGACAGCCTGGGCTGGGTCAACTATCGCATGGGCAATCTCGATGAAGCAGAACGCCTGCTGCGCCAGGCCCTGGAACGCTTCCCCGACCATGAAGTCGCCGCGCACCTGGGTGAAGTGCTCTGGGCCCAGGGCAAGCAACGCGAAGCCCGCAAGGTCTGGAGCAATGCACTCAAGGACCAACCCGATAGCCCCATCCTGCGCAGCACCGTGCTGCGCCTGACCGGATCCGAGACTCTTTAATTCATGTTCTTGCGCCACGTAATTACCTTCAGCCTGATCACCCTGTTGGCCGGCTGCGCCGCTTTCGGCCCCCGCGAAGCTCTCGAAGGCACGGGCAACCCTGCACAATGGCGCGACCATAAAGCGCAGTTGAGCCAGCTCGATGGTTGGCAAATCAACGGCAAGGTCGGCATCCGTGCACCGAAGGATTCGGGCAGCGGCACACTGTTCTGGCTGCAACGCCAGGACTATTACGACATTCGCCTGTCCGGCCCGCTCGGTCGCGGTGCCGCCCGCCTGACCGGACGTCCCGGCCAAGTGGTACTGGAGGTGGCCAACCAGGGCCGCTTCGAGGCACCAAGCCCCGAAGACCTGCTCGAGGCCCAGCTGGGCTGGAAGCTGCCGGTCTCCAACCTGGTCTGGTGGGTGCGCGGACTACCCTCCCCCGACAGCAAGAGCCGCCTGACCCTGGACCGCGACAGCCGCTTGGCCAACCTGGAACAGGATGGCTGGACCGTCGAGTACCTGAACTACACCGAGCAGAAAGGCTACTGGCTTCCAGAACGGCTCAAGCTGCACGGCCGTGACCTGGACGTGACCCTGGTGGTCAAGGATTGGCAACCTCGCCAACTGGGACACTGACATGAGCCAACCGACCCTGACCTTGCCCGCACCGGCCAAGCTCAACCTGATGCTGCACATTCTCGGGCGTCGCCCCGACGGTTATCACGAGTTGCAGACACTGTTTCAATTCCTCGACTTCGGTGACGAACTGTCGTTCGCCCTGCGCGAAGATGGCGAAATTCGCCTGCACAGCGAAATCGACAACGTCCCCCACGAAAGCAATCTGATCGTGCGGGCCGCGCGGCAGCTGCAAGCCTTTTCCGGCTGCACGCTTGGCGCCGACATCTGGTTGAAAAAAATCCTGCCCATGGGCGGCGGGATCGGTGGTGGCAGTTCCGATGCGGCCACCACGTTGCTGGGGCTCAACCATCTCTGGAAACTTGACTGCAGCGAGGACCAACTGGCCGCGATGGGCCTGGAACTGGGCGCCGACGTTCCGGTTTTCGTGCGTGGGCACGCCGCTTTCGCCGAGGGCGTGGGCGAAATCCTCACCCCCGTGGACCCCGAAGAACCCTGGTATGTCGTGCTCGTCCCGCAAGTATCTGTAAGTACAGCAGAAATTTTTTCGCATCCTTTGTTGACACGTAATTCGGCGCCCATTAAGATGCGCCCCGTTCCCAAGGGAAACAGTCGTAATGACTGCCAACCGGTAGTAGAGCAGAGTTATCCAGAAGTACGTAACTCACTGAATTTGCTAAACAAATTCACTGATGCTAGGCTCACCGGAACTGGAAGTTGTGTGTTTGGGGCCTTCCCAAACAAAGCTGAAGCTGATAAAGTCTCGGCCCTTCTTACAGAGACCCTTACAGGGTTTGTAGCAAAGGGAAGCAACATTTCGATGTTGCATCGCAAGCTTCAAAGCCTGCACTAGGAATCGAGTACAAGGTACTCGCAGCAACAGATACAGGGGCGTCGCCAAGCGGTAAGGCAGCAGGTTTTGATCCTGCCA
>CAYVPI010000116.1:0-16476 GCA_964453495.1 uncultured Pseudomonas sp. | reverse complement strand
GTCACCAAGGCAAGTGCCCGTGCTGCGGTAACGAGGCGCCATGACCGTTAGTCGGCTTGGCATCGATTTCCACCATGATGGCATTATGGCTCCATCCGCTTTTTTGGATCCACGCTAGAGTTACTTTCAGCTTTCAATCGAACATCAGCCTGTCATTGGTAATGAGAAGCACCATGGAATGTGTGCCACCCCGGACTCATGATGGCGATTCAGTCTTGCTGGTCGTCGACGATTATGCGGAGAATCTGATCAGCATGCGGGCGCTGCTCGAGCGCCATGACTGGAAGGTGCTGACTGCCGAATCTGGCGTCGAAGCGCTCAATACGCTGCTCAAGCATGAAGTCGATCTAGTGCTGTTGGATGTGCAAATGCCGGGCATGGATGGCTTTGAAGTGGCGCGCTTGATGCGCGGGAGCCAGCGTACCTGCCTTACCCCAATTATTTTCCTGACTGCCAATGAACAATCCCAGGCGGCCGTTCTCAAGGGGTATGCCAATGGTGCGGTGGACTACCTGTTCAAACCCTTCGACCCGCAGATTCTGAAGCCCAAGGTCCAGTCACTGCTGGAACATCAGCGCGACCGCCGCGCACTGCAACGCTTGAGTCACGATCTGGAAACGGCCCGGGCGTTCAACGCTTCGGTATTGGAGAATGCGGCCGAAGGCATTCTGGTGGTCGATGAGAGTGGGCTGATTCGCTTTGCAAACCCTGCAATCTCACGTTTGCTCGCTGCCACTGTGCAGGAGTTGCAGGGTGTCGATTTCTTGCGCTTCATCCAGTCTCCTCCGGTAACCAACTGGCGAGATTCGGCCTTTTACCGCGCCTATCTCAGCCGAGACACTTACCGGGTGCACGATGCTTTGCTGCGAACCGCCCCGGGCCAGCCATTGCCGGTTGCCCTGTCCTGCGCGCCATTGCCGGGCGAGCAGAAGGCTATGGTGGTGACCATTCTGGATATGTCGGTCGTACGCAACTTGCATCAGCAGCTGGAATACCAGGCGGTTACCGATCCGTTGACCGGCTTGCTCAACCGCCGCGGCTTCTATCAGGCTGCCGAGAGCGCACTGCTGCGCAACGAGCGAAACGAAAACGTGCAGGCATTGCTTTACCTGGACCTGGATGGCTTCAAGCGTATCAACGACTGCCACGGTCACGATGCCGGCGATCGGGTGTTACGCTGGGTTGCCGAGCAGCTCAAGGAGTGTCTACGGCCCTACGATGTGGTGGCGCGCATGGGGGGCGACGAGTTCACAGCGTTGCTCGACTCGTTGGAATATCCCGAGCAAGCCGCCAATGTTGCTGAAAAACTGATCGAATGCATATCGGTTCCCCACCAGATCGATGGCATGGACGTCACTCTCGGCGTCAGCATCGGCATCGCCACCTACCCGGAATGCGAGGCCACCCTCGATGGCTTGCTGCGTGCCGCCGATGTGGCCATGTACGCGGCAAAACAAGCCGGGCGCCAGCAGTATCGCTTTTATGACCAGGACCTCAACGGCCGGGCGCGCTCACGCCTGTTGCTCGAAAGCAGTGTGCGCAGCGCAATCGAAAGCAAGAACTTCAGCATGGTCTACCAGCCACAAGTCGCCTTTGCGGACGGCCGCGTGCGCGGTTTCGAAGCGTTGCTACGCTGGCATCATCCCAGTGTGGGCGATGTTTCGCCTGGCCTGTTCATCCCCTTGCTCGAAGAAGCTCGCCTGATCAATCGGCTTACCAGTTGGATCTACGATGAAGCGGCGACCCAGCGCCGGGCCTGGAAAGGCCGCTTCGCTCACGACCTGGTACTGAGCGTAAGCTTAAGCAATGCACAGTTCTCCATGCCCAATCTGGCCGCCGAGCTGCAACGGGTAATTGCCTTCAACGAATTACAGCCATGGCAGCTGGAAATCGAGGTGGCCGAAACTTCCCTGATGCATAACTTCGAAGAGGCTCGCCTGCAGATGCAGCGCCTGCGAGAGGTGGGCGTGCGTATCGCCCTGGACGATTTTGGTGCCGTGAACTGTTCGCTGACCCTGTTGCGTGACTTGCCCATCGACACCTTGAAGCTCGACCGCAGCCTGGTGGCGCGCATCACTCAGTCGAGCCGCGATGATGCCCTGGTGTGCAGTGTTATCGACCTGTGCCGGCAATTTGAAGTTGCCGTGATTGCCGAGGGGGTTGAAACGGTCAAGCAGTCGCGATGGTTGATGGCCAATGGCTGCGAGTATGTTCAGGGTTTTCTGGTCTCCAGGCCACTGACACCGGTCGATGTCGATGCATTTTCGACCCGGTTTGACTGGGGGGCGATCTAGTTCGGTACACTGGGACATCGAGTCTGACTAACCGCTACCCATGACCGCGCTCAAATACCTGCAAGCCTACCCCCAATCCCTGCAAGATCAGGTGCGCCAGATGATCGAGCAGGATCGCCTGGGCGCGTATCTGCAGCAGCGTTATCCCGATCGTCATGCCGTGCAAAGCGACAAAGCCCTGTATGCCTATGCACTGGCTTTGAAACAAGAGCACCTGCGAAACGCGCCAAACCTGGACAAGGTGTTGTTCGACAACCGCCTGGATCTGACGCATCGTGCATTGGGGCTGCATACTGCGGTTTCACGGGTACAGGGCGGCAAGCTCAAGGCCAAGAAAGAAATCCGCATTGCCTCGCTGTTCAAGGAGGCGGCGCCGCAGTTTTTGCGAATGATCGTGGTCCATGAATTGGCCCATTTGAAAGAATCGGATCACAACAAGGCGTTTTATCAGCTTTGTGAATACATGCAGCCAGGCTATCACCAGCTGGAGTTTGACTTGCGCATCTACCTCACCTACCGCGACTTGCCCAGCGTCGCAGCTTCAGCGCCATGACCGACAAGGATTTTTCGATGGAAGTGAGCAAGACCAAGACCAGCTTCTACCGCCGGCTGTATGTGGCCTGGCTGATCGACAGCGAGGTCGCTGCCAGTGTCCCGGCCCTGATGGCGGTTACCGGCATGCCCAGGCGTACGGCGCAGGACACCATTGCCGCCATGGCCGACCTGGACATCCTGTGCGAATTCGAACAGCAGGACGGCGCCCGCAATCATGCCGGGAACTACCGGATCCGTGATTGGGGCGCCATCGACAAGCGCTGGATCGCCCAGCACCTGGAGCAGATCAAGCAGGTGCTCGGTTACCCTTGAGGGTTGCCGTTACGGCGCATGCCTATGTGCGGGATGTCATCTTCCAGAAAGACCTCACCGGCCACTACGAAGCCGTAGGTCGCGTAATACTCTTGCAAGTGAGCCTGGGCTGACAGATAGACCGGCAGCCCTGGCCAGCGCTTCTCGGCCTGCTTCAGGGCCTGTTCCATGAGTCCGTGGCCAAGCCCTTGCCCACGGGCAGTCGGGGCGACCACCACGCGGCCAATCACCACGTCACCCCCTTGGGTTTCAGGGTCCAGCAGGCGCAAATAGGCGACCAGCTCGCCATCCTGCCAACCCATGAGGTGGCAGGTGTCAGCCTCCAGATCCTGGCCATCGACGTCTTGATAGGGGCAATTCTGCTCGACCACGAACACTTGCGTGCGCAGTTTAAGAATGGCGTACAGCTGTTCCTTGCCGAGGTCCTCGTGATGCTTGCAGATCCATTCGATGGACATAGGATGTTCCTGAAGTGCTCTAGGGATGACGTCGATGATATGACGAGATTGGGGTACATCGCGTCGTTGAAATCAATTGAATCCTTTTCTCACCGCTTATCCGGAAAAATCTTGTCAAGCCCGTGCTAGACGGGCTACCGGTCAGTTAGAGAAAATCCTGTCGAAAAATGGCGTCAATTTGCCATCATTCCTCTGCCCCAATGGCTTTTCTTTGTGTAATCTTCAATCGCACGATAGTACCAACGCTCCAATGAGACAACGCCGGGCAGCGGGCCGGCTACAGGATCCTGAGCATGCTGCAGTTGCTTCGAGCCATGGGTTTGCTTGGCATGTTGCTGGTGATGGAAACAGCCACGGCCGATCGATTGCGCCTGGTGGCCGATGCCTGGCCGCCCTTTACCGATGCCACCATGGTCAACGGTGGATTGGCGACCGATATCGTCACCACCGCACTGGCGCGTGCCGGCTATGCCAGCGAATTCGAGCAGGTACCCTGGGCACGGGCTTTATTGGGTGTTGGCGAAGGTCGCTATGACGTACTGGTCAATGCCTGGTACAACGAAGAGCGTTCGCAGTTTGGCCAGTTCTCCGCCGGCTACCTGCTGAACCGGATTCGCCTGCTCAAGCGTAAGGACGACCCCTTTGCCTACAGCTCGCTGGCCGACCTCTACCCCTTTCCCGTCGCAGTGGTTCGCGGCTATGCCTACTCTGCCCAATTCGACAACGATGCATTTTTGCTGAAAGTGCCGGTGCACAGTTTTTCCATGGCTGCCAGGATGCTGGCGGCCGGCAGGGTAAAGCTGACCCTGGAAGATGAGTTCGTTGCCCGCTATTACCTGGCCCGGGAGAGACCGCTCCTGCGTAACAAACTGGAGTTCCTGCCCAAGCCCGTGAGCGAAAACAACCTGCACATCCTGGTCAGCCTGAAGAACCCTCAGCACGAACAGATCGTCGCCGGCTTCGACAAAGCCATCGCCGCGATGAAAGTCGACGGTACTTATGATCGCCTGTTCAAGGCCCATGGCATGTGATCAGGCCGGCACATCCTTGATCAAGTGTGCGGCCAGGGTCCGCAAGGGGCCGAGCTGCCGGCAGATCAGCGCCAACTGGGTCTGCACCAGGCGCTGGCCTTCATCGACCTCGTCGGGCATCTGTTCCAGGGCATTGGCCAGGGCTTCTTCATCGTCGCTGTGAATGGCCACTGGCAATTTGCTCGACAAGCCATTGGCGATCTCATCGATGCTGCAAGCCAGGCTTTGGCCGGCACCGTCGATCAATTGCTCACGCACCGGGGCAGGCAAAGGGGTATCACGGTGTGCCCCCAGGCCCGAGAGGTAGCTGAGCAGCGTGTGCGAGAGCACCAGAAAACGAAAGCCCATATCCGCTTCCTTCCGGAAATGCCCGGGTTCCATCAGCATATTGGCCAGGGTGGTGGAGAGCGCGGCATCAGCGTTGTGAGCATTGCGCCTGGCCAACCGGTAAGCCAGGTCGTCGCGCTTGCCGTGTGCATACTGCTGCATGATCTGGCGCAGGTAGATGCTGTTGCAGCTCAGGGTCGTGGCCAGCACTTTGTTCAGGCTGCGGCCCTGCCAGTCGGGCAGGAACAACAATACTGCCAGGCCCGCGATCAGGCTGCCGATCAGGGTATCGAACAGGCGCGGCAGGAAAAGGCCATAGCCGTCGCCAACCTGATTGAAGCAAAACAATACCATCAGGGTGATCGCGGCGGTGGCCAAGGTGTAGCGGGTGGTTCGATAGATGAAGAACACCACCCCGGCGGCGACGGCGAACAGCGATTGGATGATCGCGCTGGGAAACAGGTCGAACAAGGCCCAGCCCACGGTCAGGCCGATGGCCGTGCCGATGATCCGCTGCACCAGTTTGCGCCGCGTCGCGCCATAGTTGGGCTGGCAGACGAACAGCGTGGTGAGCATGATCCAGTAGCCCTGGCTGGGATGGATCAGGTGCACCATGCCGTAGCCGATCGACAGTGCCAAGGGCAGGCGCAAGGCATGGCGGAACAGCAGCGAAGTGGGTGTCAGGTGCTGGCGCAGGCGGCTCCAGACATCGGCCAGGTTGCGCGGCGAGCGGTCGAGCAGGCTGCTGTCGCTAGCGTCGGCGAGGGCGTCGGGGTTGCTGGCGTCACTGAGCAGGTGGTCGAGGGTGGCCAGGTTGGCCGCCAGGGCGCGCAATGACCTGAGCAGGCCCCGCCAGGCCGGATTGTTCTGGCTACGCAGGTATTCCAGCGAGGCGTCCAGATCGTTCAGCGCCTCGGCGAAGTTGGCGTCGTACGTGAAAGGTTGGCGTAGCTGGATCGACTCCGACAGCCGTCGGCAAGCCGCGCCTTGCTGGCGCAGCAGGCGCTGGCAACGGAACAACACATCGCTGTGGAAAAAGGCTTCGGCCAGTGCGTTATAGGGGTAATGGGAAGAACTGGCGCGCTCGTGGATGTCCTGAGCGAGGAAGTACAGCTTCAGGTAGCGGCTGACTTTCGAGCCCGGCCGGCCATCGCCGACCCGGTGCAGGATGATTTCCTTGGTGGCATTGAGTGCAGCGACCACGCGACCGTTCTGCTGGGCCAGTTCCAGGCGCCGGGCCTCGACGTCGAGCTGGCGGATCGGCTCCAACAGCTTGGCCTTGAGCTTGAGGTAATAGCCCAGCTCGCGGTACAGGGTGGCCAGGCTCTGTTGTACCGGCTGGTTGGAAAACAACAACTGCCACAGCACCGACAGCAGGCCGTACCAGGCTGCACCGGCCACCAGCAGGATGGGTTCATGCCAGAAATCGCTGACTTCACCGCCGCGCTGGTCTACTCCGATCATGGTGTAGACCGACAGGATCAACGTCGCCGAGGCGATGGCGCCGTAGCGCTCACCAAGCGCGCCGAGCATGGTCAGGCCGAAGCTGGCCAGCGCCAGGGCGCAGGCGAACACCAGGGGATAGGGGAACAGCAACTCGACTGAAAGCGCCGCGACACTGAAACATACCAGCGTTACCGCCAACGCATTGAGCCGGCCTTGCCAGCTGTCATCCGTTTCGGCCAGGGCGCTGGCGATAATGCCGAGGAACAGCGGGATCAGCAGGGCCATTTCATCCTGGAACCAGCACAGCGCCATGCTGCCGGTCAGGGCGATGAATACCCGTACGCTATAGCTGAATTTGTCCAGCGCCCACAGGCGCCGCAGGGATTGGCGAAACGAAGTCGATGACATGAAGGAGGGCAGGCCTGCTGGGCGATTATCTAAATTGAGCCAGTATGGTCGGCGGTGCAATACCGCCGTTCACCAATGCCAAAAGCAAAATTTGTTCCGTGATGCGCCGAAAGCTTTGATTCAGACGTATTGCGCCGCCGCGTAAGCCGAAGCCCAGGCCCACTGGAAGTTGAAGCCACCCAAATGGCCACTGACATCCAGCACTTCACCGATGAAGTACAGACCTGGGCATTTCAGCGATTCCATGGTCTTGGACGAGACTTCGCGGGTATCGACTCCACCCAGGGTGACTTCTGCCGTGCGATAGCCTTCGGTGCCGGCTGGTACTACCTGCCAACTCCCCAGTTTGCCGGCGACCTCGTTGAGTTCGGCGGGAGTGTACTGCTTCATCGGCTTGGACACGAACCATTGTTCGGCCAACAGGTTGGCCATCTTCTTGGTGAAGATTTCGCCGAGCAGGGTTTTCAGCTCGCTATTGGGCCGTTCGGCCTGTTGCTGCTGCAGCCAGCTCAAGGCGTCATGGTCGGGTAGCAGGTTGATTTCGACGCTGTCGCCCGGTTCCCAGAACGAGGAAATCTGCAAAATCGCCGGTCCGCTCAAGCCGCGGTGGGTGAACAGAATGTTCTCGCGAAAACTCGTGCCGTTGCAGCTGACCAAGGTGTCGACCGAGGTGCCCGAGAGTTCGGTGCACAGCTCTTTCAACTGGTCGGTGATGGTGAAAGGCACCAGCCCGGCGCGGGTCGGCAGCACGCTGTGGCCGAACTGCCGGGCGATCTGGTAGCCGAAGCCGGTCGCGCCCAGGGTCGGGATCGACAAGCCGCCGGTTGCGATCACCAACGAAGCGCATTGCACCTGGCCCATGCTGGTCTGCAACAGGTAACCGGCTTCGAGTTTCTCGATATGGGTCACCGAGGTATCCATGCGCAGGTCGACCTGGACCTGTTCGCACTCGGCCAGCAGCAGGCCGAGAATGTCGCTGGATTTGTTATCGCAGAACAGTTGGCCGAGCTTCTTCTCGTGGTATGGCACGCCGTGCTTGCTTACCAGTTCGATGAAGTCCCACTGGGTGTAACGGGCCAGGGCTGATTTGCAGAAATGCGGGTTCTGCGAGAGGAAATTGCTCGGTTCTGTGTACATGTTGGTGAAATTGCAGCGGCCGCCACCGGACATCAGGATTTTCTTGCCGGGCTTGTTGGCATGGTCCAGCAGCAACACCTGACGGCCACGGCCGGCGGCAGTCAGGGCGCACATCAAGCCAGCGGCGCCAGCGCCAATGATGATTACGTCGGTAGAGCGCAAAGCAATTTCCTCGTGATGCCCGTCAGGGCCTCATCGCGGGCACGCCCGCTCCTACAGTTTTTGGGTGACTTTGTGGGAGCGGGCTTGCCCGCGATGAGGTGGTCAGCAAATTCTGTATCAAATGCGAATCAGAGAATCCGCACCCGCAACGACCGGCCTTTGATCTTGCCGCTGTTCAGACGCTGCAGCGCCTGCTTGGCAATCCCGCGTTCGACGGCAACATAGGCCTGGAAATCAAAAATCGCGATCTTGCCGACCTGTGCGCCAGGGATGCCGGCTTCGCCGGTCAAGGCGCCGAGGATGTCGCCCGGGCGAACCTTGTCCTTGCGCCCGGCACCAATGCACAGGGTGCTCATGGGTGGCAGCAGCGGTGCACCGCCCTGGGAAGTCAGCGAGTCGAGTTGTTCCCACTTCAGCGCAGACTTCTGCAGGTCTTCGATGGCCTGGGCGCGATGGCCTTCGGACGGCGCCACCAGGCTGACCGCCAGGCCCTTCTCGCCGGCGCGGCCGGTACGGCCTACGCGGTGTACGTGGATTTCCGAGTCACGCGCCAGTTCCACGTTGATGACCATGTCCAGCGCATCGATATCCAGGCCACGGGCAGCCACATCGGTGGCTACCAGTACCGAAGTACTGCGGTTGGCGAACATGGCCAGGACCTGGTCACGGTCACGCTGTTCCAGGTCACCGTGCAGGGCGACGGCGCTGATGCCCTTGGCGACCAGATGGTCGACCACTTCCTGGCATTGCTGCTTGGTGAAGCAGAAGGCCACGCACGATTGCGGGCGGAAGTGGGCGAGGGTTTTCACCACCGCGTCCATCCGTTGCTCAGGATCGATCTCGTAGAAACGCTGTTCGATCTGGGTATCGTCATGCAGTGCTTCGGCCTTGACCTGCTGCGGGTTGCGCATGAACTTCGACGACAGCTGCTTGATGCCCACCGGGTACGTGGCGGAGAACAGCAGGGTCTGGCGACGTTCCGGGGTCTGCTCGATGATGTCGGCGATGGCGTCGTAGAAGCCCATGTCGAGCATACGGTCGGCTTCATCGAGGATCAGCGTATTGAGGCCGTCAAGCACCAGAGAGCCTTTGCGCAGGTGCTGCTGGATGCGTCCTGGCGTTCCGACGATGATGTGTGCACCGTGCTCCAGCGAGCCGATTTGCGGGCCGAGGGACACACCGCCGCACAGGGTCAGGACCTTGATATTGTCTTCGGCGCGGGCCAGGCGGCGAATTTCCTTGGCCACCTGGTCGGCCAGCTCGCGGGTCGGGCACAGCACCAGGGCCTGGCAGCCGAAAAAGCGCGGGTTGATCGGGTTCAGCAGGCCGATACCGAAGGCGGCAGTCTTGCCGCTGCCGGTCTTGGCCTGGGCGATCAGGTCCATGCCCTTGAGGATCACCGGCAAGCTCTGCGCCTGGATCGGCGTCATCTGGGCATAACCGAGGGAGTCGAGGTTAGCCAGCATGGCGGCGGACAGCGGCAGAGTGTTAAAAGCGGTGGCAATGGTGGTCACGAGACTGGCCTGCAAAACAAAATGTCGCGCAGTGTACCAGCCTCATGGCCTTTAGCCCTAAGACTCCATCTCCTGTTCCGGACGGACAACACGCCTTCCGTCTGTCTTGGACAGTTGCAGGAAGATTGCCGAGGCCAGCATCGACATCACCCCAACAGTCAGGAACGTCAGTTGGAAGGCTTCCAGTGTGGTGCTCACACCCTCACTTGCGCCAGCCGAGGTAAAACCTCCGAGCAGGGCGCCGGCGCAAGCCACGCCAAGGCTCAGGGCGATTTGCGCGACGACCGATAGCAAGCTGTTGCCGCTGCTGGCGCTGGCGTCGTCGAGGTCGATCAGGGTGACCGTGTTCATCGCCGTGAACTGCAACGAGTTGACCGCGCCCAGTACGGCGAGCTGGAACAACAGCAAGGCATAGGGTGTGTCCTGGTCGACCAGGCCCAGGCTTGCCAGCAATAGGCCCAGTAGCAGGGTGTTGGTGGTCAGCACGATGCGATAGCCGAAGCGTTCGATCAGCGGCCGCGCCACCGACTTGGCGACCATGGCGGCTGCAGCCAGCGGGATCATGCTCATGCCCGCCTGGGACGGTGTGTAGCCCAATGCGATCTGCAGCAGCAGGGGCACCAGGAACGGCAGCGCACCACTGCCAAGGCGAGCGAACACATTGCCCAGGATGCCCACGGCGAAACTGCGCGTGCGAAACAGCGTGGGCGAGAACAAAGGGTTGTCGATATGGCCGGCGCGCAACCAGTACGCGGCCAGGCACGCCATGCCGGCGAACAGCAGGATCATGACTCGCAGGTGGGGTAAGTGCAGCTCGCCCAGCCCCTCCATGGCAATGGTGATCAGCACCATCGCCGCGCCAAACAGTACGAAGCCCAGGCCGTCGAAGGCCGTCCGCTCGCTGCCGCGCAAATCCGGAATGAACCGCCACACCGCATAGCAGCCAACCACGCCCACTGGCAGGTTGAGCAAAAAGATCCAGTGCCAGCTCAAGTACTCCACCAGCCAGCCGCCCATGGTCGGGCCCAGCAAGGGGCCGAGCAGTCCGGGAATGGTGATGAAGCCCATGATGCGCACCAACTCCGAGCGTGGGTAGGCGCGCAGTACCACCAACCGCCCCACCGGCAGCATCAATGCACCGCCCAGGCCCTGGATCACCCGGGCGCCCACCAGCATGCTCAGGTTGTTGGACAAGGCGCACAGCAGCGAGCCGAGGCTGAACAGCAAAATGGCGCCGAAAAAGATGCGCTTGGTGCCGAAGCGGTCGGCAATCCAGCCCGAGGCCGGGATCAGGATGGCCACGGTGAGCATGTAGGCGATGATCACCGACTGCATGCGCAGCGGGTCTTCGGCCAAATCCCGAGCCATGGCGGGCAGGGCGGTGTTGAGAATGGTGCCGTCGAGCGACTGCATGAAAAAGGCAATCGCCACAACCCAGGGAATCCAGCGTGCTGTGGTGGTGTCGAGGGGTAGGCGTTCGGGCATGAGATCCCTCTCTGGCAATGAAGTCCAATGATCTTTACGCGATCTCGTAGCAGGTGCCGTCAGGCTGCGTCCAAAGCCCGCAGGGCTTTCATGCGATTCCAAATCATGTGCCCGCTTTGCGGGCAGACGCAGCCTAACGGCAGCTGCTACAAGGTTAGAGTCAGCTTGCTGATCAATGCCCCCGGCAAATGCGTCGACGATGTCTGCCGCTCACTGTACGTACCTGTCGATAGAATCAATTCGCGCTCGCAGGTCAACGCCTCTAGATGAGTTCCCAACAAACTGTAGACGCTGTCATCAAAGCGCATGGTGCTCACCGGCGCCTGGATCTGGCCGTTCTCCACCCAAAAGGTCGCAAACCGCGTCAGGCCGGTCATGCGCGCCGCCGGTTGATCGGAGTAATTGAGGTACCACAGGTTGCTGATGTACAACCCCGTGCCGAGCTGTTTCAGCACGTCGGCCAGGGGCAGGTTGCCAGCGGCCATGCTCAGCGCAGTCGGGGACTCACCGGCGTCGGCACCATTGCCGCTCAGGCCATACTCTGCCGCGCTGCGGGAGTTGATCAATTGTTCGTGGGCTTGGCCGGCTCGGATCAGTGACAGGTCGGCGCGCGGGTAGCCCTCACCGGAAAACGCCGGGCTGAGCGAACCGCTGACCTGTTCGGCCATGCTCACCAATGGGCTGAGGCGGGCATCGCTGGCGTACAGGCGCTGCAAGGGGCTGTCCTTGCTGGCGATGGACTGGGCGGAAAATCCGCCCCAGCAGAGCATGCCGATAACTTCATCCAGCGCCGCCGGAGCCAGGTAGGCGCGGTATTGACCGGGCGCCAGGGTTTTCAGCGGTCGGCCAAGATACTCCAATTGTCCGGTGGCCGAGCTCAGGCGCCGAGCAAAATCGAGGTCATTCCAGAGCTGTCCGGCATAGTTGGCCTTGACCGCTTCGCCGTTGGCGTGGAACAGGCTCCAGTCGAGGTTGAAGCTGTTGGCCTGGTGCCAGCCAAAGGCACCAAACGAGCTGGCGAAACCCCGGCTGATCGGGCCTGCAGCGTAGATGCCGACCAGGTCGAAACCCTGCGCACCCTGGCGGATCTGCTTCAGAACCTGAGTGCTGTCCGGCAGTGGGTCTGCTTGCACTACTTGGCTTTGCCATGCATCAGCGTTCAACTGCAAGTAAGGGTCCGGCGCCACCAGCGGCAATATTTTGCGCAGCTGTTGCAGGCTTTCGGCCAGGCGTTGGCAGTCCAGGTTGTAGTCGCCGCTCAGGGTCAACTGCAAATCAGCCTGCCGGCCTTCATGGATCAGCTTGAGGGTGGCGACGGCTTGCTGCACTTGCCCGGCCTGGCGCACCTTGGCGTGGTTGAAACGGATGAACTGCGAGCTTTCGGCGTTATAGGCCAGGGTGAACTGTTCGGGAGCGAGGACAGCATTGCGTAGCCAGTCGACCAGCGCCTGGAAGGAGTCAACGCTATTGAGGGTTGCAGGCATCAGGCGTCCCCTCCGAATACGTCGATCTGGCTGAACACGCACGCCGGCGAGGCATGGCCGACGCGTACCACCTGGTTAGGCTCGCCCTTGCCGCAGTTGGGCGTGCCCAGAACCTGGAACGTGCTGGCGTCACCCACGGCACTGAGGTTGCGCCAGAAGTGCGCGGAAATGCCGCGATAGTTCGGATTCTTGACCACGCCCTTGAGCTCTCCATTCTCGATCAGTTGGCCCCATTGGCAGCCGAACTGGAATTTATTGCGAGCGTCGTCGATGGACCAGGAACGGTTGGTCGACATCAGCACGCCGTGCTCGATACCGGCGATCAATTGCTCCAGGGGCTGGTCGCCTGGCTCGATATTGAGGTTGGCCATTCGGTCGATGGGCGCGCGATTCCAGCTGCATGCGCGGCTGTTGGCAACCCCGTCCATCCCTGAGCGGAACTGCGAAAGGGCGCCGCCGAGGGGGCGAACCAGCAGGCCTTCGCGAATCAGGAACTGCTTGTGCGCGGCAGTGCCGTCGTCATCGTGGGAGTAGCTGGCCAGCTGTTCGGGAATGTCCGGGTCGAAGGTCACGTTGAGCAGTCTGGAACCGTACTGCAGTGTGCCGAAGTCACTGGTTTTGACGAAGCTGGTGCCGGCGTAATTGCGTTCATCGCCCAGGATTCGGTCCAGCTCCAGTGGGTGGCCGATGGACTCGTGGATCTGCAGCATCATCTGGTCCGGCATCAACAGGATGTCGCGGCGGCCCTGGGGTGTATTGGGGGCCAGGAGCAACTGCAGGGCCTGGTCGGCAACTGTCGCACCGGCACCGATCAAGCCGCAGCGCCTGATGATGTCGGCACCGCCCTGTTGGCCGAAGTTTTCCCGGCCCAGGCTGCGGGTCTGGCTGTCCTGGCCGTCGTAGGCAGTCACGCCCAGGCCTGGGAACACGAAACGCTGGGCCTGGCGGATTTCGGCCCCGGCGCTGTTCAGGTAAATCTGCTCGACGGTACTGACACTGAGGCTGACTTGCCAATTCACCAGGCGCTCGTCCTTGGGGACGGCGGCGGACTCGCGGCCTAGCAACTCGTAGCAGTCGCCCAGTGATGGGAAGGGTTGCTGCAGGTCTGGCGAGCAGTAATCGGCTTGCGCCTGTGCGACAGGCTGGTTGCGCAAGTCGAGCAGGGCATGGGCGCTGATGCGTTCGGCCAGTTCCTCGGCTTGCTGCAAGGCCAGTTGCAGGCCTTGCTGGGAGAGGTCGGCGGTGGCGGCATAGGCTTCGACGCCCTTGAGCCGCACGGTCAACATCACCCCTTCGTCACGGCTCAGGCTGGGCGGCTCGGCAACGTTCTTGCGCACCGACAGGTGCTGGCTGGACTGGCGCACGTGGCGCAGGGAAAAGAACTCGGCGCGGGTGCGCAGGGCGGCGAAGCGTTGCTTGAGCAGGAGGGTGATGTCGAACATGGGGGCCTTCGTGTGATCGGTGGTGACTTCAATCGCGGGCAAGCCCGCTCCTACAGAGATTTCGGTGATCCTGTAGGAGCGGGCTTGCCCGCGATAGGGTCCGCAAGAGCAAAACCTAAATCGGACACCCTTTGGCGCGCAAAATCGCATCAAACCGATCCGGATCCAGCGTCCCGGCCTTGATGCCTTCCAGCGTCGCCTTCTCCCGCGCCAGCAGGTCATGGCAACGCACAAGCAGCTCAGGCAATTCAGAGCGGGCGGCAGAAACAACGCCGTCACCGTCACCGATCATCAGGTCGCCCGGCATCACCAGCATGCCAGCACAGGAAATCGGCACGTTGATCTCGCCGCCACCATCGGTACTCGGCCCGCGGTGCACGCCGTCGAGGGCATAGGCGGGCAGTTCGCCCGTGCGCCACTCATCGAGGTCGCGCAGGGCACCGTTGATCACCACGCCGACAATCCCGGCCTTGAGTGCCATGGCGCGCATGATTCCGCCGAACACGGCGCGGGTCAGGTCGCCACTGCCGTCGATCACCAGCACATCACCAGGCCGTGCCATTTGCATGGCCTTGAGGATCATCAGGTTGTCGCCGGGACGTACGCGAACGGTCAGGGCGCTGCCGAGCATCGGTGTGCAGCCGTGGAAGGGCTTGAGGCCCAGGCCACCGACGTTGCGGCCCAGGCAGTCGCTGACCGCGGCGGCGGGGATCTTGCTGAACTCCTTCAGCCACTTGGGATCCAGGGGCTCGGCATTGGGGTTGATCAGGTAGCCGGTGGGCCATTTGCTCGAAGAAACGACATCAAACATGAGATTGCCTCAAAGCCAGCTAGCGCCAGTGTGTCGGATGGGGAGGGCGGGGAAGGTCTAGCTTAGGCTTTGCTGGGGGGAGGGGGCAAGCGGTGGTGGTACTTCTGTGGGCGCTGGCTTGCCAGCGATGCCGGCGGCGCGATAGGGCTGATTATCGCGGGCAAGCCCGCTCCCACAGGGGGAATGGGCATGCCCGAGATGGGTATTTACTGTGAAACTTGTTTCACATCCCGCATCGGCTTGCCTTTGACCGGCGCGCCATTGGCGACGTAGTACTTGGCAGTGCTGCGTGGCAGTGGCTGGCGGCCACGGATCTTGTCGGCGATTTTCTCGGCCATCATGATCGTTGGCGCGTTGAGGTTGCCGGTCGGGATCAGCGGCATGATCGATGCGTCGACCACACGCAGGCCCTGCATGCCATGCACACGGCCCTGGTTGTCGACCACGGCCATGTCGTCGGTGCCCATCTTGCACGAGCAGGACGGGTGGAATGCGGTTTCGGCGTGCTCGCGGATGAACGTGTCCAGTTGCTCGTCGGTCTGCACTTCGATACCCGGGCTGATCTCGCGGCCACGGTAAGCGTCCAGTGCAGGCTGTGCCATGATTTCGCGGGTCAGGCGGATGCCGTCGCGAAATTCTTGCCAGTCCTGTTCGGTGGCCATGTAGTTGAACAGGATGCTCGGGTGCTGGCGTGGGTCCTTGGACTTCACGCGGATACGGCCACGGCTCGGCGAGCGCATGGAGCCCATGTGAGCCTGGAAACCGTGCTCTTGCACGCCGTTGCTGCCGTTGTAGTTAATCGCCACCGGCAGGAAGTGGTACTGGATGTTCGGCCATTCGAATTCTGGGCGAGTACGAATGAAACCACCGGCTTCGAACTGGTTGCTGGCACCGATGCCCTTGCCGAGGAACAGCCACTCGGCACCAATGGCCGGCTGGTTGCGCAACAGCAGCGAAGGGTACAGCGACACCGGCTGGGTGCAGGCGTACTGCAGGTACAGCTCCAAGTGGTCCTGCAGGTTTTCGCCAACACCAGGCAGGTCGTGAACCACCGGGATGTCGAGTTCCTTGAGCAGATTGGCCGGGCCGACGCCGGAGCGTTGCAGCAGCTGCGGCGAGGCGATTGCGCCGCTGCAGACGAGGACTTCCTTGCGGGCGCGGGCTTCGACGCGCTCTTCGCTTGGGCCGACCAGGTAGGTCACGCCGACGGCGCGCTTGCCGTCGAACAGCACGCGATCGGTCAGGGCGTGGGTGACGATGGTCAGGGTTTCGCGCTGCTTGGCCTTGTCCAGATATCCGCGGGCGGTACTGGAGCGGCGACCTTTAGGCGTCACGGTACGGTCCATAGGGCCGAAACCTTCCTGCTGGTAGCCATTGAGGTCTTCGGTACGTGGGTAACCGGCCTGTACACCAGCTTCGACCATGGCGTGGAACAACGGGTTGTTACCGGCCTTGGGCGTGGTCACGCTGACTGGGCCTTCACCACCGTGGTAGTCGTTGGGGCCGATGTCGCGGGTTTCCGCCTTGCGGAAATACGGCAGGCAATCCAGGTAGCTCCAGTCTTCCAGGCCTGGCAGTTTTGACCAGCCGTCGTAGTCCATGGCGTTGCC
>CAYVPI010000115.1:0-16595 GCA_964453495.1 uncultured Pseudomonas sp. | reverse complement strand
AGCACTCGGGCATGGTCATCGTCTGCGACGGTACCGATGAAGCGGCCGAGCGTATTGCGCGTGTACTGCACAACGACCCGGCCACCGGCGTCATGCGTCACGCCGATGCCGGCTACCAGATTGCGATTGATTGCGCCAAGGAGCAGGGCCTGAACCTGCCGATGATCAAGCGGTAAACCTGCGCCAATACAGGTCGCTACCGGGGTGGCGACCTTGAATTTTCCTGGCCCGGATGCCTCTCGACTGCCGTAATCAATTTCCATGTTTAGGAGCGTCATACAATGAAAATGACAAAGACCTTGCTGACCACGGCGCTTGCTCTCGGGCTATTGGCGGCCACAGGTGTCAGCCAGGCAGCAGGCTGGTGCGAATCTGGCAAGCCAGTGAAGTTTGCCGGTTTGAATTGGGAGAGCGGCATGCTGCTCACCGACGTGATGCAGTTCGTGCTGGAAAAGGGTTACGACTGCAAGACCGACAGTCTGCCGGGCAACTCCATCACCATGGAAAACGCCCTGAGCTCCAACGATATCCAGGTGTTCGCCGAAGAGTGGGTGGGGCGCAGCGAGGTCTGGAATAAGGCCGAAGCCGCCGGCAAGGTGGTCGGTGTCGGCGCGCCTGTGGTCGGAGCAGTCGAAGGCTGGTATGTGCCGCGTTATGTGATCGAAGGCGATGCCAAGCGTAAACTGGAAGCCAAGGCGCCGAACCTCAAGGCAATCGCCGACCTGGGCCAGTACGCACAGGTGTTCCGCGACCAGGAAGAGCCGGACAAAGGCCGCTTCTACAATTGCCCGGCCGGCTGGACCTGCGAGCTGGACAACAGCGAGATGCTCAAGAGCTACGGCTTGGAAAAAAGCTACACCAACTTCCGTCCTGGTACCGGCCCGGCTCTGGATGCCGCCGTGTTGTCGAGTTACAAGCGTGGCGAGCCGATCCTGTTCTACTACTGGTCGCCAACCCCGTTGATGGGCCAGGTTGACCTGGTCAAGCTCGATGAGAAACCCGGCGTGGACAAGAGCGTGACCATCAAGGTCGGCCTGTCCAAGACCTTCCATGACGAGGCACCGGAGCTGGTTGCCGTGCTGGAGAAGGTCAACCTGCCGATCGACCTGCTCAACCAGAACCTGGCGCGCATGACCAAGGAACGTATCGAATCGCCCAAGCTGGCCAAGATGTTCCTCAAGGAGCACCCTGAAGTCTGGCATGCCTGGGTCAGCGAAGACGCAGCCAAGAAAGTAGACGCGGCACTCTGAATCAGCGGCCCGTGCGGCGAGAGCCGTGCGGGCACTGGGTCAGCCGCCACATACACTTGATCGAGAGTTTCCTATGTTCCCTGAAAACTTCACGTTCTCCATCGCTGACTGGGTCAATGGCTGGGTCGATGCGCTGGTGACCAACTACGGCGATGTGTTCCGGCAGATCTCCGATACCCTGCTGTGGGCCATCGTCAATCTCGAAGGCCTGCTGCGTGCAACGCCTTGGTGGCTGATGCTGGCCATCGTTGCCGGCATTGCCTGGCATGCCACCCGGCGCCTGCTGCCGACCGTGGTTATCGTTGGCCTGCTGTTCCTGGTGGGAGCCGTGGGGTTATGGGACAAACTGATGCAGACCCTGGCGTTGATGTTGGTGGCAACGCTGATATCGGTATTGGTCGGCATCCCCCTGGGCATTCTCTCGGCACGCAGCAACCGCCTGCGGGCATTTTTGATGCCCTTGCTCGACATCATGCAAACCATGCCCAGCTTCGTATACCTGATCCCGGTGCTGATGCTGTTCGGCCTGGGCAAGGTGCCGGCTATCTTCGCCACCGTCATCTACGCTGCACCACCACTGATCCGCTTGACCGACCTGGGCATCCGCCAGGTCGATGGCGAAGTGATGGAGGCAATCAACGCCTTTGGTGCCAACCGCTGGCAGCAGCTGTTCGGCGTGCAACTGCCGCTGGCCCTGCCGAGCATCATGGCCGGTATCAACCAGACCACTATGATGGCCCTGTCGATGGTGGTTATCGCCTCGATGATCGGCGCTCGTGGCCTGGGTGAAGATGTGCTGGTCGGCATTCAGACACTGAACGTGGGGCGCGGCCTTGAAGCAGGCCTGGCCATTGTGATTCTGGCGGTCGTGATCGACCGGATTACTCAAGCCTATGGTCGGCCACGGCATGAGGTGAGCAAATGAGCACTGCGAAGATGAACAAGATCGAAGTCAAAAACGTCTTCAAGATTTTCGGCGCTCGCTCCGACGAGGCGCTGAACCTGATCCGCCAGAAGAAAAGCAAGGAGCAGGTGCTGGCAGAGACAGGCTGCGTGGTCGGCGTCAACGATCTCTCGCTGTCCATTGGCAGCGGCGAGATCTTCGTGATCATGGGCCTGTCCGGTTCGGGCAAGTCGACCCTGGTGCGTCACTTCAACCGGCTGATCGACCCCACCAGCGGCGCGATCCTGGTGGATGGCGAAGACATCCTGCAATACGACAGGGATGCCCTGCGTGAGTTTCGCCGGCACAAGATCAGCATGGTGTTCCAGAGCTTCGGCCTGCTGCCGCACCGCACCGTGCTGGACAACGTTGCCTACGGCCTGAAAGTCCGGGGCGAAACCAAGGCAACGTGCACTGAGCGCGCCCTGCACTGGATCAACACCGTGGGCTTGAAGGGGTATGAAAAGTCCTACCCGCATCAGTTGTCCGGCGGTATGCGCCAACGCGTCGGCCTGGCCCGTGCCCTGGCGGCCGACACCGATGTCATCCTGATGGACGAGGCCTTCAGTGCACTCGACCCGCTGATCCGTGCCGAGATGCAAGACCAGTTGCTGGAGCTGCAAAAGACCTTGCACAAGACCATCGTCTTCATCACTCATGACCTCGATGAAGCGGTACGTATCGGCAACCGCATCGCCATTCTCAAGGATGGCCGCCTGATCCAGGTCGGCACGCCAAAAGAAATCCTGCACCAGCCGGCCGACGAATACGTTGACCGTTTCGTTCAGCGCCGCGTCGCGTCTATTTAAGGAAAGCGTTGATATGTCGTTCGCAGAAAAAGTCGTTATCGCCGATGCGCCAATGCGCTGGCAGGACGTGGTGGCAGTGGCTCGGCATGGGGCACAGCTGGAACTGGCGGCAAAGACCTGGGCGCGGATCGACAACGCCCAGGCTATCGTGCAGCGCATCGTCGCTTCGGGCGAACGCGCCTATGGCGTCAACACAGGGCTGGGTGCCTTGTGCAATGTCTCGCTGCAGGACGAGCAGTTGAGCCAACTGTCGCGCAACACCTTGCTCAGCCATGCCTGTGGCGTGGGTGCGCCGCTGAGCAACGAGCAGACCCGGTCGATCATGTGCGCGGCAATCATCAACTTCAGCCACGGCAAATCCGGCGTGCACCGGCAAGTGGTCGAGGCCCTGCTGGCATTGCTTAATCGCGGGATAACTCCGCAAGTGCCATCACAGGGGTCAGTGGGTTACCTGACCCATATGGCGCATATCAATATTGCCTTGCTCGGGGTGGGGCAGGTCAGCTACCGCGGCCAGATCGTACCGGCACAACAGGCCCTGGCCGAAGCAGGCCTGCAGCCGGTCAAACTCGGCGCCAAGGACGGTTTGTGCCTGGTCAACGGCACGCCGTGCATGACTGGCCTGAGCTGCCTGGCCCTGGCCGATGCAATCCACCTGATTCAGTGGGCAGACGTGGTCGGTGCCATGAGCTTCGAGGCCCAGCGTGGCCAGATCGATGCGTTCGATGCCGAAATTATCGCGCTCAAGCCGCACCCGGGCATGCAATTGGTCGGCAATAACCTGCGCAGCCTGCTCGATGGCAGCGAAGTGATCGCCAGCAGCAAAGGCATTCGTACCCAGGATGCCTTGAGCATTCGTTCGATTCCGCAGGTACATGGCGCGGCGCGTGACCAATTCGAACACGCGAGAAAACAGATCGAGACCGAGCTCAACTCGATCACCGATAACCCAATGCTGCTGGGCACGCCGGATAACTTCCGGGTGATATCCCAGGCCAAC
This sequence comes from uncultured Pseudomonas sp., assembly GCA_964453495.1. Lineage (GTDB taxonomy): Bacteria > Pseudomonadota > Gammaproteobacteria > Pseudomonadales > Pseudomonadaceae > Aquipseudomonas. Next base: position 12,593 of record CAYVPI010000115.1, on the reverse strand, counting down.
CCTCATGGTCAGTCGGTGGCCATGGCGGCAGACCTGCTGGCCATTGTCATGGCGGAAGTCGGCTCGATTGCCGAACGCCGCCTGGATCGCCTGATCAACCCGCATGTCAGCGGCTTGCCGGCATTTCTGGTGAGCAACCCGGGGGTCAACTCCGGGATGATGATCGTGCAGTACGTGGCTGCGTCGCTGTGCGCGGAGAACCGTCAGCTGGCGCAACCGGCAGTTGTGGATAACTTCGTCACTTCGGGCTTGCAGGAAGACCATCTGAGCATGGGCACCAACGCCGCGCTCAAGTTGCACCGCGCGCTGGAAAACTGCACGCAGATCCTGGCCATCGAGTACCTGTTGGCGTCCCAGGCGTTCGAATTCCTCAAGGACCAGCGTTTTGGCGCCGGTACCGACGCTGCCTGGCGCCTGCTGCGTGAGCGGGTTGCGGCCTATGATCAGGACCGTTGGCTGGCGCCGGATATCGCCAGCGCCGCCGCCATCCTGAAAGACCCGCAACTGCTGCAAACCGTGTTACCGAATTTGCATTGAAACTGATGTTCGACCCTAGCCAGCGTGCCAAGCCGCAGACCTTCCACCACGAAGGCTGCGGCGGATAACGGAGAACTCCGGAGCGATTGGTAGTTATGACAAAACTCTCAAAAGGAGCATGAATGTGACTGCGCTAAACCTTATCCCTGGCCAACTGAGCCTTGCCCAACTGCGTGACATCTATCAGCAACCGGTAACGCTTACCCTCGATGCCAGCGCCTGGGCCCCGATCGAAGCCAGCGTCGCTTGCGTTGAGCAGATTCTTGCCGAGAATCGCACCGCGTATGGCATCAACACAGGGTTCGGCCTGCTGGCATCCACCCGCATTGCCAGCGCCGACCTGGAAAACCTGCAGCGCTCGCTGGTGCTGTCCCATGCCGCCGGCGTCGGCGAGCCGATCAGCGACGCGCTGTGCCGCTTGATCATGGTGCTCAAGGTCAACAGCCTGAGCCGTGGTTTCTCTGGCATTCGTCGTAAAGTGATCGATGCGCTGATTGCCCTGATCAACGCCCAAGTGTATCCACACATCCCGCTCAAGGGTTCGGTCGGTGCTTCCGGCGACCTGGCCCCGCTGGCGCACATGTCGCTGGTGCTGCTGGGCGAAGGCAAGGCCCGATACAAGGGGCAATGGCTGCAAGCTACCGAAGCGCTGGCTGTGGCCGGCCTGCAACCCTTGACCCTGGCGGCCAAGGAAGGCCTGGCACTGCTCAATGGTACGCAGGTGTCCACTGCATTCGCCCTGCGCGGCCTGTTTGAAGGCGAGGACCTCTTCGCTGGCGCCTTGGCCTGTGGCAGCCTGACCGTTGAAGCCGTACTGGGCTCGCGTTCTCCGTTCGATGCGCGGATTCATGCCGCCCGTGGCCAGCGTGGTCAGATCGATGCCGCTGCCGCCTACCGTCATCTGCTCGGCGAGCGCAGCGAAGTTTCCGACTCTCACCAGAACTGCGATAAGGTCCAGGATCCCTACTCCCTGCGCTGCCAGCCGCAAGTCATGGGGGCCTGCCTGACCCAGTTCCGCCAGGCCGCCGAAGTGCTGGTGATCGAAGCCAACGCCGTCTCGGACAACCCGTTGGTGTTTGCGGCCGAGGGCGATGTGATCTCCGGTGGTAACTTCCACGCCGAACCCGTGGCCATGGCCGCTGACAACATGGCCCTGGCTATCGCTGAAATCGGCTCGCTGAGCGAGCGCCGCATCTCGTTGATGATGGACAAGCATATGTCGCAACTGCCGCCGTTTCTGGTAGCCAACGGCGGCGTCAACTCCGGCTTCATGATCGCCCAGGTGACTGCCGCGGCCCTGGCCAGCGAGAACAAGGCACTGTCGCACCCGCATTCGGTCGACAGCCTGCCGACCTCCGCGAACCAGGAAGACCATGTGTCCATGGCTCCAGCCGCAGGCAAGCGCCTGTGGGAGATGGCCGAAAACACCCGTGGCATTCTCGCAGTGGAATGGCTTGCCGCCTGTCAGGGTCTGGACTTGCGCGAAGGCTTGAAGACTTCGGCCAAACTCGAGCAGGCGCGTGGCACCTTGCGCAGCAAGGTGCCGTATTACGAGAAAGACCGCTTCTTTGCTCCGGATATCAATGCCGCCAGTGAATTGCTGGCTTCTCGTTGCCTGAATGAGCTGGTGCCGGCGAACCTGCTGCCTAGCTTGTAAGCGGGGAGGGGCCGTTGGCCCCTTTTCGCGGGCAAGCCCGCTCCTACATGAGCAAGGCTTGTCCGTTTTTTTCCATCGATAGCCTAATGGAGGGCACGGATGAAAACGCTTTGGCAACACTGCCACGTCGCAAGCATGGCGCAAGGTAACTACTCGATCATCGAGGATGCCGCCATCGTGACGTCAGGAGCGCACATAGCGTGGATCGGCCCGCGTAGCGAACTGCCAGGTGGCGATTACGGCCAGGTCAACGACCTGGGCGGTGCCTGGGTCACACCTGGTCTGATCGACTGCCATACCCACATCGTTTTCGGCGGTAACCGCAGCGGTGAATTCGAGCAGCGCCTGCAAGGCGTCAGCTACGCCGAGATTGCCGCAGCCGGCGGTGGCATCGCCAGCACTGTGCGTGCAACCCGTGCCGCAAGCGAAGATGAATTGTTCGCCAGCGCTGCCAAACGCTTGCAGAGCCTGCTCAACGACGGCGTCACCAGCGTCGAGATCAAATCCGGCTACGGCCTGGACCTGGCCTGCGAGCGCAAGATCCTGCGGGTCATCCGTCGCCTCGGCACCGAGCTTGCGGTCAGCGTACGCAGCACTTGCCTGGCGGCCCACGCCCTGCCACCGGAATATGCCGACCGCGCCGATGCTTACATCGATCATATCTGCAGCGAAATGCTTCCGGCCTTGGCCGCCGAGGGGCTGGTCGATGCGGTTGATGCCTTCTGTGAGTACCTGGCATTCAGCCCGGAGCAGGTCGAGCGTGTGTTCGTAGCCGCGCAAAAACTCGGGCTGCCGGTCAAACTGCACGCCGAGCAGTTGTCGTCGTTGCACGGCTCGAGCCTGGCGGCGCGTTATCATGCCTTGTCGGCCGACCACCTTGAGTTCATGACTGAAGAGGACGCCATCGCCATGGCCGCAGCCGGCACAGTCGCGGTTTTGCTGCCCGGGGCGTTCTACTTCTTGCGCGAAACCCAGCTGCCGCCCATGGAGGCCCTGCGCAAGCACGGAGTGAAAATTGCCGTTGCCAGCGACCTCAATCCCGGTACCTCGCCGGCGTTGTCGCTGCGTCTGATGCTGAACATGGCCTGCACCTGCTTCCGTATGACCCCGGAAGAAGCCCTGGCCGGCGTAACGATTCATGCCGCGACCGCCCTGGGCATGCAGCAGACCCACGGCTCGCTGGAAATCGGCAAGGTAGCCGACTTCGTCGCCTGGGACATCGAACGCCCGGCGGACCTGGCTTATTGGCTGGGCGGTGACCTGGACAAGCGGATCATCCGCCACGGCATTGAAGTATCGAATCAGGAGGTGATACGTGGATAAGGTTCTGAATTTTCACCAGGGGCGACTGCCCCTGCTGATCAGCATGCCCCATGCCGGGCTGCGCCTGACCCCCGGGGTCAAGGCCGGCTTGATCGATGAGGCGCAAAGCCTGCCGGATACCGACTGGCACATCCCTTTGCTGTACGAATTCGCAGCACAAATGGGCGCAAGCATCGTTGCCGCCGAATACTCGCGCTTCGTCGTCGACCTCAATCGCCCCTCGGACGACAAGCCGCTTTACGCCGGCGCCACTACCGGCCTCTACCCGGCAACCCTGTTCGACGGCGTGCCCCTGTTCAAGGAAGGCCATGAACCTTCTCCTCAAGAGCGGGCTACCTACCTGGAGCAGATCTGGACACCCTACCACCGTACTATCGAAGACGAACTGACCCGCCTGCGCGATAAGTTCGGCTACGCGCTGCTGTGGGACGCCCATTCGATCCGCTCGCACGTACCGCACCTGTTCGACGGCAAGCTACCGGATTTCAACCTGGGTACCTTCAATGGCGCCAGCTGCGATCCACAACTGGCCAGCGAACTGGAAGCCATCTGTGCCGGGTTCGAGGGTTACAGCCACGTGCTCAATGGGCGCTTCAAGGGCGGCCACATCACTCGTCATTATGGTGATCCCGCCAATCACATCCACGCCGTGCAACTGGAATTGGCCCAGAGCACTTATATGGAAGAGTTCGAGCCGTTCCGCTACCGCGAAGACCTGGCTGCACCGACCCAGGAGGTCCTTAAGGCCTTGCTCGATGGTTTGCTCGCCTGGGGGCAGCGGCGGTATCCGGGTTGATCTCTCACACTGTGGGAGATTCTATGGTGCCTGCCAAGGCCTCATCGCTGGCAAGCCAGCTCCCACAAAAGCTCCGCATCTACCTACAGGGTGGATTGCCACAGGAACATGCTCAATCCGCATTTCGGGTTTATGATGCCGGACGGCAATATAAAAGAAGTCCCCAACAGGGATGACCCAAGACCCGACGGAGTGCGTAATGCAGACTTTGTACCCGCAGATCAAACCTTACGCCCGGCACGATCTGGCCGTGGAAGAGCCGCATGTGCTGTATGTCGATGAGAGCGGCTCGCCGAAAGGTTTGCCGGTGGTGTTCATTCATGGCGGCCCGGGCGCTGGCTGTGATGCCCAGAGTCGTTGCTACTTTGACCCCAACCTGTACCGCATCATCACCTTCGATCAGCGTGGCTGCGGCCGTTCAACCCCCCATGCCAGCCTCGAAAACAACACCACCTGGCACCTGGTCGAAGACCTGGAGCGGATTCGCAAACACCTGGGTATCGAGAAGTGGGTGTTGTTCGGTGGGTCCTGGGGGTCGACCCTATCACTGGCCTATGCCCAGACTCATCCAGAACGCGTTCATGGCCTGATCCTGCGCGGGATTTTCCTGTGTCGGCCACAGGAAATCGAATGGTTCTACCAGGCTGGCGCCAGCCGTATGTTCCCCGATTACTGGCAGGACTACATCGCACCGATCCCCACTGAGGAGCGCGGTGACCTGGTCAAGGCTTTCCACAAGCGCTTGACCGGCAACGATCAGATTGCCCAGATGCACGCGGCCAAGGCCTGGTCGACCTGGGAAGGGCGCACTGCCACGTTGCGGCCTAACCCGCTGGTAGTCGATCGCTTCTCCGAGCCGCAACGGGCACTGTCCATTGCGCGCATCGAGTGCCACTACTTCGTGAACAACGCTTTCCTTGAGCCGGACCAGTTGATCCGCGACATGCCGAAGATCGCCCACCTGCCGGCGGTTATCGTGCACGGCCGCTATGACGTGATCTGCCCGCTGGACAATGCCTGGGAATTGCACCAGGCCTGGCCCAACAGTGAACTCAAGGTGATTCGCGATGCCGGTCACGCGGCTTCGGAGCCGGGGATCACCGATGCCCTAGTGCGTGCCGCCGACCAGATGGCCCGGCGCCTGCTCGACCTGCCGCTCGAAGAAGCATGAAGGGCCTGCTGCAGCGCGTGCGTGGCGCGCGAGTCGAAGTAGCGGGCGAAATTGTCGGGGCCGTGGACCAGGGCTTGCTGGTTCTGGTAGCGGTCGAGCCCGGGGATACCCGGGCCCATGCCGACAAGATGTTGCACAAATTGCTCAACTATCGGGTGTTCAGTGATGAGCAGGGCAAGATGAACCGTTCGCTCAAGGATGTCGGCGGCGGTTTGCTGCTGGTTTCCCAGTTCACCCTGGCGGCCGATACCAACAGCGGCCTGCGCCCGAGCTTTTCGACAGCGGCGCCACCGGCGCTCGGTATTGAATTGTTCGACTACTTGCTGGCCCAGGCGCGGTCTTTGCATCCCTCTGTCGCGAGTGGGGAATTTGGGGCAGATATGCAGGTGCACCTGGTCAATGATGGCCCGGTAACATTTCTGTTACAAATATAAGCGCCGAAATGGCCGTTTTGCAGGCAAAAACGGCGCTTTGTATCAGAAATACTTCTGTTCCCCTGATGCGTTGTAACGCGGCCTACTAGATAATCGCGCGCTATGTGGAGCGACGTCCGTTCGCTCCGTTTTTGACCTGACTTGAGACTTGTCCGTTACCGTTTGGGGAATCATTGCGCCCTTTCGGAGTCGGAACAATGCTCGCCAACCCGGCAAACGTAGCTGGCCGTTGGTTTTTCGATCTGATTTCGGCGAGGGTTGCTCGTGATTGTTAGTCCCTGTAATGCACCAAGAACACCCGGCAAGCGGTTGCGTAGCGCCCTGTTGGCGGGGTCTGCGCTGATCTGTATGTTCAGCGCCAGCCAGCTCTGGGCGTTCAACCTTGACGATGTGGCGGCCAAGGCCAAAGACCTTGCCGGGCAAAAGTACGAGGCACCGAAAAGTAATCTGCCTGGTGAATTCCGCGACATGAAGTTCGCGGACTACCAGAAAATTCGCTTCCTCGAAGACAAGGCCGAATGGGCAGGCGACAAGACGCCGTTCAAGCTGTCGTTCTACCACCAGGGCATGCATTTCGACACGCCGGTGAAAATCAACGAAATCACCGCCAATAGCGTCGACGAGATCAAGTATGACCCGAGTCGCTTCGATTTCGGCGACGTGAAATTCGACCCCAAGGCCACTGAACAGCTCGGCTACGCGGGTTTTCGCGTGTTGTACCCGATCAACAAGGCCGACAAGCAGGATGAGGTCATGACCCTGCTGGGCGCGAGCTACTTCCGCGTCATCGGCAAGGGCCATGTCTATGGTCTGTCGGCCCGTGGCCTGGCCATCGACACGGCGTTGCCGTCGGGTGAAGAGTTCCCTCGGTTCAGAGAGTTCTGGGTTGAGCGGCCAAAGCCTGAAGACAAGCACCTGGTGATTTACGCACTGCTGGATTCGCCGCGCTCCACCGGCGCCTACAAGCTGATCCTGCGCCCGGGCAGCGATACCATCGTCGACGTCAAGTCGCGCGTGTTCCTGCGTGACCGTGTCGGCCGCTTGGGTATCGCACCGCTGACCAGTATGTTCCTGTTCGGTACCAACCAGCCGTCGAAGGTACTCAACTACCGTCATGAGCTGCACGACTCCGAAGGCTTGTCGATTCATGCTGGTAACGGCGAGTGGATCTGGCGCCCGCTGAACAACCCGAAACACCTGGCCGTGAGCAACTTCAGCGTCGAAAACCCGCGTGGCTTCGGCTTGCTGCAGCGCAACCGTGATTTCGGCCGCTTTGAAGACCTCGACGACCGCTACGACCTGCGCCCAAGTGCCTGGATCGAACCCAAGGGCGATTGGGGCAAGGGCACCGTCGATCTGGTGGAAATTCCGACAGCCGACGAAACCAACGACAATATCGTGGCCTTCTGGAGCCCGGAAAAACTTCCGGAACCCGGCCAGCCATTCGAATATAACTACCGTCTACACTGGACTATTGACGAAGAAGCTCTGCATCCGAAGGACCTTGCCTGGGTCAAGCAGACCCTGCGTTCGACTGGTGATGTGAAGCAGTCCAACCTGATTCGCCAGCCTGACGGCAGTGTTGCCTTCCTGGTCGACTTCGAAGGCCCGGCACTGGCGGCATTGCCAGAGGACACCGCGGTACGTAGCCAGGTCAGCGTCGACGACAACGCCGAGCTGGTCGAGAACAACCTGCGCTACAACCCAGAGACCAAAGGCTGGCGCCTGACGCTGCGCCTGAAGGTCAAGGACCCGAGCAAGGCGGTCGAGATGCGTGCTGCATTGGTCAAGGACCTGCCGCCACCAGAACCTGCCAAGCCTGTGGCCAAGCAGGACAAGGCGACGGCCAAGAAGGTTTCGGCCAAGGCCGAGAACACCGACAAACCTGCCGAGCAGCCAGCGGCTGTCGAGGCAACGCCAACCACTGAGGTTCCGGCCAAGACCGAACAGGTCCTGACTGAGACCTGGAGCTACCAGTTGTCTGCCGATGAGTAATTCTCCAGCACGGCCAGAGTCTCTGCGCGAGTACCTGGCACACCTGCCTTTAAGTGAGGAGCAGCGCGCGGAACTCGCTCGCTGCAAGTCCTTCAGCGAGTTGCATGCGCACTTGTCCGCGCAGCCTGTCAGCGACGAGATCGAAGCGGCACAAGCTTCGGTCGGCCGTCGCCTGACGCTCAACAGTGCGGCCGAGTTGGAAGAGGCCGAGATGCTCGACCTCGATGCCAGTGGCCGGGTCCGCTTGAAAGCGGCCCCGCCAATCAACCGCACACGGGTCATCCCCGAGCCGTGGCGCACCAATATCCTGGTGCGCGGCTGGCGCCGCCTGACCGGGCGCAAGAATGCCCCGGCCCCGGCCAAGCGCGAGCTGCCGGCAGCGCGCTGGCGATGGGTTGGCTCGATGCGTCGCTATATCCTGCTGGCATTGATGCTTGGCCAGACCATTGTTGCCGGCTGGTACATGAAAGGCATCATGCCGTACCAGGGTTGGTCGTTCGTCGATCTTGACGAAATCACCCAACAGCCTCTGCTGCAAACTGCTCAGCAGGTGCTGCCCTATGCGCTGCAGACCAGTATCCTGATCCTGTTCGGGATCTTGTTTTGCTGGGTTTCGGCGGGGTTCTGGACGGCCTTGATGGGCTTTCTGGAATTGCTCACTGGGCGTGACAAATACCGCATTTCCGGCGCCAGCGCCGGCAATGAGCCGATCGAAGCCGGTGCCCGCACCGCTATCGTCATGCCGATCTGCAACGAAGACGTACCGCGGGTGTTCGCAGGTTTACGCGCCACCTTCGAGTCGGTCGCAGCTACCGGTGACCTGGACCGTTTCGACTTCTTCGTGCTCAGCGATACCAACGACACCGATATCGCCGTGGCTGAACAGCAGGCATGGCTGGAAGTGTGCCGCGAAGCCAAGGGCTTTGGCCGCATCTTCTATCGTCGCCGGCGCCGTCGGGTCAAACGCAAGAGCGGTAACCTCGATGACTTCTGCCGTCGCTGGGGCAGCGACTACCGCTACATGGTGGTGCTCGACGCCGACAGCGTAATGAGTGGCGAATGCTTGACCAGCCTGGTCCGCCTGATGGAAGCGACCCCGGATGCCGGGATCATCCAGACCGCGCCCAAGGCGTCGGGCATGGACACCCTCTATGCGCGCATGCAGCAGTTCGCTACCCGCGTCTATGGGCCGTTGTTCACAGCCGGCCTGCACTTCTGGCAGCTGGGTGAGTCCCACTATTGGGGCCACAACGCGATCATCCGGATGAAGCCGTTCATCGAGCACTGCGCTTTGGCGCCATTGCCAGGCAAAGGCGCATTCGCCGGTGCGATCCTGTCCCACGACTTCGTCGAAGCGGCACTGATGCGCCGTGCTGGCTGGGGCGTGTGGATTGCCTATGACCTGCCGGGCAGCTACGAAGAGCTGCCGCCCAACCTGCTCGACGAGCTCAAGCGTGACCGACGCTGGTGCCACGGCAACCTGATGAACTTCCGCCTGTTCCTGGTCAAGGGTATGCACCCGGTGCACCGTGCGGTGTTCCTGACCGGCGTGATGTCCTACCTGTCGGCGCCGTTGTGGTTCTTCTTCCTGGTGTTGTCGACGGCGCTGCTGGCGGTCAATACCCTGATGGAGCCTCAGTACTTCCTGGAGCCACGCCAGCTTTACCCGCTGTGGCCACAATGGCACCCGGACAAGGCTATCGCGCTGTTCTCCACGACCATCGTGCTGTTGTTCCTGCCCAAGCTGCTGAGCATCATCCTGATCTGGGCCAAAGGTGCGAAAGCGTTCGGCGGGCGCTTCAAGGTGACTGTGTCGATGCTGCTGGAGATGCTGTTCTCCATGCTGCTGGCCCCGGTGCGTATGCTGTTCCATACCCGTTTCGTACTGGCCGCATTCCTGGGTTGGGCCGCAACCTGGAACTCGCCGCAGCGTGATGACGACTCCACCCCTTGGAGCGAAGCCGTGCGCCGTCATGGCCCGCAAACCCTGCTGGGTGCGGCCTGGGCATTGCTGGTGGCATCGCTGAACCCGAGCTTCCTTTGGTGGCTGGTGCCGATCGTTGGCTCCCTGATGTTGTCGATCCCGGTGTCGGTGATTTCCAGCCGGGTGAACCTGGGCCTGCGCGCCAAGGACGAGAGCCTGTTCCTGATCCCCGAGGAATACAACACGCCACACGAACTGCTGGCCACCGACCAGTACACCCACGAGAACCGCTGGCATGCCCTGCATGACGGCTTCGTGCGTGCCGTGGTCGACCCGCAGCAGAACGCCCTGGCGTGTGCCTTGGCCACGGCCCGGCATACCCAGGCAGAACCTGTGGAGTGGTTGCGTGGCGAACGTGTGCGCCAAGCGCTGAAGGTCGGCCCCGAGCAGCTCGACGGCCATACACGCCTGGCATTGCTCAGTGACCCTGTGGCGCTGGCGCGGTTGCATGCGTTGGTCTGGAACGAGCAGCACGAGGCGTGGTTGAGTGCCTGGCGCCGTTCGATCGAAGCCGATCCGCATTCTCCTCTATTGCCACTGCATCCGGAGACGGCGGCACTGCAGCCCTCCCTGGCGAGTGCCTGAAAGCAGCGTCCTTGAGCGGTTGGCTCAAGGATGCTCACCTCAAGAGCGGTCATTCCCTACATGGGGTTGGCCGCTTTTCCATTTCTAAGATGTAACAAAGTCGTCTCCAAGCCTTGTACTGCGGCGCGAGTGCGTTAGCATCGCACCCCGTATAGGTGTGTCAGATTTTTGTACCCGGACCTGCCGGACAATGCACACCCACAAAAAACTTGAGATTTTCTGCCAGGGGACTGGGGTGATGATGAAGAAGTATCTTTCGATGCTGCTGCTGGGCGTCTCGGCGTGGATCGGGGCCAGCGTGGCCCAGGCCGGCGCGATTGAAGACGCGGTCAAGAGCGGCACCTTGCGGGTGGGCATGGACCCGACCTACATGCCGTTCGAGATGACCAACAAGCGTGGCGAGATCATTGGTTTCGAAGTGGACTTGCTCAAGGCCATGGCCAAGTCCATGGGCGTTAAGCTGGAACTGGTTTCCACCAGCTATGACGGCATCATCCCGGCGCTGCTGACCGGAAAATTCGACATGATCGGCAGCGGCATGACCCTGACCCAGGAGCGTAACCTGCGCCTGAACTTCAGCGAACCCTTCATCGTGGTCGGGCAGACCCTGCTGATCCGCAAGGAACTGGGTGACAAGATCAAGTCCTACAAGGACCTGAACGCCGCTGAGTACCGCATTACCTCGAAAGTCGGTACCACCGGCGAGATGGTTGCCAAGAAGCTTATCTCCAAGGCCCAGTACCACGGCTATGACAACGAGCAGGAAGCGGTCATGGATGTGGTCAACGGTAAGGCCGATGCCTTTATCTACGACGCGCCGTACAACGTCGTGGCAGTGAACAAGGCCGGTAACGGCAAGCTGCTGTTCCTCGACCAGCCGTTCACCTTCGAACCCCTGGCGTTCGGCCTGAAAAAGGGCGACTACGACAGCATCAATTTCATCAACAACTTCCTGCATCAGATCCGCAACGACGGTACCTACGACCGTATCCACGACAAGTGGTTTAAAGACACCGCCTGGCTCAAGGACATGGAATAACGCCGCGGCGTTTTTCCTGGCTTGAAACCTGACGCGCAGGCCACTTGGCCTGCGCGTTCGCTTTTACGGAACACACCTGTGATCAAACACAAGAAAGCCCAGTGGCCCTGGCACGGGCTGACGGCGCTGGTCCTGATCGGCCTGGCCTGCAGCCTGTATTACGCGACGTCGATGATTTCCTACGAGTGGCGCTGGAATCGCGTCCCTCAATACTTCGCCTACCATGCCGAAACACCGCAGCGTGCTGCCGGTTACGGCACGGTCGAGGCCATTACCCGCCAGGGCGACACGGCCAAGGTCGAGCTGCGCGCCGAAGACGGTGGCGAACAAGTGCTGGAAGTCGATTACGACAGCCTGCAGCTCGCCAAGGGCGACGATGTTGCCGAGGGCGACCTGATCGGTGTCACCCGCCATTGGGCCGCAGGGCCGCTGGCCTGGGGGCTCTGGACCACGGTATGGATTTCGTTGGCCTCGGGTGTATTGGGCTTGTTGATTGGCCTGGTGGCCGGCTTGTGCCGGCTGTCTGCCAACCCGACCCTGCGCGACCTGTCGACGGTCTATGTCGAGCTGGTGCGCGGTACGCCTCTGCTGGTACAGATCTTCATTTTCTACTTCTTCATCGGTACCGTGCTTAACCTGTCCCGCGAGTTTGCCGGTGTAGCGGCGCTGGCTCTGTTTACAGGGGCCTACGTGGCTGAAATCGTACGGGCCGGGGTCCAGTCGATTGCCCGTGGTCAGGGCGAGGCGGCACGTTCGCTGGGCTTGAGCGCTGGCCAGTCGATGCGCCACGTGGTCCTGCCCCAGGCTTTCAAGCGCGTATTGCCGCCCCTGGCCGGGCAGTTCATCAGCCTGGTGAAAGACACCTCGCTGGTTTCGGTGATCGCCATTACCGAATTGACCAAGAGTGGTCGCGAAGCGATTACCACGTCATTCTCGACCTTTGAGATCTGGTTCTGTGTGGCAGGCCTGTACCTGCTGATCAACCTGCCGCTGTCGCATTTCGCCGGCCGGCTTGAACGGAGGCTCGCGCAAAGTGATTGAAGTCCGCGATCTGGTAAAAGTCTTCGACACC
>CAYVPI010000114.1:0-16775 GCA_964453495.1 uncultured Pseudomonas sp. | reverse complement strand
GGATCCAGCGCATCCTCGACCACGACGGCGCACCCGGCGAGGAGGGCGGCATCGAAGCCTGGCTGCGCCTGGCCGAGGCGGTGGGCCTGGATCGCGAGCAGGTGCTGTCCCAGGAACTGGTGCTGCCCGGCGTGCGCTTTGCCGTGGACGCCTACGTCAACTTCGCCCGCCGGGCGAGCTGGCAGGAAGCCGCCAGCAGCTCGCTGACCGAACTGTTCGCCCCCACCATCCATCAGTCGCGTCTGGATGCCTGGCCGCAGCACTACCCCTGGATCGATGCCAGCGGTTACGACTACTTCCGCAAGCGCCTGAAAGAGGCGCGCCGCGATGTCGAACACGGCCTGCGCATCACCCTCGCGCACTACACCACCATCGAGGCCCAGCAGCGCATGCTGGAAATTCTGCAGTTCAAGCTGGACGTGCTGTGGAGCATGCTCGATGCCATGAGCATGGCCTACGAGCTGGAGCGCCCGCCGTACCACACAGTGACGGCCGAGCGGATCTGGCACCGGGGGATCGCCCTATGAGCCAGTCCCTTGTCAGCATGACCCCCAGGCTGCGCCGTGGCTTTCGCTTGCAGTTTGAACCGGTGCAGAACTGCCATGTGCTGCTCTACCCGGAAGGCATGATCAAGCTCAACGAAAGCGCCGGGGAAATCCTCAAACAGGTCAACGGCAGCCATAGCGTCGGCCAGATCATCGAGGCGCTGAGCGAGCGCTTTCCCGATGTGCCAGGGCTCGATGAAGACATCCTGGCCTTTATGGAGGTAGCCAATGCACAGTTCTGGATCGAGCTTCAGTAAGCCGGGCCACGAAGCGGGGCCGCCGCTCTGGCTGCTGGCCGAGCTGACCTACCGCTGCCCGCTGCAGTGCCCCTACTGCTCCAACCCGCTGGATTTCAGCCAGCAGGGTGCAGAACTGTCCACCGCCGAATGGCTTGAGGTGTTTCGCCAGGCCCGCGAACTGGGTGCAGCGCAGCTGGGCTTTTCCGGCGGCGAACCGCTGGTGCGTCAGGACCTGGCCGAGCTGATCAAGGGCGCGCGGGATCTTGGCTACTACACCAACCTGATCACCTCCGGTATCGGCCTGACCGAGGCGCGTATCGCCGAGTTCGCCGAGGCGGGGCTGGACCATATCCAGATCAGCTTTCAGGCCGCCGACGAGGAGGTCAACAACCTGCTGGCCGGCTCGCAGAAGGCTTTTGCCCAGAAGCTGGCCATGGCCCGGGCGGTCAAGGCGGCCGGCTATCCCATGGTGCTGAACTTCGTCACCCACCGGCACAATATCGACAATATCGAACGCATCATCGAACTGTGCCTGGAACTGGAGGCGGACTTCGTCGAGCTGGCCACCTGTCAGTTCTACGGCTGGGCCGAACTCAACCGCGCAGGACTCCTGCCGACCCGCGCCCAGCTCGAGCGCGCCGAGCGCATCACCAACGAGTGGCGGGCGAAACTGGCGGCCGAAAATCATCCCTGCAAGCTGATCTTCGTCACCCCGGATTACTACGAGGAACGGCCCAAGGCCTGCATGAACGGCTGGGGCAATCTGTTTCTCGATATCACCCCGGACGGCACCGCGCTGCCCTGCCATAGCGCGCGGCAGTTGCCGGTGCAGTTTCCCAATGTGCGCGAGCACAGCATTGAGCATATCTGGCGGCATTCCTTCGGCTTCAACCGCTTTCGCGGCGACGACTGGATGCCCGAACCGTGCCGTTCCTGTGATGAGAAGCACAAGGACCTCGGCGGCTGTCGCTGTCAGGCCTTTATGCTCACGGGAGACGCCAGCAACGCCGACCCGGTGTGCAGCAAGTCGGCCCATCACGACCTGATCCTCGCCGCGCGCCAGCAGGCCGAAGACGCGCCGCTGGGGCTGGACGAGCTGCAGTACCGCAACGACAAGGCCTCGCGAATCATATGCAAGGCGTAGGGTGCGCTGTGCGCACCGATCCCGACAGCCTCTGGAGTGCCGAGCGGGCCGCAGCGGCCAGCGTGGATTTTGCCGAACTGCACGCCGCCCATGGTGGCCTGCTGTGGGTGGCATTCGACCCGCAGCAGGCCCGTTGCGGGCTGTTTTTCTGGCAGGGCGGCGCTGCCCGCGAGCTGACCCCGCCCGGTTATTCGGTGCGCAGCCGGGTCTACGAATATGGCGGCGGTGCCTGTTGCGCCACGGCGCAGGGCGTGGCCTTCGTCAACGAGACTGACCAGCAGATCTACCTGATCGACTTTCTGGGAACACAGGGCCATGACGGTGCGCACAGCCTAGGCGGCCCCGCGTCACCCTACGGGCTAACCGCCACGTCGCAGTGCCGCTATGGCGAGCTGTCCTTTGTGCCGGCCTGGCAGGCGCTGCTGGCGGTGGAGGAAAGCCATGAGGCCGAGGCCGTGGTGCATCGCCTGGTGCGCATCGGTCTCGACGCTAGCCGTCAGGTGCTGGTAGATGGAGCCGATTTCTATGCCGGCGTGGTGGCCAGCCCCGATGGCCGGCAGTTGGCCTGGATCGAATGGGACCGGCCGAGCCTGCCCTGGGTCGCCACGCGACTATGCCAGCGCGAAGAGGGCGGCACGGTCAGCGTGCTGGCCGGCGGGCAAGCTGATCAAGCGCTGCAGCAGCCGCGCTTCGACGAGCAAGGGCGGCTCTGGGTATTGAGTGATCGCGGCGGCTGGTGGCAGCCCTGGTGTCTTGACGCTGAGAGCGCCGGTGCGCACGGCCTAGGCGGCCCCGCGTCACCCTACGATCATGCGCCGGCACCCTGGCAACTGGGAGGACGTACCTACCTGCCGCTGGCCGGCGGTGCCATGTTGCTTAGTCGCTTCGAACAGGGTTTCGCCGTGTTGCTGGACGTAGGGTGCGCAGTGCGCACCAATACACCCGACGTCGAGGTCGATGGCGCATCTTACGAACGGCGTCTGGCCGAGGTCTTTACCCGTTTCCGCGCCCTGGCGGCGGATACCGAGCATTACTACTGTATCGCCGCCTCACCGAGCCGGCTGCCGGCCGTGCTGGCGATTGCCCGAGGTGATGGCGCGGTACGGATATTGGCCGGTGGCGAGAGCCCCTTGAACGAAACGCACCTTTCTCTGCCGCAGTCCTTTGACTGCGCGGTGGGCGAGGGTGAGCGCTGCCATGGCTTTTTCTATCCGCCGCTAGAGGGGGACGAGACGCCGCCGCTGCTGGTCTTTCTGCATGGCGGCCCGACGTCGGCCTGCTACCCGGTGTTCGACCCGCGTATCGCCTTCTGGACGCTGCGCGGTTACGCCGTGCTCGACCTCAATTACCGTGGCAGCAGCGGCTATGGCCGCGCCTATCGCCTGCGTTTAGCCGGGCAGTGGGGAGCGCTTGAGGTCGAGGATATCCGCGCCGCGGTTGCCAGGCTGGCGGGCGAGGGCGCTATCGACCCGACGCGGGTATTTGTGCGCGGTGCCAGTGCCGGCGGCTATAGCGCCCTGTGCGCCTTGATAAGCGGTGGCTTTGCCGGTGGTGCCAGCCTTTACGGGGTCAGCGATCCGTTGGCGCTGCGCCGGGTCACCCACAAGTTCGAGGCCGATTACCTCGACTGGCTGATCGGCGATCCGCAGCGTGATGCCGCCCGCTACCAGGCGCGCACGCCGCTGTTGCATGCCGAGAAGATCAGCGTTCCGGTGATCTTCTTTCAGGGCGGCTTGGATGCGGTGGTGTTGCCGGCGCAGACCGAGACCATGGTCGCCGCGCTGCGCGACCGTGGCGTGCCGGTGGAATACCGGTTGTATGCCGGCGAGCGCCATGGCTTCCGTCAGGCGACCCACCTGGCCGATGCCCTGGCGGCCGAACTGGCGTTCTATCAACGCGTGCTGCAGGGCTAATGCCTTGGTTGCATTGCATTCAGCGAACAATGCAGTAGGCTGGCCGGTGATATCCGCCAACCACAGATCGTTGTATGAGCCATACCCTGAGCCAGCTGCGTAAATTCGTTTCTCCGGAAATCATCTTCGGTGCCGGTTGCCGCCACCATGTCGGCAACTACGCCAGCACCTTCGGCGCACGCAAGGTGCTGGTGGTGTCCGACCCGGGTGTGGTGGCCGCCGGCTGGCTCGCCGACGTCGAAGCCAGCCTGCAGGCCCAGGGGCTGGAGTACTGCCTGTATACCGGGGTGTCGCCCAACCCGCGGGTGGACGAGGTGATGCTCGGCGCGGAGATCTATCGCGCCAACCAGTGCAACCTGATCGTCGCCATCGGTGGCGGCAGCCCGATGGATTGCGCCAAGGGCATCGGCATCGTTGTCGCTCACGGCCGCAGCATTCTCGAATTCGAAGGGGTGGACACCATCCGCGTGCCCAGCCCGCCGCTGATCCTGATTCCCACCACCGCCGGCACCTCGGCGGATGTTTCGCAGTTCGTGATCATCTCCAACCCGCTGGAACGGATGAAGTTTTCCATCGTCAGCAAGGCGGTGGTGCCCGACGTGTCGTTGATTGACCCGGAAACCACCGCGAGCATGGACCCCTTTCTCTCCGCCTGCACCGGTATCGACGCCCTGGTGCATGCCATCGAGGCGTTCGTTTCCACCGGCAGCGGGCCGTTGACCGACCCCCATGCTCTGGAAGCCATGCGCCTGATCAACGGTAACCTGGTGCAGATGATCGCCAACCCGCAGGACATCCTCCTGCGCGAGAAGATCATGCTCGGCAGCATGCAGGCCGGCCTGGCCTTCTCCAACGCCATTCTCGGCGCTGTGCATGCCATGAGCCACAGCCTTGGCGGCTTCCTCGATCTGCCCCATGGGCTGTGCAACGCGGTGCTGATCGAGCATGTGGTGGCCTTCAACTACAGCGCCGCGCCGGACCGCTTCAAGGTGATCGCCGAAACCCTCGGCATCGACTGCCGTGGGCTGAACCACAAGCAGATCAGCCAGCGCCTGGTCGAGCACCTGATCGCCCTCAAGCGCGCTGTGGGCTTCCATGAAACCCTCGGCTTGCATGGCGTCGGCAATTCGGATATTCCCTTCCTGTCGCGCCACGCCATGGGCGACCCCTGCATCCTCACCAACCCGCGTGAATCCAGCCAGCGTGACGTTGAGGTTGTGTATGCCGAGGCGCTCTGACCCCGAGCAAAGCCAGAGCGATGCGCTGACCGGGCTGCTCGGCCTGGGCAGCCACTCGACGCGCAAGAGCCATTACCCGGAACTGATCGCCCGCCTGGAAGAGCTGGAAACCGAACGCAACCGCTATAAGTGGCTGTTCGAGCACGCGGTGCACGGGATCTTCCAGGCCAGCCTGCATGAGGGCTTTCGTGCGGCCAACCCGGCCCTGGCGCGTATGCTCGGCTACGACGACCCGCAGGAAGTGCTGTGGTCGCTGAGCGGCCTGGCCAACTACCTGTTTGTCGGTGGCGTCGAGGAGTTGCAGCAGATCCGCCAGCGCCTTGGCAGCGGCCCGGGCCTGTTCGGTTACGAGACCCAGCTGCGGCGCAAGGACGGCAGCGTTATCGACGTGCTGATGAACCTGCTGCTCAAGCCCGGCGAGGAGGGGCTGTTCGAAGGCTTTGTCGCCGATATCACCGAGCGCAAGCAGGCCCAGCAGCGTTTGCAACTGCTCAACGACGAACTGGAGCAGCGGGTCGGTGCGCGTACGGCCGAGCTGCAGGACGCCAACCGCAACCTGCAGCAGCAGATAATCGAGCGTGAACGCATCGAACAGGCCTTGCGCGAGGCCCGGGATGCCGCCGAGGCGGCCAACCGCAGCAAGGACAAGTACCTGGCCGCGGCCAGCCACGACCTGCTGCAACCGCTCAACGCCGCGCGCCTGCTGATCTCCACCCTGCGCGAGCGCAGCCTGCCGAGCGCGGAGCACAATCTGGTCGAACGCAGCCACCAGGCCCTGGAAGGGGCCGAGGACCTGCTGACCGACCTGCTGGATATCTCCAAGCTGGACCAGGCGGCGATCAAGCCGGATATCGATGTATACCGCCTGGAAGAGCTGCTTGCGCCTCTGGCCTCGGAGTTCCAGTCGGTGGCCGAGGCCGAAGGCCTGGCGTTCAAAGTGCGCATTGCCGAGTGCAGCATCAGCACCGACTTCCGCCTGCTGACCCGCATCCTGCGCAACTTTCTCAGCAATGCCTGCCGCTATACCGAACAGGGACGAATTTTTCTCGGTGTGCGCAAGCGCGGCGCGTTTCTCGAGCTACAGGTGTGGGACAGCGGCCGCGGCATTGCCGAGGACCAGCTGGAGAGCATCTTCCTCGAGTTCAACCAGCTGCACGTCGGCCGCGCCGCCGAGCGCAAGGGCGTGGGCCTGGGCCTGGCGATTGTCGAGCGCATTGCGCGGATCCTCGGTTATCCGGTGCGGGTGCGTTCGCAGCCTGGGCGTGGCTCGATGTTCAGCATCCAGGTGCCCCTGGCCGAGCATCGGGCTGTGGCCACTGTGACGCCTGCGCTGCAGGCGCTACCCGGTGATCCGCTGCCGGGGCGGCGTCTGCTGGTGGTGGATAACGAATTGAGCATCCTCCACAGCATGGCCGCGCTGCTCGGCCAGTGGGGCTGCGAGGTGATTACCGCAACCGATCAGCAGGCCGCCTTGCAGGCTCTCGAACAGCGTGCTCCGGACCTGATCGTGGCCGATTACCATCTCGACCACGGAGTGCTTGGCCATCAGGTCGTGGCCCATCTGCGCGAACATTTCGCCACCCGCATTCCGGCGCTGATGATCACCGCCGACCGCAGCGATCAATGCCGTCACGACCTCCAGCGCATGGGCGTGCCGCTACTCAACAAACCGGTCAAACCCGGCAAGTTGCGCGCAGTACTGAGCCAGTTGCTGCGCTGACCCTTACGACCTGCTGGATCTGTGTACGCGGCTTGGGAACCACTGGAGCTTTGGCCGGGTCATAAAAGTTAGGTCGATAAGGAGATAAAACAATGCTCAAAAAAACGTTCTTCCGTCGCTTGGCCGCCTCCCTGGCGGTATTTCACATGTTGGTGGTTGTGCAAGTGCCTATGGCCAATGCCGCTATGGTCGGTACGCCCGAGGTGCTGTACGAACAGCAGCAACAGGTCGATCGTCAGCAACTGCTCGGCATGCTCGAAGATCAGGGCGTGCAGGAAAAGCTGCAGGGGATGGGTGTTGACCGCGCGCAGGTTGCAGAGCGCATCAACAGCCTGACCAATGCCGAACTGGCGCAGTTCAATCAGCAGCTGTCTGAAGCGCCTGCTGGTGCAGGTGTGGTCGGAGTTATCGTGTTGTTCTTGGTGATCTTCATCATCACCGATATGCTCTGCGCCACTAATATCTTCAGTTTCGTCAAATGCATAAATCGCTGATAGTCAGTCGTGTACTTCCACTTGCTCTGATGCTGTTGCTTACCGCTTGCGCGAAGTCTCCGGTGTTACCGCCGGAGACTTCGCGTCTGCCTGAGCGGGTCGAACTGAGCAGCACCCCTTTCTTTGCCCAGAGCGCCTACCAGTGTGGCCCGGCCGCGTTGGCGACCATGCTTAACCAGCGTGGCGTGACAACCAGCCCTGGCTTGCTCCAGGACCGGGTGTATATCCCCGGTCGCGAGGGCAGCCTGCAGGTCGAAATGGTCGCCGCCGCCCGTGCTCACGACATGCTGGCGTACCCGCTGCCGCCGCGGCTGGATGCGGTGCTGGCCGAGGTGGCCGCCGGCAACCCGGTGCTGGTGTTGCAGAACCTGGCGTTCGGCTGGTACCCGATGTGGCATTTTGCCGTGGTGGTCGGTTATGACCAGCGTGAACGCAGCCTGATTCTGCGCTCGGGTACCACGCGACGCCTGATCACCAGTTTCGCCAGTTTCGACAAGACCTGGGCTCGCGGTGGCCGCTGGGCGATGTTGACCCTGCCGGCGGATAAACTGCCGGCGCAGGCGGAATTGCGGCCCTGGCTCAAGGCGGCCAGCGATCTTGAGGAAACCGGGCGAAGCGAAGCGGCGCAGCGAGCCTATCGCACGGCGGTCCAGCAGTGGCCGGACGAATCGGTCGCCTGGTTCGCTTTGGCCAACAGCCGCTACGCCAGTGGCGACCTGATCGGAGCCGAGGCGGCTCTGCGCAGAAGCCTGGCGCAGCAAGCGGATTTCGCCGCAGGCTGGTTCAACCTGGCCCAGCTGATGAGCGAGCGCGGTTGCCCGCAGGTCGCCGAACAGGCCAGGTCCTGCGCGCAACGTCTGGCACCGGAGGACAAGCGCTTTGCTGTCGGGCTGGCTCCGGCTGCGCTCAGTGCCCAGCAGTGTTCGGCGTTGCCGGCCTGTCCGGTGAACTAGGCGGGCAGCAAACGTAGGCTAAAGCGGTTATCCAAGCATAAAAAACGGCACCCTCGGGTGCCGTTTTTTATGCTTCAGAGTCGAGTTTAGACGCCCAGCTTGTCACGCAGGGTGTAGTACCAGGCCCCCAGGGCGCTGAAGGGTACCTGGAACAGTTGGCCGCCGGGGAAGGGGTAGTGTGGCAGTTCGGCGAAGGCGTCGAAGCGCTCGGCCTGGCCGCGCAGGGCTTCGGCCAGAATCTTGCCGGCCAGGTGGGTGTAGGTCACGCCATGGCCGCTGCAGCCCTGGGAGTAATACACATTGTCGCCGAGGCGGCCAACCTGGGGCAGGCGCGACAGGGTCAGCAGGAAGTTACCGGTCCAGGCGTAGTCGATCTTCACGTCCTTCAGTTGCGGGAAGGCCTTGAGCATCTTCGGCCGAATGATGGCTTCGATGTTGGCCGGGTCGCGTGCGCCGTAGACCACGCCGCCGCCGAAGATCAGGCGGTTGTCGCCGGAGAGGCGGTAGTAGTCGAGCAGGTAGTTGCAGTCTTCGACGCAGTAATCCTGCGGCAGCAGGCTTTTCGCCAGCTCAGCGGACAGCGGCTCGGTGGTGATCACCTGGGTGCCGCAGGGCATCGATTTAGCCGACAGCTCGGGAATCAGGTTGCCGAGGTAGGCGTTGCCGGCGATCACCACGAACTTGGCCTTGATCCGGCCATTGGGGGTGTGTACCACCGGGTTGGCACCGCGCTCGATGCGGATGGCCGGGGATTGCTCGTAGATCACCCCGCCCAGGGATTCCACCGCCGCCGCCTCGCCGAGGGCCAGGTTGAGCGGGTGGATATGGCCGCCGCTCATATCGAGCATGCCGCCCTTGTAGATGTCGGTGCCCACTACTTCGCGAATGCGCTCGGCATCCATCAGCTCCAGC
Source organism: uncultured Pseudomonas sp. (assembly GCA_964453495.1). GTDB lineage: Bacteria > Pseudomonadota > Gammaproteobacteria > Pseudomonadales > Pseudomonadaceae > Aquipseudomonas. Next base: position 7,617 of record CAYVPI010000114.1, on the reverse strand, counting down.
TGGGTGTGGCCATAGCGCTCCCACAGTTTCTTCTGCGACTCGAGGTGCTTCATATGCTTGGCGGTGTTGGCGGCGAATACGCCACCGTCTTTCAGGTCGCACTGGATGTCGTATTTCTTGATCCGCTCACGAATGATGCGACCGCCTTCGAAGGCCATGTCGCCCAGCAGTTTCGCCTGCTTGGGGCCGACGCTGCGCTCGATCACGTCGATATCGCGGCTGTAGCTGTTAACGATCTGCCCGCCGTTGCGCCCGGAAGCACCGAAGCCGACCTTGGCCGCCTCGACGATGCTGACCTTGAAGCCGTTCTCCAACAGGGCAATGGCGGTGGACAGGCCGGTGTAGCCTGCGCCGACGATGCACACATCGGTTTCGCTCTCGCCATTGAGTTCGGGGCGGGCCGGCACGGGATTGGCGGAAGCCGCGTAATAGGATTGTGGATAAGCTGTGTGCGCCATTTTGCAACCTCTGTTCTTTATTTTTTACGAATAGACGGATGCTACCTGAGTTGAAAATGCTCGGCTAGTGGCCTGTGCGAAATATTAAACGCACCTCTGAACAGTAAAAAATTCATTTATTCAGGCAGTTAGCTAAAAAACCTGTTGACAGTTTGTCGCGTGGCCGTAGAATGCGCACCCATCGTAGGCACGTAGCTCAGTTGGTTAGAGCACCACCTTGACATGGTGGGGGTCGTTGGTTCGAGTCCAATCGTGCCTACCAAATTTGGTAGAAAAAGGGTCGCTTAGGCGGCCCTTTTTTATGGCTTGCCATTCGTGGCTGCCGCCCTGGAGTCGTCGCTGCGCGACGTGAAATGGCTCCCGGCTATTTTTACTGGGTCGCTTGCCAGCAAGCCAGGCTTTCTGCAAGCATCCCTGCGCTTAGTTGTCCTGTTCAATAACCTCCAGTGACTCCGGTTCGGTTTTGGTTGGCTCACAAGCTCCTGCCACTGTAAGGCAGGCATACCGCCGAATCGCTTACTGGCTCATCCCAACCCATGTGGCCTTTGGTAGAGGTCACCACTAGGAGAGGAGGCGCCATGCCCATCATTACTCTTCCCGACGGCAGTCAGCGTACGTTCGAACACCCGGTATCCGTACTTGAGGTGGCGCAATCCATTGGTGCGGGTCTGGCCAAAGCTACGGTGGCCGGCAAGGTCAACGGCAAGCTGGTCGATGCCTGCGATCTGATCGACAGCGATGCGACCCTGCAGATCATTACGCCAAAAGATCAGGAAGGCTTGGAAATCATCCGCCACTCCTGTGCGCATCTGATCGGCCATGCGGTCAAGCAGCTGTTCCCCACGGCCAAGATGGTGATCGGCCCGGTCATTGATGAAGGTTTCTACTACGACATCGCCTCCGAGCGTCCCTTCACCCTGGAAGACGTGGCGGCGATCGAGCAGCGCATGCAGCAGCTGATCGAAAAAGACTACGACGTGATCAAGAAGATCACTCCGCGCGCCGAGGTGATCGATGTGTTTGCCTCGCGCGGCGAAGACTACAAGCTGCGTCTGGTCGAGGATATGCCGGGCGAGCAGGCCATGGGGCTGTACTACCACGAAGAATATGTCGACATGTGCCGTGGTCCGCATGTGCCGAACACGCGCTTTCTCAAGGCCTTCAAGCTGACTAAGTTGTCCGGTGCCTACTGGCGCGGCGATGCCAAGAATGAGCAGCTGCAGCGCGTCTATGGCACCGCCTGGGCCGACAAGAAGCAGCTGGCGGCTTATATCCAGCGTATCGAAGAGGCCGAGAAGCGCGATCACCGCAAGATCGGCAAGCGCCTGAACCTGTTCCATACCCAGGAAGAAGCGCCGGGCATGGTGTTCTGGCACCCCAATGGTTGGACCCTGTATCAGGTGCTTGAGCAGTACATGCGCAAGGTGCAGCACGAGCATGGTTACCTGGAGATCAAGACGCCGCAGGTGGTCGACCGCTCGCTGTGGGAGAAATCCGGGCATTGGGCCAACTACGCCGAAAACATGTTCACCACCGAATCGGAAAGCCGCGATTACGCGATCAAGCCGATGAACTGCCCGTGCCACGTGCAGGTATTCAATCAGGGCCTGAAGAGCTATCGCGAGCTGCCGATGCGTCTGGCCGAGTTCGGTGCCTGTCACCGTAACGAGCCGTCCGGCGCGCTGCACGGCATCATGCGCGTGCGCGGCTTCACTCAGGACGATGCGCATATCTTCTGCACCGAAGAGCAGATGCAGGCCGAATCCGCTGATTTCATCAAGCTGACCCTGGCGGTCTATGCCGACTTCGGCTTTACCGATATCCAGCTCAAGCTCTCGACCCGTCCGGACAAGCGTGTGGGCTCCGATGATCTGTGGGATCGTGCCGAGGCGGCCTTGGCTTCCGCGCTGGACAGTGCCGGGCTGGCTTATGACCTGCAGCCGGGTGAGGGTGCGTTCTACGGGCCGAAGATCGAATTTTCCCTGAAGGATTGCCTGGGTCGGGTCTGGCAGTGTGGTACCCTGCAGCTCGATTTCAACCTGCCTGTGCGTTTGGGTGCCGAATACGTCAGCGAAGACAACAGCCGTAAGCATCCGGTGATGTTGCACCGCGCGATTCTCGGTTCCTTCGAGCGCTTTATCGGGATTCTGATCGAGCACTACGAGGGTGCATTCCCCGCCTGGTTGGCACCGACTCAGGCGGTGGTGATGAATATCACCGACAAACAGGCCGATTTTGCCCTCGAAGTGGAAAAAACTCTCAGTCAGAGCGGGTTTCGTGCCAAGTCTGACTTGAGAAACGAAAAAATTGGCTTTAAAATCCGCGAGCATACTTTGCTCAAGGTTCCCTATCTGCTGGTTATAGGCGATCGGGAAGTAGAGATGCGAACTGTCGCCGTGCGTACCCGTGAAGGTGCTGATCTGGGCTCAATGCCCATCACTCAATTCGCTGAATTCCTCGCGCAGGCGGTTTCCCGGCGTGGTCGCCAAGATTTGGAGTAAAGATTATTAAGCGTGAAATGAGACAAGATAAGCGAGCTGCACCGAAGGCCCCGATCAACGAGAATATCTCGGCACGCGAGGTTCGGTTAATTGGCGCAGAGGGTGAGCAGCTCGGGATTGTGTCAATTGAAGACGCGCTTCTTAAGGCCGAAGAGGCCAAGCTGGATCTGGTGGAGATTTCCGCCGATGCAGTGCCGCCTGTTTGCAAGCTGATGGACTACGGCAAGTCGATCTTCGAAAAGAAGAAGCAGATTGCCGCGGCCAAGAAAAACCAGAAGCAGATTCAGGTTAAAGAAATCAAGTTTCGTCCAGGGACGGAGGAAGGGGATTACCAGGTAAAACTACGCAACCTGGTACGTTTCCTGAGTGATGGGGACAGGGCCAAGATTTCCTTGAGATTTCGCGGCCGTGAGATGGCTCACCAGGAGCTGGGGATGGAGCTGTTGAAGCGGGTTGAACAAGACCTGCTTGAATACGGCTCGGTCGAACAGCATCCGAAGATGGAAGGACGCCAGCTGATCATGGTCATCGCTCCCAAGAAGAAAAAGTAACCCCCAGGGCACTGGCAGGCCTTGCGGTTATTTGTAATCACCCACAATGTGGAGTACCGAACATGCCAAAGATGAAGACTAAAAGTGGTGCTGCGAAGCGCTTCAAGAAGACTGCTAACGGCTTCAAGCACAAGCACGCTTTCAAGAGCCACATCCTGACCAAGATGTCCACTAAGCGTAAGCGTCAACTGCGCGGTAGCACCATGGTGCATCCGTCCGACGTAGCAAAAGTGGCGCGCATGCTGCGCGTTCGATAATCCGGTCAAGATAGAGGAAATTACTCATGGCTCGTGTAAAGCGCGGCGTTATCGCTCGCAAGCGTCACAAAAAGATTCTGAAACTCGCTAAAGGCTACTACGGTGCGCGTTCGCGCGTATTCCGCGTTGCCAAGCAGGCTGTGATCAAGGCAGGCCAGTACGCCTACCGCGACCGCCGTCAAAGGAAGCGTCAGTTCCGCGCCCTGTGGATCGCTCGTATCAACGCTGGTGCTCGTGTTAACGGTCTGTCCTACAGCCGTTTCATTGCCGGCCTGAAAAAAGCGTCCATCGAGATCGACCGTAAGGTATTGGCTGATCTGGCCGTGAACGAAAAAGCGGCGTTTGCTGCGATTGTCGAGAAAGCGAAAGCCGTACTGGCTTAAGTCCCCGACAATCACCGGGCTCGCCCGGTGTTGAACGTCACCAATAGGGGAAGAGCCTTCAAGCTCTTCCCCTATTTCGTATCTGGAGTCTGTAAATGGAAAATCTGGATGTGCTGGTCTCGCAAGCGCTTGAGGCCGTTCGCCACACCGACGATGTGAATGCCCTCGAGCAGTTGCGGGTTCACTATCTGGGCAAGAAAGGCGAGTTGACTCAGGTGATGAAGACCCTGGGCAACCTGTCGGCAGAAGAGCGTCCGCAAGCCGGTGCCCTGATCAATGCCGCCAAGGACAAGGTTCAGGAAGCCCTGAACAGCCGCAAGGCGACCCTTGAAGGGGCTGCATTGAGTGCCAAGCTGGCGGCCGAGCGCATCGATGTAACCCTGTCTGGGCGCGGCCAGACTTCTGGCGGCCTGCACCCGGTTACCCGGACTCTGGAGCGCGTCGAGCAGTTTTTCACCCGGATCGGCTACGGCATCGCCGAAGGCCCCGAAGTGGAAAACGATTACCATAACTTCGAAGCGCTCAATATCCCTGGCCACCACCCGGCCCGGGCGATGCATGACACCTTCTACTTCAATGCCAACATGTTGCTGCGCACCCACACCTCGCCGGTACAGGTGCGCACCATGGAATCCCAGCAGCCGCCGATCCGCATTGTTTGCCCGGGTCGCGTGTACCGCTGCGATTCCGATATCACCCACTCGCCGATGTTCCACCAGGTCGAAGGCCTGCTGGTCGACGAGAACGTCAGCTTTGCCGACCTCAAGGGCACTATCGAGGAGTTCCTTCGGGTGTTCTTCGAGAAGCCCCTGGGTGTGCGCTTCCGTCCATCTTTCTTCCCCTTCACCGAGCCTTCGGCCGAAGTCGATATGCAGTGCGTGATGTGCAGCGGTAAAGGTTGCCGCGTGTGCAAGCAGACTGGTTGGCTGGAAGTCATGGGCTGCGGCATGGTCCATCCGAACGTGCTGCGCATGTCCGGTATCGACCCTGAGAAGTATTCCGGCTTTGCCTTCGGCATGGGCGTCGAGCGCCTGGCGATGCTGCGTTATGGCGTCAACGACTTACGTCTGTTCTTCGATAACGACCTGCGATTCCTGGCGCAATTTCGCTAGAACCGCACGACCGTAACCGAATTGTTTAGGAGAGCAGGATGAAATTCAGTGAACAATGGCTGCGTAGCTGGGTAAACCCACAGGTTTCTCGTGACGAGCTGGTGGCGCGCCTGTCCATGGCGGGCCTGGAAGTTGATAGCGTGACCCCGGCTGCGGGCATTTTCAGTGGTGTGGTGGTGGGCGAGGTGCTGAGCACCGAACAGCATCCAGATGCTGACAAATTGCGCGTGTGCCAGGTCAGCAACGGCGCGGAAACCTTTCAGGTGGTGTGCGGCGCGCCGAATGTGCGCCCCGGCCTGAAGATTCCCTTTGCCATGATCGGTGCCGAGCTGCCGGGCGACTTCAAGATCAAGAAGGCCAAGCTGCGCGGCGTCGAGTCCAACGGCATGCTGTGCTCGGCCTCCGAGCTGCAGATCAGCGAAGAAAACGATGGCCTGATGGAGCTGCCGGCCGATGCGCCGGTTGGCCAGGATATCCGGGCATATCTCGATCTGAACGATGCCAGCATCGAGGTCGATCTGACGCCGAACCGCGGTGACTGTCTGTCCCTGGCTGGTCTAGCCCGTGAAGTCGGTGCTCTGTACGACACGCCGGTAAGTCGCCCTGAGATTGTCGCAGTTACGCCGAGCCACGATGAGGTGCGTCCGGTTGAGGTGCTGGCTGCACAAGCCTGCCCGCGTTACCTCGGCCGTGTGGTGCGCAATGTCGACTTGTCCAAGCCCACGCCACTGTGGATGGTTGAGCGCCTGCGCCGCGCCGATGTGCGCAGCATCGATGCCGCGGTGGATATCACCAACTACGTGATGCTCGAACTGGGTCAGCCGATGCATGCCTTCGACTTGGCCGAGATCAATGGTGGCATCCGTGTGCGTATGGCCGAGGAGGGTGAGAAACTGGTGCTGCTCGATGGCCAGGAAGTCAGCCTGCGTGCCGACACTCTGGTTATCGCCGACCATCAGCGCGCCTTGGCGATCGCCGGCGTCATGGGTGGCGAACACAGCGGTGTGAGCGACAAGACCCGCGACCTGTTCCTCGAGAGCGCCTTCTTCGACACCATTGCCATTGCCGGCAAGGCCCGCTCCTATGGCCTGCACACTGATTCCTCGCACCGCTTCGAGCGTGGCGTGGATTGGCAGCTGGCGCGCGAGGCCATGGAGCGGGCTACCGCTCTGCTGCTGGAAATCGTTGGTGGCGAAGCCGGCCCGATTATCGAGGTGGTCGATCAGCAGCAGTTGCCAAGCGTTGCGCCAGTGACCCTGCGTGCCGAGCGCATCGAGCAGATGCTTGGTCTGAAAATGGATGAGGCCGAGGTCGTGCGCTTGTTGCTCGGTCTGGGCCTAGGCGTCAGCGCCAGTGGAGAAGGGCAGTGGCAGGTGAGTGTGCCCAGCCACCGTTTCGATATCAGCATCGAAGTCGATCTGATCGAAGAGCTGGCGCGCTTGTACGGTTATAACCGCTTGCCTGTGCGTTACCCGCAGGCGCGACTGGCACCTCAAGCCAAGGCGGAAGCGGCTGTCGAGTTGCCGGCGTTGCGTCGTTTGCTGGTCGCGCGGGGTTATCAGGAGGCGATCACCTACAGTTTTATCGATCCCAAGTTGTTCGAGCTGTTCAATCCTGGCGTCGAACCGTTGATGCTGGCCAACCCGATCTCTGCCGATATGGCGGCCATGCGCTCGTCGCTCTGGCCGGGGCTGGTCAAGGCGCTGGAGCACAACCTCAATCGCCAGCAGCCGCGGGTGCGTCTGTTCGAAAGCGGTCTGCGCTTCGTTGGTCAGCTAGACGGTTTGCAGCAGGAGCCGATGCTGGCGGGTGTGCTGTGTGGCGCGCGTCTGCCAGAGAGCTGGGCCCATGGCCGCGATGACGTCGACTTCTATGATCTGAAGGCCGATGTCGAGGCGCTTCTGGCCAGTGCTGGGGCGGCGGATAGCTTCAGCTTCGTTCCGGGCGAGCACCCTGCATTGCATCCAGGACAGACGGCGCGCATCGAGCGCGAGGGTCGCCTGGTCGGGTTTATGGGGGCCATGCATCCGGAGCTGGCCAAGGCGCTTGGCCTTGATCAGCCGGTGTATATGTTCGAGCTGGTCCTGGCTGAAATCGCTCAGGGCCGCATGCCGGCATTCAAGGAATTGTCGCGCTTCCCCGAGGTGCGCCGCGACCTGGCTTTGCTGGCCGATCGGGATGTACCGGCCTCGGCATTGCTTGCGGCCATACGCGAGTCTGCAGGTGAGTGGCTGACCGACCTCAAGCTATTTGACGTATATCACGGTAAAGGTATTGATCCTCATAGAAAAAGCCTTGCCGTCGGCTTGACCTGGCAGCATCCATCGCGCACTCTTAATGACGATGAGGTGAATA
>CAYVPI010000113.1:0-16947 GCA_964453495.1 uncultured Pseudomonas sp. | reverse complement strand
GGCCTGCCCCTTACAGTTCGAGAATCATCTTGGCGATGATGTTCTTCTGGATTTCATTGGAACCGCCGTAGACAGAGGCTTTGCGCATCTCCAGGTACTGGCAGGTCGACGTGGCGCTGTGATCGCTGTGCAGCAACGTCTCAACCGGGTCGTAACCCAGTTCGTCCTTGAGGAACGGTACGGCGTAGTTACCCACTGCCTTGGTCTGCAAGTACGTGATGGCCTGGCGGATCTCGGTGCCCTTGATTTTCAGGATCGAGCTTTCCACACCCGGTACGCCGCCCTCGAGCGCCGCCGCGAGGATGCGCAGGTTGCTCATGTCGATGCCCATCAACTGCATTTCGACTTCGGCGATCTGTGCGCGAAAATGCACGTCTTCGATCAGCGGCTTGCCGTTGCGCAGTTCAGCGCTGGCGGTTTGCTTGAGGCGTGCAAGCATGGCCTTTGCCATGCCGATGCCGGCAATCGTGGTGCGCTCATGGGTCAGCAGGTATTTGGCGCAAGTCCAGCCTTCATGCTCGCGGCCAACCAGGTTGTGCACCGGCACGCGCACGTTGTCGAGGAACACCTCGTTCACATGATGACCACCGTCGAGCGTGATGATCGGCCGCACAGTGATACCGGGAGTCTTCATGTCGATCAGCAGGAAAGAAATCCCGCGTTGTTGCTGCGCATCGGCATCGGTACGCACCAGGCAGAACATCCAGTCGGCGTAATGGCCGGTAGAGGTCCAGGTCTTCTGGCCATTGACCACATAGTAATCACCCTCGCGAATCGCGCGGGTTTTCAAGCTGGCCAGGTCCGAGCCTGCCCCGGGTTCGGAGTAGCCCTGGCACCACCAGTCTTCGCAAGCGAGGATGCGCGGCAAAAAATGCGCCTTCTGTTCGGGGGTGCCGAACTTGATGATCACCGGCCCCACCATATTGATGCCAAACGGGACGATGCGCGGTGCGCCGGAGCGCGAATACTCTTCGTCGAAAATGTGCTTTTGCACGACAGACCAGCCAGTGCCGCCATGCTCCACCGGCCAGCTCGCCGCCAACCAGCCCTTTTCGTTGAGGATGCGCATCCAGGCGACGTGATCAGCCTTGGATATGGATTTGCCGTGAATGCCTCGTTGGGCGAGTTCTGCCGGCAGTTTTTCCTTCAGAAACGCACGAACCTCTTCGCGAAATTCGATTTCTTCGGGAGTGAAATGGATATCCATCTGATACCTCGATATTGATCAACCAGCCAGCGACCGGTTGCTGTGCTCGCAAGAAATGGGTTTCAGGCACCGCCGCCGCAGGCTGAACCTGCGACGGCAGTGGGCAATCACTGGTCGAAGACGATGACCGAACGTGCCAGCTCGCCACGGCGCAGTTCGTCGAAGGCTTCGTTGATCTGCTCAAGCTTGATGCGTTGGGAGATCATCTCGTCGAGCTTGAGGCGCCCCTGCATGTAGAAGTCGGTCAGGCGAGGCAGGTCCACCGGGAAGCGGTTCGAGCCCATGAACGAGCCCTGGATGCGGCGCTCGTGCAGCAGCAGCATCGGGTCGATATCCAGCTTGACGCCCGGCTTGATCATGCCGATGACCGTGGCGCAACCACCGCGGGCCAGCATGCTGAAGGCCTGTTCGGCGGTCTGCTTCAGGCCGATGCACTCAAAGGAGTAATGCACGCCGCCACGGGTCAGCTCCTGAACCTGCTGCACCGGGTCGCCGTTTTTCGGGTTGATCACGTCGGTGGCGCCGAACTGCTTGGCCAACTCCAGCTTGGAGTCGAGCATATCGATGGCGATGATGCGCGACGCACCGGCCAGTGCCGCGCCATTGATCGCGGCAAGGCCGATGCCGCCACAACCGAGCACCGCGACCGTTTCGCCGGGGCGCACCTTGGCGGTATTGAAGACTGCGCCAGTGCCGGTGGTGACTGCACAACCCAGCAGCGCGGCACGGTCCAGGGGCATGTCGCGGCGGATAGCGACCAGGGCGTTCTCGTGCACCAGCATCTGCTCGGCATAGGCCGACAGGTTAATGAACTGCGGCATCGGCTTTTGCACATAGGTCAGGCGCGGCTCTTCGTCTTTGCCACGCTTGGTTTCGGGCGAGACGCACAGCGACAGGTGGCCGGTGACGCAGTGTTCACAATGGCCGCAGTAGGCCGACAGGCAGGTCACCACATGGTCGCCCGGCTTGACCGTACGCACCAGAGAACCCACTTGCTCGACAATCCCGGAGGCTTCATGACCCAGTACCACCGGTGCCGGATGCGGATAGTGGCCGTCAACGAAGTGCAGGTCGGAGTGACAGACGCCAACGGCAACGGTGCGCACCAACACTTCGCGCGGTCCTGGCTTGCTGATGCCGACTTCTTCAATGGTCAGTGGCGAACCGGGGGTATGGAATACGGCAGCTTTCATGTTGTTATTCTCTTATTCTGGAAGCAGGCAAGCATGGCGGGCCCCCGCCATGCCGGGAGCAGTTCAGCGCTTGATCATTGAACCGACGATCTGACGCACCTGGTCGCTGTAGGGCGGGCGCATCAGGTCTGGGCCATCCACCGCACGCAACACCGCCTTGGCATGACTGAAGGTGCGGAAGCCGTCGAAGCCGTGATAAGCCCCCATGCCGCTGGCGCCGACGCCACCGAACGGCAGCGTCTCGACACCGGCATGGCGCAGTACGTCGTTCAAGCACACGCCACCGGAGGTGGTGCGATTGAGCACGAAGGCTTCTTCGTCGGCATTGCTGCCGAAGTAGTACAGGCCCAGGGGACGTGGGTGGCTATTGATGTAGGCGACCACTTCCTGAATGTCGCTGTACGGCTTGATCGGCAGCAGCGGGCCAAAGATCTCGTCCTGCATGACCTTGAGCTGGTCGCCCGGGTTATTGAGCAGGGTCGGCACGATCTTGTGATGGGCCTGGCCTGCGAAATCCTCGCCGGCCGGGTTCATTTCGATCAGCTCGACTCCCGCCTCGCGCGCTTCGGCCAGGTAGCCCTGCAGGCGCTCAAAATGGCGCGCATTGATGACCGAGGTGTAGTCCGGGTTGTCCTTGAGGGTCGGGAACAGCTTGGCAACCGTGGCTTTAGCAATGGCGACGAATTCCGCCAGTTTTTCTTCGGGCACAAACACATAGTCCGGTGCCAGGCAGATCTGCCCGGCGTTGTGCAGCTTGCCGGTAATAATCTTGTTAACGGCGGCTGCAAGGTCGGCGGAGCGGGAGATGATGGTCGGCGACTTGCCACCCAATTCCAGGGTCACGGGTACCAGGTTTTCAGCAGCCGCGCGCATCACGTGCTTGCCGATGCTGGTGGCGCCGGTAAACAGCAGATGGTCGAACGGCTGGCTGCAAAACGCCTGGCCGACATCCGGCCCACCGGTGATGATTGCCACTTCATCTTCGGCATACACGGTGCGGAAGATGCGCGCGATCAACGCCGAGGTTTGCGGGTTGAACTCCGAGACCTTGATCATCACCCGGTTGCCCGCCGCCAATGCGCCGGCCAGGCCGTTGAAGATCAGGTTGCCGGGGAAGTTCCAGGCCGTGAGGATACCCACCACGCCCAACGGCTGGTACTGCACCCAGGCTTGGCCACGGTCGGTGTGGCGCTGTTCGTCACGCATCCATTCGGCCACTTTGGCCTTGGTGTATTTCATTGCAGCAAGAGGGCTCAGTACATCGAACAGCCGCGAGAAATCCTGGCTGCGATGACCGAAGTCGGCCGCCAGGGCCGCGACGATTTCCTCTTGGTAATCAACCAGCAAGCCGATGGCGCGGTCGATCCGCTCGCAGCGCTGTTCGGCTGTCCAGGGTTCGTTGGCCAGGCAGGCGGCACGTTGCTTGTCCAGAATGACGCGAACATCAGCAGCACTCAGGTTTTCATTGGCACTCATGCAGTTTCGTCTTCCATACAATGGGGTCGATTCGGGAGCTGTCATTCCCGCGGCGGGCCGTTACACTCGGTGGCTCGAACCGCGATTCGGGTTTCGCTCATGACGTCCGATACTAGAAAGGGCGGCACCGGCACGACGACGACCAAAGGTAGGATGCATGGAAGGTTTTCAACGTAGTTCCAACGAACCAGCACAGGGAGTAAGGCTGCCCGTTCGCCCGGGCAAATTCCTTGTGCCGGCGAGCATGCCCGGCCAATTGGAACGCAGTGCCCTGCTTGCGCGGATCGAGCAAAGCGAAGGCATGCACTTGACCCTGATCAGCGCCGCAGCAGGCTTCGGCAAGACCACCTTGCTGCAGCAATACCGCGAGCGCTGCCTGGCCGAGGGGCGGCGGGTGTTGTGGTGCAATCTGGACGCGGCGGACAACGATCTGTCTCGCCTGGTCAGCATGCTCTACAGCGGCCTGAGCGATACCGGTCTTGTGAACGGCGCCAGTCAGCCCGACCCCAAACAAATGGAGCAGGCGCTGCTCGACTGCATTGCCACCAGCAACGTTGCCTTTGCCCTGCTGCTGGACGAGTTCGAGGCCATCCACAATCCAGAGGTATTGGAGTTCTTCCAGCAGTTGATGAAGGTACTGCCCGCCCACGGTACCCTGGCCATTGCATCGCGCAGTACACCGCAGATCAACCTCGGCCGGTTACGCGCGCGCGGGCAACTGCTCGAACTTGGCACCGACGCCCTGCGCTTGAGCCTGGATGAAGCCACTGCGTATATCACCCAATACCGCAAGCAGGCACTTGGCAGCGATGAAATCGCCAAACTGTACGAGCGCACCGAAGGCTGGATAACCGGGATCTTTCTGGCCACGCTGTCCTTGCAATGGCACAGCGACCCGGCAACCTTCATTGAATCGTTCAGCGGTTCCAACCCGGCACTGGTGGAGTACTTTGCCGAAGACGTGCTCGCCAGGCAGCCGGACGCCTACTCCCAGTTCCTGCTGCAAACCGGTGTGCTGCCACAGTTTTGTCCCTCCGTGTGCGATGCCATCGGTGACCGCAGCGACAGCAAGGCGATGATCGAGGCCCTTGAGCGCGCCAACCTGTTCATCGTCGCCACTGACGAAGAGCGGCTGTGGTTTCGCTATCACCACCTGTTCGCCGAGTTCCTGCAGCATACCCTGGCGCAGCAGCAGCCCGACGCACCGGCACAGCTGAACCTCAACGCAGCAAAGTGGTATTTCGCCGCTGATCGCTCAGTCGATGCGCTGGAGCACCTGTTTGCCGCCCAGGACATCGATGAGGCCGCCAGGCAACTGGTCCTGCACGTCGATAACCTTGTGGAAAATGGCCATGCGAGCCTGATGATGCGCTGGCTATCGAAAATCCCCGACAATATTCGCCAAGCGCATCCGGACCTTGGCATCGCCTATGCCTGGGCACTGGTCCACGGGCGCCGCTACAAGGAGGCACTGCTTGTTCTCGAAGGCCTGGGCCCCATGCACCAGCCCAACCATATTCACAGCCTGTTGCTGTTGATCAACGACCGTGTCGAGGAGGCCATGGCGTCCAGCCGCGAACTCCTGCAGCGGCTCCCCGACCACGACAAGCTGCCTTACCGGATCACCGCATTCGTGCTCACCTGCAGCCTGCTCTACAGCGGCCGCTACGACGAAGCCCGGCAAATGCTTGCCAGCGATGCCATGCGCGAAGCACAAGCGGATTCGCCCTACCTGCGCGATGTCAGCGACAGCCTGGAAGCTATCCTGGACATTACCCAGGGCCAGCTCGACAGTGGCATGAGCCGCCTGATGGCCGCCAATCGGCGAAGCCGCGAGCAACTTGCCGGCACACCGCCGGTGGGCTTCCCGGTGCTGCAAACCACCCTGTGCCTGGTGATGTATGAAACCGACGCGCTGGAGCAGGCACAGCAACGGCTCCTCGAATTGCTCCCCTACGCCAGGGACCATGCGGCACCGGACTCGCTTATCACCACCCACGTCCTGCTGGCACGCATCGCTTACCTGAACGACGACCGCCCGGGATGGATGCGTTACCTGGCCGATCTTGACCAGATGGGCCGGGTTGCCGGCTCCACGCGCATCCTCTGTTCCACTTGGCTGGAGCGCGCGCGTATCGCCACCCTCGAAAACCGCCTGGACACCGCTGACCACGCAATGCGTTCGGCCGAGCGGCTGAGCGACTGGGAGCAACCTGGCATCGTGCTGACCGCCAACGACGTCGACTTCCCTTTCGTCGCTCGTCAGCGCCTGTGTATCGCCCAGGAGGCTGCTGACCCGGACGCGCTGCAGCACGCAATGGAAGAAGCGCTGCGGCGACACCAGCACCGCCGCGCTCTCAAGCTACGGCTGCTGCTGGCATTGGCGCTCGATGCCACAAAACGTCACAAGGAGGCTCTCGAACATTTGACCCTGGCCTTGCGCCTGGCCAGCCATGTCGGCTTTTTCCGCACGTTTCTCGATGAAGGCGCGCCCATGGCCGCGCTGCTGGAGCGCTGGTCGGTCACCTTCCACGGCCAGGAAAGTGCCTTGGGTATCCAGGCCCGTTTCGTCGCACACTTGCTGCAGCGCAATCGTGCTCACAAGGAAGTCGAAGCAAAAATCGAAGACGGCTCGCAGGTCAGCCTTTCCGCCCGCGAACTGCAGGTATTGCGCCTGTTGGCACTGGGTTACCGCAACCGCGAAATCGCCGAGAAAATGTTCCTCTCGGAACTCACCGTCAAATCCCATTTACGCAAGATCAACACCAAGCTCGGCGCCGGTGGCCGCACCGAGGCGGTCTCGATTGCCAGGACCAAGGGCTTGCTCGACTGAGCCAACACTTCAGGCCGGCGGCACGGCAGCCATGGCATGCTCGATGAAGTCGAGCATTTGCTTGCGCAGTGCTGCCAGGTCGATGCCAGCCGGGTCCAGCAAGAACTGCAGCATCGAACCGCGCAGGGTACCGAGGATCAGCGTGGCGCCGGCCTGCGGCTCCACATCCCGGCGGATTTCGCCATTGGCGATGCCGCTGCTGATGTACTGCGCCAGGTGCTGCTGCACCGAGCGGTTGTATTCAGCGAGTATCTGCGCGGTTTCCGAATCTTGCGTGACCGCTTCGGACATCAACGCCAGCAGCGCACGGGTATTGGTCCAATCGCCGTCGTTTCGCCCCAGGTAGACACCGACAAAGCCCTTGAGCCCGTCCATGCCGGGGCGCCACTTGGGCGATTCGACCTGTACCAGGGTCATGAAACTGCCATTGACGAAACCCGCCAAGGCCCGCAACAACCCGGCCTTGTTGCCGAAGTGATGGGTGGCCAGGCCACGGCTGTAACCGGCCTCCTCGCCCACTTCGGACAGGGTCATGCCGACCCAGCCCTTGCGCGCGACAATCTGCCGTGCCGCCAACAGCAGCCGTTGCTCGGCCTCGCCGCGACGCTCCGCCTGGGTGCGGCGCGAAGCGGGCTGTGCGGTTTTTTCAGCGGGTTCCATCGGGTAGTTCCTTACTCAGTTGTACTTACTCACCCGTAAAAACAGGTGCGCGCCGCTCGGCCATGGCACGAGTACCCTCGGCAAAGTCAGCGCTGACGATCTGCCATTCCTGCTCGCTGGCTTCGCGGTCGATGATCTGGTCGACGGCATCGGCCAGGCCCATGCGCAAGGTTTCACGGCTCGACATCACCGCCTTGGGTGCGCTGGCGGCTATCTCCAGGGCCAGTTCGCGGGCAGCTTGGCGCTCCTGCCCGGGTTCAGCGAGTACATCGGCCAGACCGATGCGCACGGCTTCACGGCCGTCGATGCGCCGGCCAGTGGCGATCAGCAACGAGGCCATTTGCACACCGACCACGCGCGGCATGGTAACCGAAATCCCGAAGCCTTGATGAATGCCCAGGCGGTTGAAGTTGGCCGAGAAACGCGCTTTCTCGCTGGTCACGCGGTAGTCGGCGACTAACGCCAGGCCCAGCCCGCCGCCAATGGCTGCGCCTTCGACCACGCAGATCAGCGGTTTGCGCGTGCGGAACAGGCGCACGGCCGACTTGTAGACGCGGCGCGGGTATTGGGGGTCGCGCTGGTCGGCGCCGGAGAAGTCGGCACCGGCGCAGAACACTTTGCCTTCGGCTTGCAGGATCACCACCCGGCACTCCGGTAGCTGGTCGAGGTAATCGAGGGTATCGGCCAGGTCCCGAATCAACTCGGCATCGAAAAAATTCAGCGGCGGGCGATTGAAACTCAAGGTGGCAACGTGGGCATCCAGGTCCAGGGTGAGGCCACGGCCGGGCACAAAGGCGGGAGTGGTCGACATACAAGCTCCAAATCTGAACAGCGTTGAAGGTGGGCAGCTACTTGATTCGCTGCAAGGGTTGCTGGTAGCTTATTTACTTGTTGAGCGTTCAGCAAGTTTATATCCGGACGCCCTGCCCCATTAATTACACGAGCACAACGCCATGCAGGCACTCGATATCCGGCCCTGTCACCTGGACCCCAAGACGCAAGCCTTGCGGCTCGAGGTGCGCGAGTTTCTCGCTCAGACGCTGAAGGACTACCCTCCCCACGAACGCGCCAAGAACTGGAACGGCGCCGATACCGAGTTCAGCCGCAAGCTCGGCGAACGTGGCTGGTTGGGCATGACCTGGCCCAAGCGTTATGGCGGCCATGAGCGCAGTGCCCTGGAACGCTATGTGGTTCTTGAAGAGCTGCTGGCTGCCGGCGCGCCGGTGAATGCACACTGGATCGCCGAACGCCAGTCCGGGCCTTTGCTGATGAAGTTCTCTCCCGAGGTGCTGGCGCCGCGTTTGCTACCGGCCATTGCCCGCGGTGAACTGCTGTTCTGCATCGGCATGAGTGAGCCGGATGTCGGCTCCGACCTGGCCTCGGTGCGTACCCGGGCAGTGAAGACCGACGGCGGCTGGATCGTCAACGGTAGCAAGGTCTGGACCACCGGCGCCCACCGCTGCCACTACATGGTCACCCTGCTGCGCACCGGGTCCAAGGACGAAAGCAACCGTCACGCCGGCCTGTCGCAATTGCTGATCGACATGAAGGCCGAAGGCGTCACGGTGCGGCCGATCTACAACATGCTGGGCGAGCATGATTTCAACGAAGTGTTCCTGGAAAACGTATTCGTCCCCGACGATTTCGTCATCGGTCAGCCGGGTGATGGCTGGAAGCAGGTCGGCGCCGAGTTGGCGCTCGAGCGCAGCGGTCCGGAACGTTATTTGAGCTGCACCCAGTTGTACCTGGAAATGCTCGACGCCGCCGACCCGCTCAACAATCGCCATGCCGTGAGCCTGGGCCGCATCGCGGCGCGCTACGCGGCGCTGCGGCAAATGTCGCTGGGCGTGGCTGGCATGCTTGCCCGGGGCGAGAACCCGGCCACGCCTGCGGCGCTGGTAAAGGACCAGGGCGCGTTGCTCGAGCAATCGCTACCAGACCTTGCCCATGACCTGTTTGGCGGTGAGCGCCAGCCCGGTGCCAACCTCGACCAGGTGATGCGCTACCTGACCCAGACCGCCCCCTCGTTTTCCCTGCGTGGCGGCACCCGCGAAATTCTGCGCGGCATCATTGCCAGAGGATTAGGACTGCGATGAACTCAGCACTCAACCTTGATCATACTAACGACAGCGCCCCGTCGGAACTGCAATCGATGATCGCCGACAGCGTCGAACGCCTGTTCGCCGAACGTATCACCCCTGAAGTCCTGGCACGCTTCGATGCCGGTCACGCCGCCAGCGAACTGTGGCAACAGGTTGTCGACAATGGCCTGCCCGGCGCCCTGGTGGCTGAAGAAGCCGGTGGCAGCGGTGCCAGCTGGCTTGAGGCCAGCCCCATACTGCGCGCCATCGGCTACTGGAAAGCGCCCTTGCCCTTGAGCGAGACCATGCTCGCCTCTTTGCTTTTGGCCAGCGCAGGCCTGCAAGTTCCTGAAGGACCGATCACGCTCATACAGGTTGGCCGGCTCGGCGACTTGAGCCTGAGTGCTGACGGCCTGCTCAACGGCCGCGCGGTCAATGTGCCTTGGGCGCGCAGTTGCCGCTGGGCGTTGGTTGCCAACGACGATGGCCGAGTGGCATTGGTCGACCTGCGTCAGGCCCAAGTGAGCCTGGAAGCCGGTAGCAACTTTGCCGGTGAGGAGCGCGACATCCTGACGTTCGTCGCCACTGCGGTGCAAGCCATCGGCCACCTGCGCCTGCCCGATGTTGCCGAACCCGTATGGCTGCTAGGCGCGCTGGCCCGCGCCTGCATGCTGGTGGGCGCCCTCGAATCGAGCCTCGACCAGGCGGTAGCCTATGCCAACGAGCGCGCGCAGTTCGGCAAGGCTATCGGCAAGTTCCAGGCGATCCAGCAACAGCTTGCGCAAATGGCCGGTGCCATCGGCGCGGCGCGCACGGCGACTCAGGTTGCCCTGCACAGCGCCTGTCAGGCCCTGCAAGGCAAGCCTGGCAGCGGTAGCTGCCTGGCCTTCGATATCGCCGTGGCCAAGGTATGTGCCGGCGAGGCAGCTACCCTGGCCACCTCGGTCGCGCACCAGGTGCACGGCGCCATCGGCTTTACCCATGAGCACACCCTGCATTTCGCCACGCGCCGCCTGTGGTCCTGGCGCGACGAGTTCGGCAGCGATGCGCAATGGGCCGAGGTTCTCGGGCAGGCGGCAATAGCAGCGGGCAGCCAAGGGTTCTGGGCAGGGCTGACGGCACGCCAGCTGTAAGCGTTTATCGCCAGCCAGCCGGGCGTTGTACACTGCCGGACGAAACAGGTTCGGCAGCGTATCAAGCCAACGGAGGGGGCAACGCATGAACGAGCAGGACGTGGTGGAGTTTTGCCTGAACTTGCCAGGTGCTCGCGAAGATTACAAATGGAATGGCGTGCGGGTGCTTTCGGTGGCAGGCAACAAGATGTTCGCGATCACCAACCTGGCCGGCGGGCTGGCCTTCAAGGTCGACAGTGAGTTGTTTCTCGGCTACGTGGACCGCCCGGGCATTCGCCCTGCTCCTTATCTGGCCCGGGCGCACTGGATCAGCATGCTCGAGCCCTACCCCATGGCTGGCGAAGAACTGCGTGATTTGCTGCAACGCTCCCACCAGCTCGTGGTCAGCCGCCTGCCCAAGCGCCAGCAGGTCGGCCTCAAGCTCTAGGTTTTGTACGGAAAGTGCCTGCGCATTGATCATGCTGCGTTAAAAACAGGCTCGGAATGCTCATTTACAACCAGTAAAGTCGAGCGCGACTCCGACCGTTCCTCGCCTGTTTTTGCCTTGCCTGATCGCCGCTCGGCGACTTTTCGTACAAACCCTAGACGCCGAGCATCGGCCGCAATGCCTTGCCCATCCAGGCGCCGCCAAACAGCAGATGGTCGACCCAGAACAGCTGGTGCAAGGCAACGATGGTCCAGAATTTCACCTGGTACGGCACCTTGCGTGTCTTGTGCCGGAACATTTGCTGCGCCAGCAACGCCCCTGGCCAACCACCACAGAGTTCAGCAGCATGCAGGACGCGCTCGGGCGTGCGCCAGGCGTTGCCACGCGCCTGGCGCTTGTCGTGCCAATACAGCGCGAATGCCACCAGGCTCGCCATGCCGTAGGCCAGCAACGGCAATGCCGACTGGCCCGTGACGAGCATTTGCACGGAGCCTGACAAGGGCAGCAGGCACAGCACCGCCAGAATCAGCAGCTTACTACCACGATTGCGCACCGCTGCGGTGGCAGCCTGTGCCCCTTTCGGCGCCAGCGGGCGCGTGGTGTCTTTCATGCTCAGCCTTTGGCCGTTGCCCAATCCACCCAACCGAACTGCCAGGTAGCGAGGATGATCAGGCCGAAGACGATGCGGTACCAGGCGAACAAGGCATAGCTGTGGTTGGCAATGAATTTGAGCAAGCCACGCACGGCAATCATCGCGAAGATGAACGAAACGACGAAGCCCACGGCAAACACAGGCAAGTCGCCCGGCTGAAACAGATCGCGGTACTTGTAGCCCGAATACACGGCGGCACCGACCATGGTCGGCATGGCCAGGAAGAACGAAAACTCGGTCGCCGCCTTACGCGACAGGCCGAACAACAGGCCACCAATAATGGTCGAGCCTGAGCGCGAGGTCCCCGGGATCATGGCTATGCACTGCACACAGCCGATTTTCAGGGCATCGGTCCAGCGCATGTCGTCGACATGCTCGGCGCGCACCACATGCTGGCGCTGCTCGGCCCAGAGCATGATGATGCCACCCACCACCAGAGCAGTCGCCACCGTGATGGGGTTGAACAGGTAGTGATGGATGAAATCGGCGAACAGCACGCCGAGAATCACCGCCGGCATGAAAGCCACCAACAGGTTGACGGTAAAGCGCTGCGCGCTTTCCTGGCGGGGCAAGCCGACGACTACGTCGATGATCTTGCGCCGGAACTCCCAGACCACCGCCAGGATCGCCCCCAGCTGGATGATGATGTTGAAGGCCATGGCCCGCTCACCACCAAAATTGATCATATCTGCAACGACGATCTGGTGACCGGTGCTGGAGATGGGCAAAAACTCCGTAAGCCCTTCGACAATCCCTAGTATTACTGCCTGCATGGCGGTCCAAAAATCCATCATTCCCCCGTGGAGCCAAGCGCATGGCAGGCCCCTTTCCTAATTTTCAAGTGATTTACACAGTACTCGGCACGTGAGTTTCAGCGTCGCCAGGCGAACATGAAAAACAACAATAAGACCAAGGCAGTATTCAGGTTCAGTTTTTTGCGCCGAAATCCTATCAGACCGGGAGGTTAAACGCTGCCCGTTGACGGCATCCGGCCACATGAAATTCCTGACAGCTTGTCTGGCGCGAAGAAGGCACCAGGTACACAACACAATAAAAACAAAAGGGGTGACCGGTTCATGAATAGCTTGCGCTCTATTTCCATCAGCCGCCGCTTGTGGCTCATCCTGTTGCTCGCAGTGTTGATGTTGTTGAGCCTTGGGTTACTGATGCTCAGCCAGATCCACGCTGACCTGTATCAGGCCAAGGCTGAAAAAACCCGCCATGTGGTGCAGACCGCCAAGGGCGTGCTGGACTATTACCATGGCCTGGAAACCGCTGGCACCCTTGACCGTGCCAGCGCCCAGAAACAGGCCCTGAGCACCATTCACGCGCTGCGCTATGGCCAGGACGATTACTTCTGGGTCAACGACCTCAAGCCCGTGATGTTGATGCACCCGACCAACCCCAGGCTCGATGGCAAGGACTTGTCCACCATCAAAGACCCGGATGGCTTTGCCTTGTTCAGCGCCATGGCCGCCATTGCCCGGGAAAAAGGTGCAGGTACCGTCGATTACCGCTGGCCCAAACCCGGTGCCAGCGATCCAGTACAGAAAACCTCTTATGTTCAGTTATTCGAGCCCTGGGGCTGGGTAATCGGCTCGGGTGTCTATATCGATGACATGCAGGCCGAGTTTTACCGGCAAATTCGCGATGCCTCGATCATCGGTGTGAGCATCACCCTGCTCATGGCGTTACTGGTCATGTTGATTGCCCGCAGCATCGTGCGCCCGTTACAGGAGGCGGTCACGGCCATGGCCGATATCGGTAGCGGAGATAGCGACTTGACCCGCAGCCTGGACACCCACGGCCGAGACGAGATCACCCAGTTGGGGCTGCACTTCAACAGCTTCACCGCAAAATTGCATGGGGTGGTGACGCAACTGCTCGATTCGGCCAATGCCCTGGGCCAATCGTCCAGCCAAATGGGCAACAATGCCCTCCAAGCCCAGGAGCGCAGCCAGCAGCAATCCCAGCAAATGGAAGTGGTGGCCACTGCGATCAACGAAGTGAGCTATGCCGTGCAGGATGTGGCCAGGAACGCCGAGCATGCCGCCAGCGAGATGCGCAATGCCCAGGCGCAAGCTGAGCTTGGTCAGGTCAATATCCAGGGCAGCCTGCTGCAGATCGATGAGTTGTCCGGCACCATCGCACAGGCTGTGGAGGTGATCCAGCAGTTGGCAGACCACAGCACCCGCATCGGCAGCGTGCTGGAAGTGATCCGCTCGATTGCCGAGCAAACCAATTTGCTGGCACTCAACGCTGCGATCGAGGCGGCTCGCGCGGGTGAACAAGGCCGGGGGTTCGCGGTAGTCGCCGATGAGGTGCGCCTGCTCGCCCAGCGCACCCAGCAATCGACTGCCCAGATCCAGACCATGATCGAGCACCTGCAACGCCAGTCGGAGGCGGCGGTCAAGGTAATCAGCGACAGCAGCCACGCTTCGCGGCTGACGGTGGAGCAAGCCAGCCAGGCCGGAGAAAGCCTCGCCGCCATCGGCAATGCCCTGCAAAACCTCAATACCTTGAACGCGTCGATTGCCAGCGCCACCTTGCAGCAGGCTCACGTGGTGGAAGATATCAACCAGAACGTGACCCAGGCCGCCGGGCTGTCCCAGAGCACGGCAATGGCCGCCGAGCAATCGAGCAATGCCAGTGCACAGCTCAAGGTCATGAGCAAAGCGCTCAATCAGGTGTTGCGCCAGTTCCGGGTGTAGACGCCAAAAAGGAGTACAATCGCCGCCTTTTTGACGTTGCAAGGAATGCCGATGTCCGGCCTTGAATTGTTCGCCGCCGCGCTGGGGGTGATCGCCGTGTGGCTCACGGTCAAGCAGAACCCCTGGTGCTGGCCGATCGGGCTGGTGATGGTGCTGCTCTACAGCTGGGTGTTTTTCGAGGTAAAGCTGTACTCGGATATGTTGCTGCAACTGGTCTATGCCGTGTTGCAGTTGTACGGCTGGTGGCAATGGACCCGTGCAGGTGCCGCCCGCCATGGCCGCCAGGTCAGCTACTTGCCAAGCCAACCCTTACTGTTGGGCCTGGGCGCAGGCGCGCTGGCCAGCCTCGCCCTAGGCGCGGCCATGGCCAACTTCACCGATGCCGCGCAACCCTGGCTCGATGCCGCGTTGACCGCCTTCAGCCTGGTGGCGCAGCTGTGGATGGCGCAAAAGCGCGTGCAGTGCTGGCCGCTCTGGATTGTGCTGGACGTGATTTTCGTCGGTCTGTTCCTGTACAAGAGCATGTACCTGACCGCTGCGCTCTATGGGTTGTTTGCCCTGTTGGCGGTCCAAGGCTGGCGTACCTGGCGCAATGATCCGGTACTGCAGGTATGAAGGTACTGGTATTGGCAGGGCCTGAATCCAGCGGCAAAAGCTGGCTGGCAGAGGAGATTCACGCCAACTTTAACGGCATATTGGTCGGTGAGTACGTAAGGCACTTTATCGACAGCGAAGCCCGTGAGACCTGCTACGATGACATTCCGGCAATAGCACATGGCCAGTTGGCTTGGGAAGACGCCGCGCGCGCCAAACAATCGTCACTATTGATTCTCGATACGCACTTGCTAAGCAATATGCTTTGGAGTCGTACGTTGTTTGGCGACTGCCCCGCGTGGCTCGAAGAAGCGTTACTGGCACGGCATTACGACCTGCATTTGCTGCTCAGCCCCGAGACCGTCACCTGGTATGACGATGGGCAGCGCTGTCAGCCGGAACTGGCCGAGCGCCTGGCATTTTTTAAGGCCAGCGAAGCCTGGCTTGCCCTGCACCACCAGCCTTATCAAGTGCTGGAAGGTGACTGGGCACAGCGCAAACATGCGGCTTTTTACGCTGTGGCGCGCTTGCTGGAGGCCTGAATTACTGTACTGATGCGGTCAAATGTCCATTCCTGTAACACCACCCACCGTGCAAACCCCCATTCCAGAGCGCTTGCAGCCCGATTATGCGAAAGTGTTAAGGGCTTGATACAGCCGCCATGCAAGGCTCATAACGAGCATTGCCGCCTGCATGATCAACCGCTCTATCCCGGCGCTGTCTCAGCGGCGTTACAACATTTTTTTGACTACATCGACAACTAAACCCAAGTCTTTGTTTTTAAATAATAAATAAAAACCGGCACACCTTCTGCTTTACCTCTGGCAATCCCTGAAAGGGCCTGCGCACTTGTAGAAGGAATTGCCACCGTGCGGAAACTTGATAAAGGCGTTTTTAGCCTCCTGCTGATCGGATGTGCATTGGGTTCAAGCTTCAGCCTACCTGTCCAGGCCGAAAACGGGGTCGTCGTCATAACCCGCGACGTCCAGCCGCGTAACGCAACACGTCCACCCCTCGTTCCTGACCCGAACCCCACCACCGTCAATACCAACCCGTCCGCGCATATCCTCAAACAAACGAACGAGTTGAGTGATGGCGACTTTGCCGGTGTCAGCAGCGGTGCAGGCATGTCCTCCATGATCACTCAACAAACCAATGGCCTGGGCGCCGGTATCAACAACCAGACTCAGCTGCCCAATTTGGCCGGTGGGCGTTCGGGAGGCGGCTCCGGCAGTGGCATCGCCAACATGGTCAACTCAAACGTCCAGCAAGGCCTGGGCGCATTGAAAATCTTGACCGGGGGTCAGTGAGATGTGTCGCACGCTTCTGATCCTCACCATGTTCTGCGGTGCGACAGCCTTTGCCCAATCCCCTGTCCCTGTGATCAATAACGCCGACATCAACAACTCCGGTAGCCAATACCAGGGCAACGTCGGCGTCAATCAGGCTGCGGGCGATCAACAGCAACAGGCCAATGCCCGGGCAATCGCCATTGGTCACAACGCCAGCGCCACGACGCAGATACGCCAACGGCAGCGTACTCAGGTCGACCCCAGGATGGATGCCCGGTCAAGTATTCAAGGCGACTCCTTCAGTCACGGCAACGGCGTACTGGGCGTCAACCAGAGCGCGGGCGCCAGCACCCAGCAAGCTAACGCTGTGCGGATCAGCATCAGTACTAATCCGCAAAGTATCGACGACAGCGTCCTCATGCAACAGAACGTGACGCTGTTCACCAACTCCGATTCGACTGATTCCGCACCCGGCTATCGCCAGGTCGCCACCGGCGACCAGGCTTTCACCGGTAGCCGTGGGGTGATTCAGTTGAATCAGAGCGCCGGGGTGGGAAACCGGATGGCCAACACCCTGCGCGTACGGGTCGCGGATTGACCCAAACAGGTAAGAACAACACTTAACCTAAAATAAAGTACGGAGAATCACCATGAAACCTTCGATGGCACTCAAGCCTCTGGTTTTCGC
>CAYVPI010000112.1:0-17045 GCA_964453495.1 uncultured Pseudomonas sp. | reverse complement strand
AGAAGCACATTTGAAGGCCATTGATTTCGTAAAACCCAGGCACAAAAAACCGCCAGGGCTCATCACCGTGGCGGCTTTTTCGCTCAAGCCCGACGCTTAGATCGCGCCACGCTCACGCAACAGATCCAACACCTGCTTGACGCCCTCTTCCACCGACACGCTCTGGGTATCGATCACCAGGTCGGCATCCAGCGGCACGTCGTACGGGAAGGACTCGCCCGGGATGTTATCGCCAGCGGCGGCGTACAGCCCTTGTGGGTCGCGCTCACGGCAGGCTTGCGGGGAAGCCTGGACGTAGACGGTCACCAGGCGTTCCTTGCCGATCAGCGCCTTGGCCTGTTCACGCCCTTCGTAATCCGGGGCGACGAAGGCGGCCAGGGTCAGCAGGCCGGCTTCGTTGAACTGGCGCGCCACGTGAGCGGCACGGCGCCAGTTCTCGGTACGACCGGCGCGGTCCTGTGGCAGGCCCTTGTTCAGGTCGTGACGCAGGTTCTGGCCATCGAGCACGTACACGGCACGGCCCATGTCGAACAGCTTGCGCTCCACGGCGTAGGCCAAGGTGCTCTTGCCGGCGCCGGAGAGGCCGCTGAACAGGACGGTGGCGGGTTGCTGGCCGAAGCGTGCAGCACGCTCTTCAGTGGCCACGTGGGCCAGTTTGCCGTGGTGGCCGATGGTGCCGTGCGGGACAACCGGCGGGGCGACGATCATGCCGGCGCCGACGGTGCCGTTGGTCAGGCGGTCGATGACGATGAACGCACCGGTGGTGCGGTTGCTTTCGTAACCGTCCAGGGCAATCGCAGCATCGAGGCTGATCTTGACCTTGCCGATTTCGTTCAGCTGCAAGGCGCTGCCCGGGCCTTCGGCCAGGGTGTTGACGTCGACCTTGTGCACGATGCTGGCAATCGAGCCTGGCACGTAGCTGGTGGCGCGCTTGATGTCGTATTTCTTGCCCGGCAGCATCGGCTCTTCAGCCATCCACACCAGCATCGCTTCGAAGCTGTCGGTGACTGGCGGCACGTTGTCGGCATGCACCAGCAGGTCGCCACGGGAGATGTCGATTTCGTCTTCCATGGTCAGCGTTACGGCCTGACCTGGACCGGCGTGTTCCAGCTCACCTTCGAAAGTGACGATGGATTTCACCCGGCTGCTTTTGCCCGACGGCAGCACCACGACTTCGTCACCCTTGTGCACGATGCCGCTGGCCAGGGTGCCGGCGAAACCACGGAAGTTCAGGTTCGGACGGTTGACGTACTGCACCGGGAAACGCAGGTCGGTGAAGTTGCGGTCGCCCGCCACTTCCACGGTCTCGAGGATTTCCATCAGCGACTGGCCGGTGTACCACGGCGAGCGCTCGGACTTGTTCACCACGTTGTCGCCTTTGAATGCCGACATCGGCACGAAGGCCATGGTGGTCGGCTTGAACGCGATGCCTTCGGCGAACTTCAGGTAATCGGCCTTGATCGACTCGAACACGGTTTCGTCGAAGCCGTTGAGGTCCATCTTGTTGATGGCGACCACGATGTGCTTGATGCCGAGCAACGAGGCGATGAAGCTGTGGCGGCGGGTCTGGGTCTGCACGCCGTAGCGGGCGTCGACCAGGATGATCGCCAGGTCACAGGTGGACGCACCGGTGGCCATGTTGCGGGTGTACTGCTCGTGGCCCGGGGTGTCGGCAATGATGAACTTGCGCTTGGCCGTGGAGAAGTAACGGTAGGCCACGTCGATGGTGATGCCTTGCTCGCGCTCGGCCTGCAGGCCATCGACCAGCAGCGCCAGGTCGATATCGTCACCGGTGGTGCCGACTTTTTTCGAATCGCGGGTAATGGCTTCCAGATGGTCTTCGTAGATCATCTTGGAGTCGTGCAGCAGGCGCCCGATCAGGGTGCTCTTGCCGTCGTCGACGTTACCGCAGGTCAAAAAGCGCAGCAGCTCTTTACGTTCGTGCTGGCCCAGGTAGGCGAGGATGTCCTCGCTGATCAAATCAGATTGGTGGCTCATTGCATTCAAGCTCCAAGCTGTAAGCTTCAAGCGGCAAGCTTGTCGGCGTACGGCTAGTCAGAAATTGTGTTTATCAACCCGCTCAGCATTCTGGAAAGCTCGCGAGTCTCTGTAATCCACTCATTTGACAAAGGTTTTGGCAAATAACCTATTTCGCTTCCGATGATGATGTGCGTACGCAATTCACCGCAGGAGGCCTTGGCAATACATAGATACCGAGCCGTTTCTTTGCTCGTCCTTCGCTCCATGCCTTCAGCGATATTCGATGGCACACAGAGGGCTGCTCGTGTTATCTGATCTTTGAAACCAAGATCCCGGCATCTCTCCAGCCCTCGGTAAACCGCAACTGCCAGATTTTTGCTTCTCTGCCAAACAACCAGCTTCTCAAAGTCCATCGCAAGCACTCAAATGCGCCCACAACGGGGCGGCAGCCGACAAAACCTAGAAGCTACGCATCCTGCTTCTAACTTGCAGCTTGCCGCTTGTAACTTGAAGCTTAAAAGTACCCCTGACGTTTCTTATCTTCCATGGACCCGGCGCCATCGTGGTCGATGACCCGGCCCTGGCGCTCGGAAGTGCGCGTCAGGAGCATTTCCTGAATGATGTCGGTGAGGGTTTCAGCCTCGGACTCCACCGCGCCGGTCAGCGGGTAGCAGCCCAGGGTACGGAAACGCACCTTCTTCTTGACGATGCGCGCCTTCTCCTCGTCGGAGAGGTGCTCGAGGATGCGTTCGTCGTCGATCATGATCAGGGTGCCGTTCTTCTCGATGACGTCGCGCTCGGCAGCGAAGTACAGCGGCACGATCGGGATGCCTTCAAGGTAGATGTACTGCCAGATGTCCAGCTCGGTCCAGTTCGACAGCGGGAACACGCGAATCGACTCGCCCTTGTTGACCTTGCCGTTGTAGACGTTCCACAGCTCAGGGCGCTGGTTCTTCGGATCCCAGCGGTGCTTGCTGTCGCGGAAGGAGTACACGCGCTCCTTGGCGCGGGACTTTTCTTCATCGCGGCGCGCGCCGCCGAAGGCCGCGTCGAAGCCGTGCTTGTCCAGGGCCTGCTTGAGGCCCTCGGTCTTCATGATGTCGGTGTGCTTGGCGCTGCCGTGGGTGAACGGGTTGATGCCCTGTGCAACACCCTCGGGGTTCACGTGAGTGATCAAGTCCAGGCCCAGCTCCTCGACCATCTTGTCGCGGAAGCTGTACATCTCCTGGAATTTCCACTGGGTGTCGACATGCATCACCGGAAACGGCAGCTTGCCCGGGAAGAACGCCTTGCGCGCCAGGTGCAGCATCACGGCGGAGTCCTTGCCGATGGAGTACAGCATCACCGGGTTATCGAACTCGGCGGCCACCTCACGAATGATGTGGATGCTCTCCGCCTCCAACTGTTTCAAATGCGTCAGTTTGTCGACCATGGCTACTCACGGGAAAATCGATCTTATGGACGGCCAGCGGGCCGTGTTCGAGCTGGCCACTCTAGCACAGCGTCCTATTCTATTGATCGGGCCGACTAGATCGAAACAGTATAAGAATATGCCTTGGCGTTTTACCGCTCAGATAGGGTTGGGGCAATCGATGAACAGGTGCTCCAGGGCAAAGCGCCGCGCCAGGTAATCTCCCAACGCCTGCACGCCGTAGCGTTCGGTGGCGTGATGGCCTGCCGCAATAAAGCTGATGTCGTTTTCCCGGGCACTGTGGAACGTTTGCTCGCAAGCCTCGCCACTGATGAACAGATCGACACCTGCAGCGATTGCCTGGTCGATGTATCCCTGGCCACCACCGGTGCACCAACCGACGCGGCGGATCATGTCGCTGCCTTCGATCAACAGCGGCTCGCGCCCCATCACTTCCTGCACGCGGCGAGCGAAATCGCGCGGGGTCGAGGGTTCAGCCAACGAGCCGACCAGGCCCACGATGCGTGGGTTATCCGGGTCCAGAGGGCCTTCGACGGTGATATCCAGCTGTCGCGCCAACTGCACGTTATTGCCGACCTCAGGATGCAGGTCCAACGGCAGGTGATAGGCCAGCAGGCTGATGTCGTTGCCGAGCAACGTTTTCAGCCGCCGTTGCTTCATGCCCGTGACACAGGGGTTCTCGCCCTTCCAGAAGTAACCATGGTGTACCAGCACCAGGTCGGCGCCAGCCTCAACGGCCGCGTCAAGCAAGGCCTGGCTGGCGGTAACGCCACTGACGATGCGCATGACCTGTGGACGCCCTTCCACCTGAAGGCCATTGGGGCAATAATCCTGAACCTTGGTACTGTTCAGGTAGCGGTCGGCTTCTTCGACCAGGGTACTCAACGCGACAGCCATAAAAAAGACTCCAGAAAGACCGTTCAGAGCGGCACAAGCGCTCTTATAATGACCGCCATTATGAGCCGTCGCAGGCTTTCGGGGAAAGCGACGGCCATACCCGGGAAATTCGCCTGTTTTGCGGCTGCCAAGGTCACGTGCATATTCCTGCACAGCCCTTGGCGAAGTATGATCGCGCGCTTCTCCCCACTGACTTCAGGCCTTTTGCCAAATCCGGGATTCGTTCAATGTTCAAGGCTCTGCGTTATCTTGGCTGGCCGCTGCTGACCGGCGTGCTCATCGCCCTGCTGGCGATCCAGCGCTTCCCTCAATGGGTCGGCCTGCCCAGCCAGGATGTCAACCTGCAGCAAGCACCGCAAACCAAGGCCACCATGCAGGGCCCGGTCTCCTATGCCGACGCCGTGAGCCTTGCCGCACCGGCGGTGGCAAACCTGTACACGACCAAAGTGGTGAACAAGTCCAGCCACCCGCTGTTCGAGGATCCGCAGTTCCGTCGATTCTTCGGCGACAACCTGCCCAAGCAGCGGCGCTGGGAGTCGAGCCTGGGTTCGGCGGTCATCATGAGCCCCGAGGGTTATCTGTTGACCAACAACCACGTGACCTCGGGCGCCGACCAGATCGTGGTGGCGCTCAAGGACGGCCGTGAAACCCTGGCCCGGGTCATCGGCAGCGACCCGGAGACTGACCTTGCGGTATTGAAGATCGACCTCAAGAACCTGCCTTCGATCACCATCGGCCGCTCCGACAACATTCATATCGGCGACGTCGCCCTAGCCATCGGCAACCCGTTCGGCGTGGGCCAAACCGTTACCATGGGCATTATCAGCGCCACCGGGCGCAATCAATTGGGGCTCAATACCTACGAAGATTTCATCCAGACCGACGCCGCAATCAACCCTGGCAACTCCGGCGGTGCACTGGTCGACGCCCACGGCAACCTGACCGGCATCAACACCGCGATTTTCTCCAAGTCCGGCGGCTCCCAGGGTATCGGCTTCGCTATTCCGACCAAGCTGGCTTTGGAGGTGATGAAGTCCATCATCGAACACGGCCAGGTCATTCGCGGCTGGTTGGGGATCGAAGTACAGCCGCTGTCGCAAGAACTGGCAGACTCTTTCGGCCTGCAGAACCGCCCAGGCATCGTCGTAGCCGGTATTTTCCGCGATGGCCCGGCACAGAAAGCCGGGCTGCAACTGGGCGACGTGATCCTGAGCATCAACGGCGAGCCCGCCGGCGATGGCCGCCGCTCGATGAACCAAGTGGCGCGGACCAAGCCCAATGACAAGGTGGCGATCCAGGTCGTGCGTAACGGCAAGGAGATGAAGCTGACTGCCGAAGTTGGCTTACGCCCGCCTCCAGCACCGGCACCTACAACCGCCCAGGAATAAAAAAAGCCCGCGAAAGCGGGCTTTTTTCCAGCACCAGAAATGTACATCACCCCTGTAGCAGCTGCCGCCAGGCTGCGTCCAGGAGGCTGCACGATGAACCTGCAAAGAGCGACGCAGCCTGGCGGCAGCTGCTACAGGATCGTGTACCTTACAGCGCGTCCAGCAGTGCCTGGTTCTGTTCCGGCGTGCCGATACTGATCCGCAGGAACTGGGCAATCCGCGCCTGCTTGAAATGCCGCACGATCACGCCCTGCTCACGCAAGCGCGCCGCCAGCGCAGCGGCGTCCTGCTGCGGATGACGGGCGAAGATGAAGTTGGCGGCTGAAGGCAGCACCTCGAAGCCGCGCTGGCTCAGCTCGGCGACCAGGCTCTCCCGACTGGCAATGACGGCAGTGCAGGTCTGCTCGAAATAGGCGCGGTCTTCGAACGCCACGGCTGCGCCCACGTTGGCCATGCGGTCGATCGGATAGGAGTTGAAGCTGTTCTTGATCCGCTCCAGCGCCTCGATCAGGTCCGGGTGCCCCACTGCCAGGCCTACCCGCAGGCCGGCCAGGGAGCGGGATTTGGACAAGGTCTGGGTCACCAGCAGGTTGGGATAGCGATCGACCAGCGTAATCGCCGTTTCCCCACCGAAATCGATATAGGCCTCATCGACGACCACCACGGTTTCGGTATTGGCCTTGAGCAGCTTCTCGATGGCTTCCAGCGCCAGCAGGCAACCAGTGGGTGCATTCGGGTTAGGGAAGATGATGCCGCCATTGGCGCGCTCATAGTCCTCGACACGAATCTGGAACTGCTCGTCCAGCGGCACGGCCTCGAAGGGGATGCCATACAGGCCACAGTAGACCGGGTAGAAGCTGTAGCTGATATCCGGGAACAACAGCGGCTTACCGTGCTGGAACAGGCCATGGAACGCGTGGGCCAGCACTTCGTCGGAGCCATTGCCGACGAATACCTGGTTGGTTTTCACGCCGTAGTAATCGGCTACCGCTTGCTTGAGGCGGTCGCTGTTGGGGTCCGGATACAGGCGCAGGTTGTCGCAGAGCTCGGCGCGCATGGCCTCCAGGGCCTTGGGCGAAGGGCCATAGGGGTTCTCATTGGTGTTGAGCTTGACCAGCTTGGCCATTTTCGGCTGCTCGCCCGGCACGTAAGGCACCAATTCCTTGACGAAGGGGCTCCAGAACTTGCTCATGTTTACTCTCCCTTCTCTTGGTCTTTGATGCGGTATTCGGCGCTGCGGGCGTGAGCGCTCAGCGATTCGCCGCGCGCCAGTACCGAGGCGGTCTTGCCCAACTCGGACGCACCCTGCTCGGAACAGAAAATGATCGACGAACGCTTCTGGAAGTCATAAACCCCCAGCGGCGAGGAGAACCGCGCAGTACCGGACGTCGGCAGCACGTGGTTGGGGCCGGCGCAATAGTCACCCAGCGCCTCGGAGGTGTGACGACCCATGAAAATTGCACCGGCATGGCGAATCTGCGGCAACCACGCCTGCGGGTCGGCAACCGACAGCTCCAGGTGCTCGGGAGCAATGCGGTTGGCCACTTCCATGGCTTGTTCCATGTCACGCACTTGAATCAGTGCGCCACGACCGCTGATCGAGGTATTGATGATTTCAGCGCGATCCATGGTCGGCAGCAGTTTGGCGATGCTGGCGGCCACCTTGTCGAGGAAAGCGGCGTCAGGGCTGACCAGGATGGCTTGGGCATCTTCGTCGTGTTCAGCCTGGGAAAACAGGTCCATGGCGATCCAGTCCGGATCGGTCAGGCCATCGCAGACCACGAGAATCTCGGAAGGCCCGGCGATCATGTCGATGCCGACCTGGCCGAACACATGGCGCTTGGCCGTGGCCACATAGATGTTGCCCGGGCCAACCACCTTATCCACCTGCGGCACGCTTTCGGTGCCGTAGGCCAGGGCTGCGACCGCCTGGGCACCACCGATGGTGAACACCCGGTCGACGCCGGCGATGCAGGCAGCCGCCAGCACCAGCTCGTTGATTTCACCGCGCGGGGTCGGCACGACCATGACGACTTCAGCGACGCCGGCAACCTTGGCCGGGATAGCGTTCATCAGTACCGAAGAGGGGTAGGACGCCTTGCCGCCAGGCACATACAGGCCGGCGCGGTCCAACGGCGTGACTTTCTGGCCCAACACTGTGCCGTCAGCCTCAGTGTAGCTCCAGGAGTCCTGCTTCTGCCTTTCGTGGTAGCTGCGCACGCGCGCTGCAGCCTTTTCCAGGGCTTCGCGCTGAGCCGGTGTGATACGCGTCAACGCCAGTTCCAAGCGCTCGCGCGGCAGGATGAGGTCAGCCATGGAGGCGACTTCAAGCCCGTCGAAACGCTGGGTGAATTCCACCAGCGCCGCATCGCCGCGCTCGCGCACAGCCTTGATGATATCGAGTACGCGCTGGTTGACCGAGTCGTCGGACACACTTTCCCAGCTCAGCAGATGATCCAGATGATGGGCGAAATCCGGGTCGGTTGCGTTGAGTCGGCGAATGGCGGTAGACGTGGTCATAGCGAGGGCCTCAATGATTGGCGAATGCTCAGGTGCTCTAAGCTAACAGAGGATCCGTGGGGCACCTGAGCATTTCTGGCTATGACACGGATAGACGGGCGCGACTCAATGTCGCGCGTGGAAGTCAATCGCGGTGTCGCGACTCCACTGCCTTGCGCAGGGTGTCGATCAACGCCTGGATACGGGCATGCTGCATTTTCATCGAAGCCTTGTTGACCACCAGGCGCGAGCTGATCGTGGCGATCATTTCCTGGGGCTCCAGGCCGTTGGCACGCAGGGTATTGCCGGTGTCGACTACGTCGATGATCTTGTCGGCCAGGCCGATCAGCGGTGCCAGCTCCATCGAGCCGTAAAGCTTGATGATGTCTACCTGGCGGCCTTGCTCGGCGTAGTAGCGCTTGGCGACATTGACGAACTTGGTAGCCACGCGCAACCGACCCTTGGGCTCAGGTGCACCGACAGCACCAGCCGTCATCAGCTTGCACTTGGCGATTTTCAGGTCCAACGGCTCATACAGGCCCTGGCCGCCATATTCCATCAGCACGTCTTTGCCGGCGACGCCCAGGTCGGCAGCACCATGCTCGACATAGGTCGGCACGTCGGTAGCCCGCACAATCAGCAGGCGCACATCGGCCTGAGTAGTGGGGATGATCAGCTTGCGGCTTTTATCCGGATTCTCGGTCGGCACGATACCCGCTTCTGCCAGTAACGGCAGGGTATCGTCGAGGATGCGGCCCTTGGACAGCGCGATGGTCAACATGGGAAACGTCGGTCCTTATCAGGATACTGCTCATCGAACCCGGGCAGCAGGTTCGAGGCGAATCAATTCAGTCCAGCAAGTCGAGGCGCGTCCCTGCGCCCACTACGAAAAAACTAGCCCGGTACGCGGCGGATCTTGGCGCCCAGCATCTGCAGTTTTTCTTCGATGCACTCATAACCACGGTCGATGTGGTAGATGCGGTCGATCAGGGTTTCGCCCTCGGCGACCAGTGCGGAAATCACCAGGCTGGCCGAAGCACGCAGGTCGGTGGCCATGACTGGCGCGCCCTTGAGCTTCTGGGTACCGGTGACGATCGCAGTATTGCCTTCGACCTGGATATGCGCGCCCATGCGGTGCATTTCATACACGTGCATGAAGCGGTTTTCGAAGATGGTCTCGATAACCGCACCAGTGCCTTCGGCAATGGCGTTCAGGGAGATGAACTGGGCCTGCATGTCGGTCGGGAATGCCGGGTACGGCGCGGTGCGCACGTTGACGGCCTTCGGACGCTTGCCATGCATGTTCAGTTCGATCCAGTCTTCACCGGTGGTGATCTCGGCGCCCGATTCCTTGAGCTTCTCAAGTACGGCTTCAAGGATGGTCGGATCGGTGTCCTTGACCTTCACCCGGCCACCCGTGGCAGCTGCAGCGACCAGGTAGGTACCGGTTTCGATACGGTCCGGCATTACGCGGTAGGTTGCCGAGTGCAGGCGCTCGACGCCATCGATGGTGATGGTATCGGTACCGGCGCCCTGGACCTTGCCGCCCATGGCATTGATGAAGTTGGCCAGGTCGACCACTTCAGGCTCACGCGCGGCGTTCTGCAGCACGCTGCGGCCCTTGGCCAGGGCTGCTGCCATCATGATGTTCTCGGTACCGGTCACGCTGACGGTATCGAAGAAGAAGTGCGCGCCACGCAGGCCGCCTTCAGGGGCCTTGGCCTTGATGTAGCCACCTTCGACGTCGATGGTCGCACCCATGGCTTCCAGGCCACGAATGTGCAGGTCTACCGGGCGCGAACCAATGGCGCAACCGCCTGGCAAGGCCACTTCGGCCTGGCCGAAACGGGCAACCATCGGGCCCAATACCAGGATCGAGGCGCGCATGGTTTTCACCAGCTCATAGGGCGCGACCAGGGTCTTGATGGTACGGGGGTCGATTTCCACTGCCAGCTTTTCGTCGATCACAGGCTCGATGCCCATGCGCCCGAACAGCTCGATCATGGTGGTGATGTCATGCAGGTGCGGCAGGTTGCCGACCGTGACCGGGCCATCGGCCAGCAGGGTCGCTGCAAGAATCGGCAGGGCAGAGTTCTTTGCCCCGGAAATGCGGATTTCGCCATCAAGACGAACGCCGCCAGTAATAATCAGTTTGTCCATAAGAATCTCGACGCCAAAGGGCTCAGGTGCGCTCGGCCCAGGCCGCGCTGCTGAAAAATTTCATGGTGACCGCATGGATGCTGCCATCGGCGATCCATGGGTTCAAATGGGCATATACGCTCTGTTGACGCTTGACCGGGCTCAAAGCCACCAGTTCGTCACTAATCAAATTGAGCTGGAAGTTGCAGCCTTCGCCTTCAACTTCTACCTGAACTCCGGGCAGCTTTGCTTCAAGGAAGCTCTTAACTTCTACGGCCTGCATGCTTAACCTCAATCGGCGCCCTACGCGCGCGGGTCGGCCATCATACAAAAAAGCCCCTCGCCTGCGAACCCCGTATGTGAGGACTCTGACGGAGGGGCTTGCCCTTACCTTTGCCTATCAGTTGGCATCGAGCAGTTCGACCAGTTCATAGACTTCGGCAATTTCGCGCATGTCATCCGTCAATGCCCGAACTTTCAATGACTTGCCTGCAGCCTTGGCATCACGCATGAATGCCAGCAACAAGGCCAGGCCAACACTGCTGGACCTGCCGACCGCCGAGCAGTCGACCATCAGGTCCTTGCCGCTCCAGCCCTCGATCAGGGCCTGGCCTTCCTTGCGCAAGGCTGGCCCGGAACGAAAGTCGAGCACGCCGGACAGGTTCAGCTCCCCGCCTGCGCCAAGACTGATGGCCGCCTCGCTCATTGCGTGGCTTCCTCTTTTTTCACGGTGTCCTTGGCCTTGGCCACTTCACCGGCCCAGCCATTGATGGTCTTGTCCAGGTCGTTGCCATTGCGCTGCATGGCGTCGGCGAACTGATCGCGGAACAGTTTGCCGATGTTGATGCCATTGACGATCACGTTACGTACTTTCCATTCGCCGTTGAGATTGGTCAGGGTGTACTGCACCGGGTAGATGGTGCCGCTATTACCTCGAACCGTCATGTCGACGCTGGCACGGTCAGGCCCGTCTTTCTTCTCGGCCCCCACGGTGATGCCCTGGTTGTTGTATTCAAGCAGAGCGTTGCCATAAAACTGCATCAGGCTGCGCTTGAAGTTTTCCTGGAAGCGTTGCATCTGCTCCGGGGTGGCATTCTTCGAATATTTCACGGTCATGATGCTGCGGGAAATACCGTCGGCATCAACAACTGGCCCCAGGTTGGCGTTCAAGGCATCGTAGAAGGCGCTGGGGTTGGCCTTGTATTGCTCCTTGTTGGCCTTGAGGTCTGCCAGCAACTGCGTGGTGGTCCTTTCAACGACTTGTTTGGGTGATTCGGCAGCCGCGCCAGCCATTAACGGCAGAGATGCCAGCAGCACCAACAGACCGCGTCGCAGGATGGAAATCATGGAAACTCCTTATTTAGCTTCTTTGCCAACGGTATTGAGCAGGAACTTGCCAATCAGATCTTCCAGCACCAGCGCCGACTGGGTGTCGTGAATGGTTGCACCATCCTTGAGCACCGCGTCTTCTCCGCCCACGCTGATACCGATGTACTTTTCACCGAGCAATCCAGCCGTGAGGATGGATGCAGTGGAGTCGCTGGGGAGGTTATCCACGCGCTTTTCCAGCTGCAGGGTCACCCGCCCGGTGAACGTATCGCGATCCAGATCGATTGCCGTGACCTTGCCAATCGTCACACCGGCCATGGTCACTTTAGCTCTGACAGTCAAACCGGCGATATTGTCGAAATAAGCATAAAGTTTATATGTATCGCTGCTTGGGGTGGCAGACAGGCCGCTGACCCGCAGGGCCAACAGGAGCAACGCCAGTATTCCGGCCAGCAGGAACAGGCCGACACCGATTTCCAGGGTGCGGTTTTGCATCAGAAATCTCCAAACATCAAGGCGGTCAGAATAAAGTCCAGACCCAGCACTGCCAATGAGGCATATACCACGGTCTTGGTAGTGGCACGACTGATCCCTTCGGAAGTGGGCTCGCAGTCATACCCTTGGAAAACGGCAATCCAGGTGACGACAAAAGCAAATACAAGGCTTTTGATCACCCCATTGAGCACGTCATCGACGAATGAAACGCTGTTCTGCATGTTTGACCAGAACGACCCTTCATAGACTCCCAGCCAGTCAACAGCGACCCAGGAGCCACCCCAGATACCGACCACGCTGAAAATCATCGCCAGCAACGGCAAGGAAATGAAGCCGGCCCACAGCCGCGGGGCAACGATGTACTTGAGCGGGTCGACACCGATCATTTCCAGGCTCGAGAGCTGCTCGGTGGATTTCATGTTGCCGATTTCGGCCGTCAATGCCGAACCGGCACGGCCGGCGAACAGCAGGGCGGTAACCACAGGCCCCAACTCACGCAACAGGGTCAGGGCAATCATTTGCCCCACTGCCTGCTCGGAACCGTACTTGGTAAGGATGTTGAAACCCTGCAACGACAGCACCATACCGATGAAAATACCGGACACGATGATGATGGCCAGGGACATCACACCAATCGAATACAGCTGCTTGACCAGCAACTGAAAACTGCCGCCGATGCCGCCGCGCCCGATCAGGGCATGAACCAGGAACAGGCTGGAGCGGCCGAGCACGGCCAGGACGTCGATGGCCGAACGGCCGAACAGACGAATGCGTTCCAGTAAAGATTTTCTGCGCATCAGCGCTTCCCCAGAAGATCGGCGCGGTAGTCGGGCGCAGGAAAGTGGAACGGTACCGGGCCGTCCGGATCACCTTTCATGAATTGACGGATACGCGGGTTGTCGGAGCTCATCAGCTCATCGGGCGTACCCTGCCCCAAGACCTGGCCATCGCCGACCACATAGATATAGTCGGCAATGCTGGCTGTTTCGGCCAGGTCATGGGAAACCACGATGCTGGTGATTCCCAGGGCGTCGTTGAGCAGGCGGATCAGGCGCACAAGTACGCCCATGGCAATCGGGTCCTGACCAACGAATGGCTCGTCATACATGAGGATTTGCGGGTCCAGCGCGATGGCACGCGCCAGGGCTACCCGCCGCTTCATGCCACCGGACAATTCGTCGGGCATCAGTTCGATGGCGCCGCGCAGCCCAACGGCCTGCAGCTTCATCAAAACAATGTCACGAATTATTTCTTCCGGCAGCTGGGTATGCACCCGCAGCGGGAAAGCGACGTTTTCAAAGACGTCCAGGTCGGTGAACAATGCCCCACTCTGGAACAACACGCCCATTTGCTTGCGCGCATCGAACAGGTCGCTGCGCGACAATGTCGGCAGGTTTTGACCGGCCACCCAGACTTCGCCGCTATTGGGCCGCAGTTGCGCGCCCATCAGGCGCAGCAATGTCGTCTTGCCGCAGCCGGAAGGCCCCATGATGCCGGTAACTTTGCCCCGGGGGATGCGTATGTCCACATTATTGAAGATGCTGCGCGAACCGCGCTTGAAGGTCACACCCTTCAACTCGACCGCGTAAGCGTTTTCGGCGCTCATCTAAACTCCTTGCGATGCAGCCTTACACTCAGACGTGCGCCCCCATCGTGGAGGCACGCGTTCTGGACGGGCCGAACTGGCGGCGAACTATACCACTGCAGACACGGGCGCCCCAAGGCCATTGGCGTGCTTGTTCAGGAGGAGTACAGGTTTCGACAAGCCGACAATGTGTATCGTGTGACAAACGCACGTGAGGCTTTGCGCCAATGCGGCTATAATCCCCGCCTTTTCATCAGGCAACCGATTTCCGATATGAGCCAATCCAGCGACCTGATCCAATCCGCACAGCGCACCATTCGCTTCGAACTCGAGGCAGTAGAAGGTTTGCTGGCCCACATCGATGCCGATTTCGTCCGCGCCTGCGAGATGATCCTGGCCAGCAAAGGCCGCGTCGTCGTCGTCGGCATGGGCAAGTCCGGGCATATCGGCAGCAAGATTGCCGCTACCCTGGCCAGCACCGGCACTACGGCCTTTTTCGTGCACCCAGCTGAAGCCAGCCACGGCGACATGGGCATGATCACCCCTGACGACATCATCCTGGCCCTGTCCAACTCCGGCTCGACTTCGGAAATCGTCACCCTGCTGCCGCTGATCAAGCGCCTGGGCATCAAGCTCATCAGCATGACCGGCAACCCCGATTCGCCGCTGGCCAAGGCGGCCGAAGTCAACCTCGACGCACGCGTAGCCCAGGAAGCCTGCCCGTTGAACCTGGCGCCGACCTCGTCGACGACCGCCGCCCTGGTTCTTGGCGACGCACTAGCCATTGCCCTGCTCGAAGCACGCGGCTTCACTGCCGAAGATTTTGCCTTTTCCCACCCGGGCGGTGCCCTGGGCCGTCGCTTGCTACTCAAAGTGGAAAGTGTCATGCACGCCGGCGAAGACCTGCCACTCGTGCAACGCGGCACCCTGCTCAAGGAAGCCTTGATGGAGATGACCCACAAGGGCTTGGGCATGACGGCCATCGTCGAAGCCGACGGGCGCCTGGCCGGGATCTTCACCGACGGCGACCTGCGCCGTACCCTGGACCGCAGCATCGATATCCACACTGCCAAGATCGATGATGTGATGACCCCGCATGGCAAGACCGCACGCGCCGACATGCTGGCAGCCGAGGCCTTGAAAATCATGGAAGACAATAGAATCAACGCCTTGGTCGTGGTGGACAAGGAAGACCGTCCAGTCGGCGCCTTCAACCTGTCTGACCTGCTGCGCGCCGGAGTCATGTAAATGAGTAACGAATTGTTGCTGCGCGGCAAGAACATCAAGCTGGCGGTCTTTGACGTGGACGGCGTGCTCACCGACGGCCGTCTTTATTTCCTCGAGGACGGCA
Source organism: uncultured Pseudomonas sp. (assembly GCA_964453495.1). Taxonomy (GTDB): domain Bacteria; phylum Pseudomonadota; class Gammaproteobacteria; order Pseudomonadales; family Pseudomonadaceae; genus Aquipseudomonas. The sequence continues at coordinate 1,950 of CAYVPI010000112.1, read as the reverse complement.
GTGAATTCAAGACTTTCAATACCCTCGACGGCCAAGGCATCAAGATGCTCATGGCCAGCGGCGTGACCACCGCCATCATCAGCGGGCGCAAGACCCCGGTGGTCGAGCGTCGAGCGAAGAACCTGGGCATTCCACACCTTTACCAGGGCCGCGAAGACAAATTGGTGGTACTGGACGAGCTTCTCGGCCAACTCAACCTAAGCTATGAGCAAGTTGCCTATCTGGGCGACGACCTTCCCGACCTGCCGGTGATTCGCCGCGTAGGCCTGGGCATGGCCGTGGCCAATGCCGCCAGCTTCGTGCGCGAGCACGCCCATGGCGTTACCCTGGCACGGGGCGGCGAAGGTGCTGCCAGAGAGTTCTGCGAGCTCATCCTGCAGGCACAGGGCAACCTCGATGCGGCAAATGCCAATTACCTGTAGAGCGATAAATGTTCAGTAAAAAGATCCGAAACATTGCCCTGTACGGTGCAATCGTCGCGCTGCTGGCAGCCGTCGGCTACTGGAATGTCAGCCCGGAGCGCTTTCTCGATCAACCCCAGGCTCGCGTTGATGAGAGCGCCATCGACTACTATGCAGTCAATGCCCGTAGCGTGCAGTTTCTCCCCGACGGCAAATTGCAGTACGAGATGACCTCCGACAAGGTCGAGCACATGAAGGCCAGCGGCATCTCCCTACTGACCAAGCCCGACCTGCAGATGTATCGCGGCACGGCCTACCCGTGGCATGTGCAAAGCGAGCGCGGCGAAGTCAACTCGGACGGGACCGAGGTAGAGCTGATCGATTCGGTACGCGTAGCCCGTACCGACCAGAAAAACCGCGCGACAATCATCACCTCCTCGCGCATGACCGTATTCCCGCAGAAGGAATATGCGCAAACCGAGCAAGCCGTTAGAATCGAGGGCGGTGGCGGGGTGTCCACGGGCGTAGGCATGAAAGCGTATTTGAAAGACAGCAGGATCAACCTGTTGTCCAACGTAAGAGGACAGTATGAGGCTCGTTAAAACCCTCCCTTTTTTGCTCGGTCTGAGCGCAGCACTGGGAAGCGTGAGCGCCTGGGCATTGCCGACTGACCGCGACCAGCCGATTCATATCCAGGCCGACGACGCCCAGCTCGACGACAAGCAAGGGGTCGCCACCTACAAGGGTAACGTCATCATCACCCAGGGTACGTTGAAGATCACCGGCAATACCGTGACCATCACCCGCGCGCCCAACGGCGACGTGGATGTCTTCACCGCTGTCGGCAACCTGGCCTATTACGAGCAGAAGCCTGCAGTGGACAAAGAGATCGTCCAGGCCTACGCCGTGACCATCCAGTACCACGCCGCACAAGATCGCATCGTTTTGATCGACAAGGCCAAGGTCATCAACGAAGGCAACACCACCGAAGGCGAGAAGATTGTCTACGACACCGTCAAGCAGGTCGCCAACGCCGGTCGCGCCACAGGCGCCTCGGTCACCGCACCACGCCCACGGATCGACATGGTGATCCAGCCGAAAAAGAAAACCGAAGAGCAGAAGGCCCAGTAATGGCGACGTTGAAAGCTCAGCACTTGGCCAAAAGCTACAAGAGCCGGCAAGTCGTGCGCGACGTCAGCCTGTCCATCGACAGCGGCCAGATCGTTGGCCTGCTCGGCCCCAACGGCGCCGGCAAGACCACGTGTTTCTACATGATCGTAGGCCTGGTCCAGGCCGACCAGGGCCGCGTCCTGATCGACGACCTGGACGTCAGCCATCAGCCGATGCACGGCCGTGCCCGCGCCGGTATCGGCTACCTGCCGCAGGAAGCCTCGATCTTTCGCAAACTGACGGTTGCCGATAACATCATGGCCATCCTCGAGACCCGCAAGGAGCTCGACGGTGCCGGTCGTCGCAAGGAGCTGGAAAGCCTGCTGCAGGAATTCCACATTAGCCACATCCGCGACAGCCTCGGCATGAGCCTGTCCGG
>CAYVPI010000111.1:0-17060 GCA_964453495.1 uncultured Pseudomonas sp. | reverse complement strand
TGCCGGAGTTGTCGAACAGGTCGACGAACAGGAAGGCGAAGATCACGCTGACCAGGCCGATGTCCAGGGCGCCCTTGATATCCAGCTGCAGGAAGGTCGGGGCCAATGAAGGTGGCATCGACATGATGCCGCCAAAGGCGGTGACGCCAAGCAGGATCGAGACAACGGTCACTGCCAGGATGCCGATCAGCACGGCGCCGCGGATTTTCATGGACTCCAGGGCCACGATCAGGAAGAAGCCCAGGGTCGCCAGGATTGGCGCGGGTTGCTTGAGGTTACCCAGGCCTACCAGGGTTGCCGGGTTATCGACGACGATGCCGGCATTATGCAGGGCGATCAATGCCAGGAACAGGCCGATACCGGCGGCAATGGCCGAGCGCAACGGCAGTGGGATGCTGTTGACGATCCATTCCCGGATACGAAAGATCGAAAGCAGGAAGAAGCATACGGCGGAAATGAACACCGCGCCCAGGGCAACCTGCCAGGTGTGGCCCATGTGCAGCACCACGGTGTAGGTAAAGAAGGCGTTCAAGCCCATGCCCGGTGCCAGCGCGATCGGGTAGTTGGCGATCAGGCCCATGGTGGTCGAACCGATGGCAGCTGCAAGACAGGTGGCAACGAAGATCGCGCCCTTGTCCATGCCGGTCTCGCCGAGGATGCTCGGGTTGACGAACAGAATGTAAGCCATGGCCAGGAAAGTTGTTACGCCCGCCAGAATCTCGGTGCGCACATTCGTGTCGTGTGCCTTGAGTTGAAACAGCCTTTCCAGCATGCCCGCTCCCCGTGGCGCACTCCGGCGCCGTAATAGTGTCGACCCCAGTAGCAAAGCACAGAGTATTTGTCTGTGGGATTTTTCCAAGGGCCGGAAAAAAGCCGCGCATCATACCAGCAAGGGCCGGGTCAGTGAATTTATGCGCTGAACGATCAACTAAGCTGAAGGGATAGCCCACCGGAGTATGCCCATGAGTCAACGAGCCATGATCGCGGTTGCCAACGGTATCGACGATCTGCAGAGCGTGACCCTGATCGATATCTTGCGCCGGGCAGGTATAGAGGTGGTGGTTGCCAGTATCGAAGGGCGACGCATGCTGACCTGTGCCCGTGGCACCCGGCTGACTGCCGATGCCATGGTGGTCGATGTGCTGGCGCAGGAGTTTGACTTGATCGTATTGCCAGGTGGTATGCCCGGTGCCAGCCATCTGGGGGCGCACCAGCCGTTGATGCAGCGGATGAACCAGCAGGCCAAGGCCGGAAAACTGTTTGCTGCCATTGCCGAGTCCCCCGTATTCGGCCTTCAGGCGTTCGGCATCCTGCGGGGGCGGCGCATGACCTGCGACCCTGCCGTCAGCCACCACCTGACCGGTTGCAGTTTTGTCGATCAGCCGGTAGTGGTCGACGGCAATTGCATCACCGCGCAGGGATCGGGTGGGGCGCTGACGTTTGCCCTGACCCTGGTCGAGCAGTTGGCGGGCAAGGGTAAGCGGGCGGAAGTTGAAAAAGATATTCGCGTCTGATCGCGGGCAAGCCCGCTCCTACAGATCAGTGAGGTCCCTGTAGGAGCGGGCTTGCCCGCGATCGAGCGCAAAGCGCTCGCTATCATTTTTCCTGTGAATGCATATGATCCCGCCCCGCCAACGTCGGGAACAACTTCACCCACACCCCCGTCACCACCAAGGTGCCAACACCCCCGAGCACTACCGCCGGCACCGTACCAAACCAATGCGCCGTCAGCCCCGACTCGAATTCCCCCAACTGGTTCGAGGCCCCGATAAACAATCCGTTCACCGCGCTGACCCGGCCGCGCATCTCATCCGGCGTTTCCAGCTGCACGAATGCCCCGCGAATCACCATGCTGATCATGTCGGCCGCGCCTAGAACAGCCAACACTGCCAACGAAAACCAGAACGAAGTCGACAGGCCGAAGGCGATGGTGGCAACACCGAATACGCCGACGGCGGTGAACATGATGCGCCCTACATTACGCTCCACTGGGAAGCGCGCCAGCCAGAACGACATCAGCAATGCTCCCACTGCAGGTGCCGAGCGCAGCAGCCCCAGCCCCCAGGGGCCGGTCAGCAGGATGTCCTTGGCAAACACCGGCAGCAGGGCCGTGGCGCCCCCCAGCAATACCGCGAACAGGTCCAGCGAAATCGCCCCGAGGATGTCCGGGCGGCTGCGGATGAAGCGGATGCCGGCCATTAGCGAATCCAATGTCGCACGGCCTTTATTCAGTGGTGTTTGTCGAGCCGGCAAACTCAGCATCAAGGTGCACGCGAGCACGTACAGGAGCACGGTGGGTCCGTATACCCAGATGCTGCCAAAGGCATACAGCAGGCCGCCCATGGCAGGGGCGACGATGGTGGCGGCCTGCATGGCCGACGCCGATGCTGCCACAGCGCGGGGAAACAGGCTTGTCGGCACGATACCGGGCAACAGCGCCTGGGTGGCCGGCATTTCGAAGGAGCGGGCGCTGCCGAGCAGGAAGGCCAGGACGAAAATCATCTCGCGGCTGACATTGTCGGTGCTGCTGCCTATCACCAGCGCCAGGGCGATCAATGCCTGGGCGCTCTGGCACAAGGCGGCGATGCGCCGCCGGTCGTAGCGGTCGGCCACGTGCCCGGTGTGCAGCATGAACAGCACGCGCGGGGTGAATTCCACCAGGCCTACCAGGCCGAGGTCAAGCACGTTGCCGGTCAATTGATAGAGGTGCCAGCCAATGGCGACGGAGAGCATCTGGAAACCGCTGGCGGTGAATACCCGGGCCAGCCAGAACGCGATGAAGGGGCGATGCTGGCGCAGCAGCAAAGGAGTTTGGCTGGGCATTGGCGGAGACGGCCTCGGTGGGGGGAGGCGGCGAGATTATCATTACTTTGTAACAGTGAGTTGCAGAGCTGGACGGTGGTGTGCGTTCAGCGCACCGAATCGATGCCGGGTAAAGGGGGTGAGGCAACCGGTCACGCGGCAATCGACCACGCAGTCGGTATGGACGTTTAGGACTACTCTTTGAACGATCCCTTGATTCATATCAATACTTTTTAAAAAGGTTGATGTGCAGGCCTTGCGGCCAGATTCCCTGCGACTTGAAGTTTGAAGAACAAATTCAACACAGCGCACTCCATGTGTGTGGGGGCAGTTGGCACAGGCCCGTGCCTGTAGCCGGTTCACCTGATAGAGGAAGTCATATGTTCGGTTTGGAGGCAATTGATCTCGCCCGAATCCAGTTTGCATTCACCGTGTCCTTTCACATTCTGTTCCCGGCCATCACCATCGGCCTGGCGAGCTACCTGGCAGTGCTCGAAGGCTTGTGGCTGAAAACCCGGGAAGATGTCTACCGCGACCTGTACCACTTCTGGTCGAAGATCTTCGCCGTCAACTTCGGCATGGGGGTCGTTTCCGGCCTGGTCATGGCGTACCAGTTCGGCACCAACTGGAGCAAGTTCTCCGATTTCGCCGGGGCTGTTACCGGGCCTTTACTGACCTATGAAGTGCTGACGGCATTCTTCCTGGAAGCTGGTTTTCTCGGTGTCATGCTGTTTGGCTGGAACCGCGTCGGCCGTGGCCTGCACTTCTTTGCCACGGTGATGGTGGCTATCGGCACCCTGGTCTCGACCTTCTGGATCCTGGCGTCCAACAGCTGGATGCAAACCCCACAGGGTTACGAAATCATCAATGGCCAGGTGATCCCGGTGGATTGGCTGGCTGTGATCTTCAACCCGTCCTTCCCTTATCGCCTGATGCACATGGCAACCGCCGCGTTCGTGGCCACGGCATTCTTCGTCGGCGCTTCGGCGGCCTGGCACCTGTTGCGTGGCAAGGACAACCCGGCCATCCGCAAGATGCTCTCGATGGCCATGTGGATGGCGCTGATCGTCGCGCCGGTGCAGGCAGTGATCGGTGACTTCCACGGCCTCAATACCCTCAAGCATCAGCCGGCGAAAATCGCCGCCATCGAAGGGCACTGGGAGAACGTGGGCGACGAGCCAACGCCGTTGATCCTGTTCGGCTGGCCGGATATGGAAGCCGAAAAGACCCGCTTTGCCGTGGAGATACCGTACCTGGGCAGTATCATCCTGACCCACAGCCTGGACAAACAGGTCCCGGCGCTCAAGGAGTTCCCCAAGGAAGACCGCCCCAACTCGACCATTGTTTTCTGGTCGTTCCGGGTCATGGTCGGCCTGGGCATGCTGATGATCCTCACCGGGCTCTGGAGCCTGTGGTTGCGCAAGCGCGGCACCCTGTATCAGTCGCGTCCTTTCTTGTACCTGACCTTGTGGATGGGGCCGTCGGGCCTGATCGCCATCCTGGCCGGTTGGTTTACCACTGAAATCGGCCGCCAGCCGTGGGTGGTCTATGGCTTGATGCGCACCTCCGAGGCGTCGTCAGGGCACAGCTTTGCGCAAATGAGCCTGACGCTGGCAATGTTTGTGGTGGTGTATTTCTCGCTGTTCGGTGTTGGCCTGGGCTACATGATGCGCCTGGTGCGCAAGGGGCCGAAAACCGATGAAGGCAAGGAAACCAACCCGGGTGGCCCAGGCCAGAAACGCACGCCGGCGCGTCCGCTTTCGGCTGCCGATGACCACAACGGCGATGCCGCCAGCCTGAGCAAGGGGAACTGAGTCATGGGTATCGATCTTCCGCTTATCTGGGCGATCATCATCATCTTCGGGATCATGATGTACGTGGTCATGGACGGCTTCGACCTGGGGATCGGCATTCTCTTCCCCTTCGTCAAGGGTGAAAGCGACCGCGACGTCATGATGAACACCGTTGCACCGGTATGGGACGGCAACGAGACCTGGCTGGTGCTCGGTGGTGCGGCGCTGTTTGGCGCCTTTCCGCTGGCTTACTCGGTGGTGTTGTCGGCGTTGTATCTGCCACTGATCTTCATGTTGATCGGCTTGATTTTTCGCGGCGTAGCCTTCGAATTCCGCTTCAAGGCGCGCGAAGACAAGCGTCATATCTGGGACAAGGCGTTTATCGGCGGCTCCCTGGCCGCCACCTTTTTCCAGGGCGTGGCGCTGGGTGCTTTCATTGACGGCTTGCCGGTGGTGAACCGGGCTTATGCCGGCGGTTCGCTGGATTGGTTCACGCCCTTCAGTCTATTTTGCGGCGTCGGCCTTATCGTGGCCTACGCGTTGTTGGGTTGCACTTGGCTGATCATGAAAACCGAAGGCAAGCTGCAAAAACAGATGCATGACCTGGCTCGACCATTGGCGCTGGTGCTGCTGGCGGTCACCGGTGTTGTCAGCATCTGGACGCCGCTGGAGCACCCTGAAATCGCCGAACGCTGGTTCAGCTTGCCGAATCTGTTCTGGTTCCTGCCGGTGCCGATCCTGGTGTTGGTGACCCTGTATTACTTGTTGCGCGCTGTGGCACGCAATGCCAACTACATGCCGTTCCTGTTGACCCTGGTATTGATTTTCTTGGGGTACAGCGGCCTGGGGATCAGCCTGTGGCCGAATATCGTGCCACCTTCGATCTCGATCTGGGACGCCTCGGCACCGCCGCAAAGCCAGGGCTTCATGCTGGTGGGCACCTTGTTCATCATTCCGTTCATCCTGGGTTACACCTTCTGGAGCTACTACGTGTTCCGCGGCAAAGTGACCCATGAAGACGGCTACCACTGACAGGAGGCTCGGACATGACAGGCAAAAACAGTTTTGGGCCCCATCCTGAGGAAGAAAAGCAGCCACTGTGGAAACGCCTGGGTTGGCTGGTAGTGATCTGGTGCGGCAGTGTCGCGGCCTTGGCGGTTGCGGCATGGCTGATGCGCATGTTCATGAGCGCGGCCGGGCTCAGTACTCACTGAGTTTATCGCGGACGCAGCCTGGCGGCAGCTGCTACACCATTGTGTAGCAGCTGCCGCCAGGCTGCGTCGCTTTTCCTATTTGCGCGCCTTGAGGATCACGAACTTGGGCGTAGCCGCCACTTGTTCGACACCACGGAACAAACGTGCCAGCTTGCTGTGATAGCCCAGGTGGCGGTTGCCGACGATGTACAGGGCGCCGCCCACCACCAGCGCTTCGCGCGCCTGCTGGAACATGCGCCAGGCGAGAAAGTCGCCCACCACCTGTTGTTGGTGGAAAGGCGGATTGCACAGCACTACATCCAGCGATTGGGCCGGCTGACCCGCCAAGCCGTCATCTGCGCGCAGCGTCACTTCACGCTCGCCCAGGGCTGCACGCCAGTTTTCGCTTGCCGACTGCACGGCCATGTACGACTCGTCGACCAGGGTGTACTGAGCCTGAGGGTTGTGCAGTGCACTGGCAATGGCCAGCACGCCGTTACCGCAACCCACGTCGGCCACCCGGGCATTGCCCAGGTTAGCGGGTAAATGTGGCAGGAAAGCGCGGGTGCCGATGTCCAGCCCTTCGCGGCAGAACACATTGGCATGGTTGAGCAGTTCGATGGCCGGGGAATCGAGGCGGTAGCGTGTAGGGTAGGGCGAAACTGCCGCTGCCTTGGGCTCGAACCTGGCGGTCAGCAGCCGCGCCTTTTTCTCGGCCAGAGAAGCCTGCATCGGGCCGATGTACTTCTCCAACAGTTCGCCGGCAGCGCGTGGCAGGTGCTTGATCATGGCACCGGCTACGACCTGGGCATCGGCCGCCAGATGACCTTGCAGGCGGATCAGTTGCTCTTCCAGTAATGCCAGGGTTTTCGGTACACGAATAAGTACCCGGTCGAAAAGGCCCTGCCATTGCGCGCTGGCCGGTACCACGGTGACGGCATCAAAGGCCTGCCCATTGCGCACCAGGTTTTTTTCCAGCGCCAGGGTGCCCAGGTAGGAGTCACCGCTGCTGACTACGGTGAAGTGCGGGTTCAGGCTGATCGCCAGGGCACCAAAATTGTCATTGAGGATCAGCACCCGGCTATTGGCCGGTAGATGTTGCCCGGCCATGTATTTGAGCAGGTACTCATCGGCGGCATCGAAAGCCTGCAAGGGTTCGTTGGCTTGTTCGGGCTGGCGAATGAGGTCGAGTTCGGCGAACGGGCTGATTAACACGGGCATGGGCGAGGACTCTGGCTGATCGGCTCTTTTTTACGCAAGTCTCGCGGGGATGGAACTCGCAGAACAGACGATAACGGGGAGTGCAGCAGGCAGGACGGCTGCGGTGTTGCGATTCTACGTTTTTTTAGTGGGTTTGGCTGCTTCAGAGCAAACCACGCATCGCCGCTTGAATGACCGCACTGGTTTTGTTGGCGGCCCCCAGCTTGTTCATGGCACTTTGGACATGGAACGTCACCGTACGCTCGGACACGTTGAGAATGTCGGCGATCTCATGCGCCTTCTTGCCATCGGCGGACCAACGCAGCACTTCTATTTCCCGTTCGGTCAAATGCGAGCTGCTTGCCTCCAACTCATTTGGCTTGTCGGTAAGGGTAGCGTGCAGCAGATGGCACAGCCAGTAGGTCTGGCCGGCTTTCTCCCAATGTTCGGTGATGCTGATTGCATTCTCACTGCGCCCGACGCTGAGCATGCTGGCCCGCCCTCGGTGGTCATGCGCCGAAAGCCCCCAGCCATAACGCAGGCCATAGCTCTTGGCTTGCTCCCAGAACTCCGGAGTTTCAGCAAATACGGCGTCCTGCCAAAGAATCGGCAACATGGAAGAAAAGCAATGGGCCACCGTTGGGTCAATAGTGACATAGTTCAACTTCTGGTAAGTATCGAGCCACTCACTTGGGTGGTTGCTCAGCATAACTACCTTCGGTTGAGAAGTTGCAACGGGGGCGCGCATCACGAAAGAGATGAATTCGAACTCAAGTTGCTGCACCATCTTGAGCGCTGCAGTAAGCAATTTGCTTTCGTCTCGCTCTTGCGTCAGCTGCTCAAGCTGTTCTTGCATCCATGACTCCATGATAAACGCTCCCTGTGCAGCTGCGCACGTAATCGTTTGCGAGGCGCGTAGTGTAGGAATTTTCTTATCTTATTTGTAATGTTTTTTTGTAACTGACAAAAGTGTTAAATATCAATTGGGTATAAGTACTAATACCCATATGAATACTGTGGTGAAAAATTTGTAAAAATGATGTCATTACAAACCACCGGTGTTTAATGCTGGCCATTTGCGCGACACTGGAGCCAATGACCAACGGAGCCTGCCAATGACTGCCAGCGTGGAGAAGTACACTCGCCAGACCTTGCTTGACGTAAAGCCCCTGACGCCCAGCCTTTTCACCTTGCGTACCACGCGTGACCCAGGCTTTCGTTTTCGTGCCGGGCAATTCGCCCGGCTGGGCGTGACCAAAGCCGATGGCTCCGTGGTGTGGCGGGCGTATTCCATGGTGTCTTCGCCATTTGACGAATACCTTGATTTCTTCTCGATCGTGGTCCCGGGCGGTGAGTTCACCAGTGAACTGAGCCGTTTGCGCAAAGGCGATAGCCTGCTCATTGATCGCCAGGCATTTGGGTACCTGACCCTGGACCGTTTTGTCGATGGTCGTGACCTGTGGTTGCTCGCGACCGGTACTGGGGTCGCCCCGTTCTTGTCGATTCTGCAAGACTTCGAAGTGTGGGAGCGGTTCGAGCGAATCAAACTGGTCTATTGCGCCCGGGAGGCCAAAGAACTGGCGTATCAGGAATTGATTGCAGGTTTGAATGAAAGGGATTACTTGAGTGAGTATGCTGGAAAATTGCAATTTATTCCGACAGTCACGCGCGAACAGCATGCTGGGGCCCTGCATGGGCGTGTTACCCGACTAATTGAAAGTGGCGAGCTGGAACAGGCGGCAGGCCTTGAATTAGATCCACTGCATTCGCGCATTATGTTGTGCGGTAACCCACAGATGATTGATGATACGCGGCAACTACTCAAGCAGCGGGGCATGCATTTAAGTCTCAGCCGTAAACCTGGGCACGTCGCGGTCGAGAACTATTGGTAGTTGCTTGGAGTGTCTATAGCGGCGCCCCGCAGGCGCCGCTATTGTTGAACCCGTATTGATTCAGGGACGCGTATTCTGCACTTTGAGTAGATCGCGAATCTCGCCCAGCAATTCCTCTTCCTTGGTGGGAACCGGAGGCAGGGTGGGAGCCACTGCTTCTTCGCGCTTGAGTTTGTTGATGCCCTTTACGCCCATGAAAATGGCGAACGCCACGATGACGAAGTCGATGACGGTCTGGATGAACTTGCCATAGGCGATGACCACGGCCGGTGCATCACCTTCGGCGGCTTTGAGGGTGATGGCCAGGTCGCTGAAGTCGACGCCTCCGATCAGAATGCCCAGTGGAGGCATGATCAGGTCGCCAACGAAAGAGGAGACAATCTTGCCGAACGCTGCGCCGATGATAATACCAACGGCCATATCGACCACATTGCCTTTGACCGCGAAGGCCTTGAACTCATTTAGCACGCCCATAGTTTATTCCTTGTTACAGATGAGGTTGGTCAACGCAGTGTAATTCAGCGATGCGCTTCATGCGCTGCGCTGCTGCAATCGACCCAACTTATACCGAAAAGTTTTGACTGGTTTGTGGCCAAAGTGATCGCCGCCTGCCGCCCTCTGGGCAAGTGCCATCGGCTATCATGCGAACTTTTGCAGGCAGGTAATGAAATGGCCAAGGCCAAGCGCATGTATGGCTGCACCGAGTGTGGCGCGACCTTTCCCAAATGGGCCGGCCAGTGTGGCGAATGCGGGGCCTGGAACACCCTGGTCGAAACCATGATCGAAAGCGGCGCCGCCGCGCCACCCAGTGGCCGAACCGGCTGGGCCGGGCAACAGGCGCAAATCAAGACCCTGGCTGAAGTCAGCATCGAGGAAATCCCCCGCTTCACCACGGCCAGTGCGGAACTGGACCGGGTATTGGGTGGCGGGCTGGTCGACGGTTCGGTGGTGTTGATCGGTGGCGACCCTGGCATCGGCAAGTCCACCATCCTTCTGCAAACGTTGTGCAACATCGCGACGCGCATGCCGGCGCTGTATGTCACCGGGGAAGAATCGCAGCAGCAAGTGGCGATGCGTGCGCGCCGGCTGGGCCTGCCCCAGGACCAGTTACGGGTGATGACCGAGACGTGCATCGAAAGCATCATCGCCACTGCCAAGGTCGAAAAGCCCAAGGTCATGGTCATCGACTCGATCCAGACCATTTTTACCGAACAGCTGCAGTCGGCGCCGGGTGGTGTCTCCCAGGTACGCGAAAGCGCGGCCTTGTTGGTGCGCTATGCCAAGCAGAGCGGCACGGCGATTTTCCTGGTCGGTCACGTGACCAAGGAAGGCTCGCTGGCAGGCCCGCGGGTGCTCGAGCATATGGTCGATACCGTGTTGTACTTCGAGGGCGAGTCCGATGGCCGCCTGCGCTTGCTGCGGGCGGTCAAGAACCGCTTCGGTGCGGTCAACGAGCTGGGCGTGTTCGGCATGACCGACAAAGGGCTCAAGGAGGTCTCCAACCCTTCGGCGATCTTTCTCAACCGTACCCAGGACGAAGTCCCTGGCAGCGTCGTCATGGCCACCTGGGAAGGCACACGCCCCATGCTGGTCGAAGTACAGGCGCTGGTGGACGACAGCCACCTGTCCAACCCGCGGCGGGTAACCCTGGGCCTGGACCCGAACCGGCTGGCCATGCTCCTGGCGGTATTGCACCGCCATGGTGGTATCCCCACCCATGATCAGGATGTGTTCCTCAATGTGGTGGGCGGGGTCAAGGTGCTGGAAACCGCATCGGACCTGGCCTTGATGGCGGCGATCATGTCCAGTTTGCGTAACCGGCCATTGGCCCAGGGCCTGTTGGTATTTGGCGAGGTGGGGCTGTCGGGTGAGGTGCGTCCGGTGCCCAGCGGCCAGGAGCGCTTGAAGGAAGCGGCCAAGCACGGCTTCAAGCGTGCCATCGTGCCCAAGGGTAATGCACCGAAAGAGCCGCCAGCCGGGCTGCAGGTGATTGCGGTCACGCGGCTGGAACAGGCATTGGATGCGTTGTTCGATTAATGCCCACACTTGAATAAAAAAGGCCGGCACCTTGAAGGTGCCTGCCTTTTTTATTCAGTTGTCTGCCTCTAGTGGTCGGAGGCTCCCGCCGCTACCAGGGGGCGTTTTCCGGGTGTTGCGCTTTGGGGCGTCGAGTCATTGGTCAAGGGGATTTCCTTGCCTTCGGCGTCATACAGTTTGCCGTCCTGGAAGTAGTCACCATCGTGCAGGGCTGCAATGTCTTGTACGCGCAGGGTGCGTTCAGAGGCGGCGACGAAGACCGACTGCTGGTCCGAGTTACCCTTGGTGAAGTGGTTGAACGCCAGGTTCAGCACAATCGCCATGATCGCCGCCGAGCTGATGCCCGAGTGGAAAATGGTGGCGAACCAGGTCGGGAAGTGGTCATAGAAGTTCGGTGCGGCGATCGGGATCATGCCGAAGCCCAGGGAGGCAGCGACGATGATCAGGTTCATGTTGTTGCGATAGTCGACTTTCGACAGGGTACGAATGCCGCTGGCTGCCACGGTACCGAACAGTACGATGCCAGCGCCACCCAATACCGAGGTTGGCACGGCGGCGATGACTCGACCCATGATCGGCAACAGCCCGAGCACTACCAGAATTACCCCGCCGGTAGCCACTACGAATCGGCTCTTCACACCCGTTACCGCCACCAGGCCCACGTTCTGGGCGAAGGCACTCTGGGTGAAGGAGCCGAAAATCGGAGCGAGCACGCTCGACAGCATGTCGGCGCGCAGGCCGTTACCCAGTCGCTTGGAATCCACTTTGGTGTCGATGATTTCACCGACCGCCAGGATGTCCGCCGAGGTTTCCACCAGGGTCACCATGATCACGATGCACATCGAGATAATGGCGGCGATCTGGAAGGTGGGCATGCCGAAGTGGAAAGGCGTAGGGAATGCCATCAGAGGGCCATCGCCGACTTTGGAAAAGTCAGCCATGCCCAAGGCCACGGCGATCAGTGTGCCGATGATCATGGCCAGCAGAATCGACAGGCGCGAAATGGTTGCACTGCCTATTTTGCTCAGCAGCAGCACAATGACGAAGGTCAGCGCCGCCAGGCCGATATTGGCCATGCTGCCGAAGTCGGGGGCATGGCTGTTGCCGCCCATGACCCAGCGTGCTGCCACCGGCATCAGGGTCAAGCCGATGGTGGTGATCACAATACCTGTGACCAGTGGCGGGAAGAAGCGCGTGATACGAGAAAACACCGGCGTGATCAACAGGCCTATCAATGAAGCCGCCATGACCGCACCAAGCACTGCCGGCATGCCCCCGCCCGAGCCGCTGGAGAGGATGGCCCCCATGGTTGCCACACCCGCAAACGAAACGCCCTGTACCAGCGGCAACTGACAGCCAAAAAACGGTATACCGATAGTTTGCAGCAAAGTCGCCAGACCACCGGCGAACAGGGATGCAGCGATTAACAGACCGATGTCGGCTGGAGCCAGTCCTGCAGCCTGACCGAGGATGAGCGGTACCGCGACAATCCCGCCATACATGGTCAGAACGTGTTGCAGGCCGTAAGCCATATTGGCGCCAATACCGAGGTTTTCGTCTTCGGGGCGTTGCTCCGCAGACGTGGTAGCGGTGGACGTTTTCATGGAGATGGCATCTCGATTTATTGTTGTGGGCGTACTGTAGACAACAACCCAAACTATTGGCTACTAAATTGTATACAAAACCTTATAACTATTAGATTTAAGCCTCTATTCCGGTGCTTTTGATCATTTTTCCTGTCCTATCGGCCAGGATTACTGGTGCGATGTCTGCCAAAGCAAGAATCAGTCCGTGTAGGCGCATTTGGGCGAATTTATCGCCAAAGTGTGGGCGACACTGGCAACGTCAAGGTGGCCAGGGGTGTCAAGGAGCGGCGGGCAGGGTAGGGTGTGCGCCATGGCGGGGAGCGATGGACGTGGAGGGCACCATGAATGTGCGGTGGGCGTGTTGTTGCGTTTTACGAGTCGATCAGTGAGCCGAGTTCGCGCTGTAGTTCGTCCTCATCGCCCAGGTTCAGCTCGATCAACCGTCGCAGGTAGGTGATCGACTCCAGATCGATGTGCAGGCAGGCAAATCCCAGGTGGCCATCGTTGTCATGACGCAACTGCACTTCCATCATCACGTCGGCCTGGTCGCTCAGGAAAATCTTGATGATGAAGGGCTCTTCAGGCTCAGCTGCCCAGTTTGAAGGGCGTTCTATCAGCAGGCCTTTGAGCGACAGGTCGACAAGGCGCACAGGCCAAACGTTTGCACCCTGGCTCAGCTCGCCCCAGGCGTCGAAGGCGATACGTTTGTATTGGCGCCGGTCGGCGTGAAAATCGGTCATGGCAGATCCCCTTCTGCTTGAAAACAGACTATAGCGCAGACCCGGGCCTTGTCGCTTGCCAAGTAGCACTCAAGAGCGGATAAAAAGATGGGTTAAAATATCGCGATCAAGGCTCTAGACCAAGGTGGGGCTGGCCTTTCCTGTCAGCCTCGCTAGACTCCTAGGGTTGTCTTTCGTATCCACCTGGCTGGAATCAAACAATGAAAAATAATAATAGCCCGCTACGCCATATACCCTGGCTGGTGCTGGCGGTCATAGGGGCGTGCGCTCTGGGCGTGGTGGCCCTGCGTCGAGGCGAGGCGATCAACGCCTTGTGGATCGTGGTCGCAGCGGTTGCCATCTACCTGGTCGCGTACCGCTACTACAGTCTGTTCATCGCTACCCGCGTGATGGAGCTCGACCCGCGTCGGGCAACACCTGCAGTACGCAACAACGATGGTCTGGACTATGTGCCGACCAACAAACACATTCTTTTCGGTCACCATTTCGCCGCGATCGCCGGTGCCGGGCCGCTGGTGGGGCCGGTGCTTGCCGCGCAAATGGGCTACTTGCCTGGCACGCTGTGGCTGATTGCCGGGGTGGTGCTGGCCGGTGCAGTACAGGACTTCATGGTGCTGTTCCTGTCGACCCGCCGCAATGGCCGTTCGCTGGGCGACATGGTTCGCGAGGAAATGGGTCGCATACCGGGCACCATTGCCCTGTTCGGCTGTTTCCTGATCATGATCATCATCCTTGCGGTACTGGCGCTGATCGTGGTCAAGGCCCTGGCGGAAAGCCCGTGGGGGATCTTCACGGTCATGGCGACCATTCCGATCGCGATGTTCATGGGCGTGTACATGCGTTATATCCGCCCAGGCCGCATCGGCGAGATCTCGGTTGTCGGGGTGCTCCTGCTGCTGGGTTCCATCTGGCTGGGCGGGCAGATTGCCGCTGATCCCGTGTGGGCCAAGGCGTTCACCTTTACGGGCATCCAGATCACCTGGATGCTGGTCGGCTACGGCTTCGTCGCCGCCGTGCTACCGGTCTGGCTGGTGCTGGCGCCACGTGATTACCTGTCCACCTTCCTCAAGATCGGTACCATCGTCGCTCTGGCAATCGGCATTCTGGTAACCATGCCCGAGCTGAAAATGCCGGCATTGACCCAGTTCACCGACGGCACCGGCCCGGTCTGGAAGGGCGGGCTGTTCCCGTTCCTGTTCATCACCATCGCCTGCGGTGCGGTGTCCGGCTTCCATGCGCTGATCTCCTCCGGGACCACGCCCAAGCTGCTGGATAACGAAACCAACGCCCGCTATATCGGTTATGGCGGCATGCTGATGGAGTCGTTTGTGGCCATCATGGCCATGGTTGCCGCTTCGGTGATCGAGCCTGGTGTGTACTTCGCCATGAACAGCCCGGCAGCCATTGTGGGCGGCGACGTGGTAACTGTGGCTCAGACGGTCAGCAGCTGGGGTTTCACGATCACCCCTGAAGCCCTGCAAGCCGTAGCCAAGGACATTGGCGAGACCACAGTCCTGGCCCGTGCCGGCGGTGCACCGACCCTGGCGGTGGGGATCGCGCAGATCCTGCATACCGTACTGCCAGGCGAGAACACCATGGCGTTCTGGTACCACTTCGCGATTCTGTTCGAGGCGCTGTTCATCCTCACCGCCGTGGACGCCGGTACCCGTGCCGGGCGTTTCATGCTGCAGGACTTGCTGGGTTCGTTCGTACCGGCACTCAAGCGCACGGAGTCCTGGACCGCCAACCTGATCGCCACCGCGGGCTGTGTAGCCATGTGGGGTTACCTGTTGTACCAGGGCGTGATCGATCCTCTGGGTGGTATCAACACCCTGTGGCCGCTGTTCGGCATCTCCAACCAGATGCTGGCCGGTATCGCGTTGATGCTAAGCACTGTCGTGCTGATCAAAATGAAGCGCCAGCGCTACATCTGGGTGACCCTGTTGCCGGCGGTCTGGCTATTGATCTGCACTACTACCGCCGGCTTTATCAAGTTGTTCGACGCCAATCCGGCTGTGGGCTTCCTTGCGCTGGCAGACAAGTACAGCGCTGCGGCCCAGGCAGGGCAGGTGCTTGCACCGGCCAAGGATATGGTCCAGATGCAGCATGTGATCTTCAACGCGTACACTAACGCGACCTTGACCGGGTTGTTCCTGTTCGTGGTGTTCAGCATCCTGTTCTATGCCCTCAAAGTCGGTGTCTCGGCCTGGGGCAGCAAGGAGCGCACCGACAAGGAAACGCCTTTCGAGGCGGTTCCAGACGCGTAAAACAAGAGGGTTGCAAGCATGTTCAATGACCTGAGTCGCCTCGGTAAATACCTCGGTCAGGCTGCGCGCCTGATGGTGGGTATGCCCGACTACGACAATTACGTCGAGCATATGCAAACCAAGCACCCGGACAAGCCACTGATGACGTACGAGGAGTTTTTCCGCGAACGCCAGGAGGCACGTTACGGCGGCGGCAAGGGTTCGCCGCGCTGCTGCTGATTGTCCGGTTGAAACGATGAACCTCGCGCCACGTCAGGGTATGCCTTGATCGTGGCGCGTTGCATTTTGGAGTGTCCATGAGTGTGCAGAACCCTATTCCCGTCACTGTCCTGAGCGGTTTTCTCGGGGCCGGCAAGACCACGCTGTTGCGGCACCTGCTCAAGGCCGAACACGGCCTGAAGATCGCCGTGATCGAAAATGAGTTCAGTGACGCCGGCATCGACACGCAGCTGTTGGGTGACGAACCGGTGCAAGTCATGACCTTGGCCAACGGTTGCGTGTGCTGCACCATCCACACCGACCTGACCAAGGCGCTCTATCTGTTGTTGGAGCGTCTGGACAGCGGTGAAATCGCCTTCGACCGCCTGGTGATCGAATGCACGGGCCTGGCCGATCCGGCACCGGTGGCGCAGACCTTCTTCATCGATGAAGAGCTGCGTGATCGCTACATTCTCGACGGCATCATCACCCTGGTCGATGCCGCCCACGCCGACACCCACCTGGCCCAGACCATCGCCCAGGCCCAGGTGGGCTTTGCCGACCGGCTGTTGGTGAGCAAGACCGACCTGGTTGCCCCGGCCAGCTTCGATGCCTTGAGCGAGCGCCTTGCCCGCATCAACCGGCGTGCGCCGATTCGCGTGGTGGAGCACGGCAAGATTGACCTGGCCGAATTGCTCGATGTGCGTGGTTTCAACCTCAACGACGACCTGGGCGGTGGTTTGAGCCTACACCCGGTCAGCACGGCGCCTTCGCTGGATCGGATTTCCAGCCTGGTATTGCGCACCGACAAACCGCTGGATATCGACCGACTCAGTGAGTTCATGAACGAATTGCTGGAGGCCCATGGCAAGCAGTTGTTGCGCTATAAGGGTGTGTTGAATGTCGCGGGTGAGCCGCGTCGGCTCGTGTTCCAGGGGGTTTTGAAGCTGTATGGCTTCGACTGGGATACCGAGTGGGCAGAGGGTGAAGCACGGGAGAGCGTGATGGTGTTTATTGCCGATGAGCTGCCCGAGGAGAAGATTAGGGCGGGGTTTGCTGGATTGGTGTAAAGGCTTTAGGGCCTCATCGCGGGCAAGCCCGCTCCTACAAACCTCTATAGGAGCGGGCTTGCCCGCGATGAGGACCTAAAATCCGACCACAAACAAAAATCCCGGCTCAAGTGCCGGGCTTTTTTACTTCAAGCAACCGCTATCAAGCGCCGTATACCGGCAGCTTGGTGCAGATGGCCTTGACCTTCTCACGAACGGCGTCGATCACCGCTTCGTTATTCAGGTCTGCCAGGATGTCGCAGATCCAGCCGGCCAGTTCCTTGCACTCAGCTTCCTTGAAGC
>CAYVPI010000110.1:0-17222 GCA_964453495.1 uncultured Pseudomonas sp. | reverse complement strand
TTGCAGAGCCGCCCGCGGAGTCACCTTCCACCAGGTACAGTTCGGAAAGGGCAAGCAAGAGCAGTACATCAAAGACGACGACGCCATGGAAGAATACATGACGCAGTCGGCCCTGGAGGATGCAAGCCTGCACCTGAACGAGTCCGCACCCGGCATCTCCGGTGAAAGCCTGGAGCGCTTGGTAAACGATTTCCGTATGGTAATGAAGACTCTCAAGCGTTTGTCGCGCCTGTACCCGCTGGAACTGACTGAGCACTTCATCTACTTGCCACCGGTCAGCATGGAACAACTGTCCGACCATTCAGCGATGCAGGGTTGGCTGGCTCAGTACGAAGCTCGCCTGCGCACCGTGGAGAAGTCTGGCCTGGTTTACAAAGCCAGCCTGCGTGAAGATCGTGAGCGCAACGTCTGGCTGCCAGAGGTCGAATTGATCTCCCACGGCCTGTCCAACTACGTCACCTTCAACCGCGATTTCTTCGGCAGCAATGACTACAAGACCGTCGTCACCCTCGGGGCTCAACTGAGCACCCTGCTGGATGAAGGGGCTTATATTCAGCGTGGCGAGCGTAAGAAGGCCGTCACCGAGTTCAAGGAAGCCCTGGACTGGCTGATGGCTGAAAGCACCAAGCGTCACACAATCCAGCGCTACAAAGGGTTGGGTGAAATGAACCCGGATCAGTTGTGGGAAACTACAATGGACCCAAGCGTACGTCGTATGCTCAAGGTGACAATCGAAGATGCGATCGCCGCTGATCAGATCTTCAACACCTTGATGGGCGATGCGGTTGAGCCGCGTCGTGAGTTCATCGAGAGCAACGCTTTGGCGGTGTCGAACCTGGATTTCTAATCGCGGGTTCAGATATCTGTCCGATAAAAAGGCCAACGCTCTGCGTTGGCCTTTTTTATTGGAGCAAGGCACAGCTCCTTACACGGCTGCCGTGATCAATTGTCTTCTTCGACAACCCTGAGCTGAGGCTTGCCTGGCCAGACGCCGGTTAACTCCACGCGGCGCTTGCCATTGCTCCATTGGACAAGCGGGGCATCCCATTTTTTTGTGAAGTAGGTGCCTTCCAGCAACTCCACAAATTTGACATTGAGAACAATGTTGGTCGCGTTGAGCGGAATGTCGCCGAAGGTTTTGCTTTGCGGTGCAATGACAAGCGCTGATGCCGTTGTTGCCTTCTTATCGGGGGTGTCGTACTGCAGGGTAACTTGAGCGGTGTAGGTTGAACCAAACAGGCTATCGACGACCAACTCCAGTGAACCCAGCCGGTTGACCCAGTTAGGGATGATCAGGTCTCCGTGGAATGAGCTGAACGTGTAAGCCACGGGAATTGGGCTGGTTGCAGTAGTGTTGGCTTGCGCTGGCCATACGTGTTTATCCAGGCTGTTTTCTTGCGAGCTGCTGGTGAATGATCCCGAAATGCCGGCTTGCGGAGGCTCAGTGCCCAGTAACGTATTCAGGGCCTTGGCATTTCCGGCTATCTCGAATGATGAGTTTTTGTCTTTTGAGCCGACGTTGATGCCGCTGATGGCATAGATAGCGCTCGTGATAACACCGAAGCCCTGGGATATGCGGCCATTGCTACCCAGCCCAACCTGATTGGCTTGCTCGGCCAACCATTTCTGTTGCTTGTTCAGCTGGGTGAGATCGGCAATGCGTTTTTCTCCGAGTATGGCGAATTCGGAGGCCATGGCACCGCTGGAGCCGAAGGACCATTGGATTTTACTGTCGACTTTCAGATCTATTCCGGTTTGCGGATCTTTGAATGACGCCGAAGCTTCGGGCTTCAATTCTTTCTTTTTGACTTGGGAAGTGCTCATTTTCCAGGTTTTGCTGGTGGCTACTTCTATTACGTCGATGCCCGGCAGCTGATCTCGTACCAGCTGAAAATCTCCGGTTTTAGGGTCAACGATTCCGACTGCGCCGACCTGGATATGTGTATTCAAGCCCCAGTTTCCCCAGCAGCTCGGACGAGTTTCGCGTATTAGAGCAGTGAACTCTTTGTTCCAGTTGATCATTCTTTCGTCCTTGGTAAAAAGTTGTTTGGCCTCATGCCACGTTCGAGGCTATCGGATTATTGGCCAAGCTCGTCAGGCTAAATATCACTGTTTATTTCAAACCGGGCTGCGCCGTTCGACCTTGAAACCCAGGCATAAAAAAACCGGCCTTCAGGCCGGTTTTTGATAGCGACGAAAAAACTTATGCACGAAATC
The DNA here is from genome assembly GCA_964453495.1 of uncultured Pseudomonas sp. Taxonomy (GTDB): domain Bacteria; phylum Pseudomonadota; class Gammaproteobacteria; order Pseudomonadales; family Pseudomonadaceae; genus Aquipseudomonas. Next base: position 15,005 of record CAYVPI010000110.1, on the reverse strand, counting down.
ACTAAAGCATCATGGAAAGAAAATAACTATAAAAATTAATAACTTATAGGCATTTTTCAACGGAAATCAAAAAATTGCGCACATGTTATCCACAGACGCTCAGGCAACAATTTCCTGCTCAACCGCGGGGGCCTGAGGCAAGGACCCCATTTCCCGCTGGGTTTGCTCGTTCCAGGCGGCAACCCGGTCGTTGAGCTCGGCAATGGCACGTGGCCCCGTCCCATCTGCATACATAGGGGCGCCAATGACCACCTCGATAGTACCGGCCCGCTTGGCCCAGCCTTCCTTGGGCCAGTACTTGCCTGCGTTGTGTGCCACTGGCAGCACGGGCAGCTGAGCATTAACCGCCAGGGCAGTCCCCCCACGCGAGAATTTGCCGATAGTGCCGTAGGGTACGCGGGTACCTTCGGGAAAAATCAGCACCCAGACACCGTCCTTTAGCAGTTGGTGGCCCTTGGCAGCTACGTGCTTGAGTGCAGCCTTGGGATTGTCCCGGTCGATGGCGATGGGTCTGAGCATGGCCATGGCCCAGCCGAAGAACGGTACGTACAGCAGTTCGCGCTTGAGTACTTGGCTCAACGGCTGGAAGTAGGCCGAGAGGAAAAAGGTCTCCCAGGTGCTTTGATGGTTGGACAGGATTACGCAAGGTTGAGCAGGCACGTTGTGCGCACCGGTGACCTTGACGCGGATGTCGAGAAACACCCGGGCCAACAGCAGTGCGAATCGGCACCAGTACACATTGATGAAGCGGTACCGGGCGCGGAAAGGCAGAAACGGCGCGACAAAAAAGCTCAGGGTGCACCACAGCAACGAGCTGGTGCCCAGTAGCAGGTAAAAAAGAAAGGTTCTGATCGCCTGCAGGGTCGACATAGCGGCATTTACCGTTGCGGGCTCGCCCGCCTGTATAAAGCGCGCATCCGATAACGACAGGTAAGACCGGGCAGACAGGGTCGGCCCGATGAGCTCGGTCAGGTATTCAGAGGCGCGCTAATTGTGGATAAGTTCTCTGGCGACAGCGGCCAGATCCTCAAAAATAAGGGTCCCCACTGGTAAGGGTTTACTCAGCGTCTTCAGTCCTTTTCCGGTTTTGACCAGAACAGGCTGTAAATCGACGGCCAGAGCAGCCTCCAGGTCACCCATACTATCGCCGACAAACCAAAGATGGGCTAGATCGACGCCATAATGAGCGCCGATCTGTTGCAGCATCCCAGGCTTGGGTTTGCGGCATGTGCAGCCATCATCCGGCCCATGGGGGCAGTGAACGATCAAACCGACCTCGCCCCCCTGCTCTGCCACCAGCGCCCGTAGGCGCTCATGCATGGCGTTCAGTGTGGCCAGGTCGTAATAGCCGCGAGCAATGCCGGACTGATTGGTAGCGACTGCCACCGTCCAGCCGGCCTTGCTCAACTGCGCAATGGCTTCGATCGAGCCTGGGATGGGAACCCACTCCTCCACCGATTTTATGTAGGCGTCGGAGTCTTCGTTGATCACCCCGTCCCGATCGAGTATCAGCAGTTTCAAGCCTGGATCCTTCACCAATCAGCCCAGCAGCGAAATATCAGCAACGCCGAGGAACAGCCCACGCAGGCGAGCCAGCAACGCATAGCGGTTGCCGCGTACCTTCGCATCATCGGCATTGACCATCACGGCTTCGAAGAACGCATCCACCGGTTCACGCAGAGCCGCCAGACGTGCCAACGATTCACGGTACTGGCGCGCAGCAGCCATTGGCTGAACAGCCTGGTCGGCTTGCTGGATCGCCGAGTACAAAGAGAACTCGTTGGCATTGTCGAAGTACTTTGGCTCGACGACGGTCGGCACGACCCCTTCGAACTTGCTCAGCAGGTTCGAGACGCGCTTGTTCACCGCGGCCAGAGCGGCTGCTTCAGGCAGTTGGCGGAAAGCTTGTACTGCCTGCACGCGCTGGTCGAAATCCAGGGCCGAAGCTGGTTGCAGGGCGCGAACCGACAGGTAGGTGGCCATGTCGATGCCTTCGTCTTCGTAGCGAGCGCGCAGGCGATCGAAAATGAACTCCAGAACCTGTTCGGCCAAACCGGCAGCCTTGATCTTGACGCCAAACTGCGTGACGGCGTAGGCCACGGCGTCGGTCAGGTCCAGATCGAGTTTCTTCTCGATCAGGATGCGCAACACTCCCAGCGCTGCGCGACGCAGTGCATAGGGGTCTTTGCTGCCGGTTGGCAACATGCCAATACCGAAGATGCCGACCAGGGTGTCGAGTTTATCGGCAATGGCAACGGCTGCACCGGTCAGGGTTGTCGGCAATTCTGCACCGGCACCGCGTGGCATGTACTGCTCATTCAGGGCCAGGGCGACGTCTTCCGGCTCACCGTCGTTGAGCGCGTAGTAGTAACCTGCAACGCCTTGCATTTCCGGGAACTCGCCAACCATTTCGGTGGCCAGGTCGCACTTGGACAGCAAACCTGCACGGGCGGCTCGTCCGGCGTCGCCACCAATACGTCCGGCAATATGCGCGGCCAGTTTGGAGACGCGCTCGGCCTTGTCGAATACGCTGCCCAACTGGGCCTGGAACACCACGTTTTGCAGACGCAGGTTGAAGCTTTCCAGGCGCTGCTTCTTGTCTTGCTTGAAGAAGAACTCGGCGTCGGTCAGGCGCGGGCGAACGACTTTCTCGTTACCCTCGACGATCTGCTTGGGATCACGGCTTTCGACGTTGGCCACGGTGATGAAGCGCGGCAGCAACTTGCCTTCGACATCCAGCAGGCAGAAGTACTTCTGGTTGTCCTGCATGGTGGTGATCAGGGCTTCCTGAGGGACTTCCAGGAAACGCTCTTCGAACGAGCACACCAGCGGCACCGGCCATTCGACCAGGGCGGTAACTTCATCGAGCAGGTTCGGCGGCACGATGGCTGTGCCTTCCTGCTGCATGGCCAGCTCGGCGGTACGCTTGCTGATCAGCTCGCGACGCTCATTGAAGTCGGCAAGTACATAAGCCTTGCGCAGGTCTTCGAGGTAGCTGGCCGGTGCGCCGATGCGCACGTTTTCCGGATGGTGGAAGCGGTGGCCACGCGAATCACGGCCAGCCTTCTGTGCCAGGATGGTGCAGTCGATGACGTTATCGCCGAGCAGCATCACCAGCCACTGGGTCGGCCGTACGAATTCTTCCTTGTGCGCGCCCCAACGCATGCGCTTGGGGATCGGCAAGTCATTGAGGGAGTCTTCAACGATAGTCGGCAGCAGGTTGGCTGTCGGCTTGCCGACGATGCGCTGGCTGAAGCGCAGCTTGGGACCGCTCTGGTCGATTTCGCTCAGGTCCACACCGCATTTCTTGGCAAAACCCAGGGCAGCCTGGGTGGGATTGCCTTCGGCATCGAAAGCCGCCTGCAGGGGCGGACCATCGAGGTTGATGCTGCGATCCGGTTGCTGGATGTCCAGCCCATTAATCAGTACTGCCAGGCGGCGCGGCGCGGCATAGACCTGCTTGGCGGTGTAGTTCAGCCCGGCAGCCTGCAGACCCTTCTCGATGCCGGCCAGGAAGGCTTCGGCCAGGGTGTTGAGGGCTTTGGGTGGCAGTTCTTCGGTGCCCAGTTCAACCAGAAAATCTTGAGCACTCATTGTGCAGCCTCCAGCTTAGCCAACACTTCATCACGCAGTTCAGGGGACGCCATCGGGAAGCCCAGCTTGGCGCGGGCCTGTAGATAACTTTGCGCAACCGCGCGGGCCAGGGTACGTACGCGCAGGATGTAGCGCTGGCGTTCGGTGACCGAAATGGCCCGGCGTGCATCGAGCAGGTTGAACGTATGGGAGGCCTTGAGGACCATTTCATAGGTCGGCAATGGCAACTCGAGTTCGATCAGGCGGTTGGCTTCGCTTTCATAGAAGTCGAACAGTTCGAACAGCTTCTCTACGTTGGCGTGCTCGAAGTTGTAGGTCGATTGCTCTACTTCGTTCTGGTGGAACACATCGCCGTAGGTCACTTTGCCGAACGGGCCGTCGGTCCAGACCAGGTCGTAGACCGAGTCGACACCCTGCAGGTACATCGCCAGGCGTTCCAGGCCGTAGGTGATCTCACCGGTTACCGGGTAGCATTCGATGCCACCCGCTTGCTGGAAGTAGGTGAACTGGGTGACTTCCATGCCGTTGAGCCAGACTTCCCAGCCCAGACCCCAGGCGCCCAGTGTCGGCGACTCCCAGTTGTCTTCCACGAAACGAATGTCGTGCACCAGCGGGTCGAGCCCGACGTGCTTGAGCGAACCCAGGTACAGCTCCTGGAAATTGTCAGGGTTGGGCTTGAGTACTACCTGGAACTGGTAGTAGTGCTGCAGACGGTTAGGGTTTTCGCCGTAGCGGCCGTCAGTCGGGCGCCGACTGGGCTGCACGTAAGCGGCGTTCCAGGTTTCCGGGCCAATGGCGCGCAAAAACGTGGCGGTATGGAAAGTGCCGGCGCCTACTTCCATATCGTAGGGCTGAAGTACCACACAACCTTGCTCGGCCCAGTATTGCTGGAGGGCGAGGATCAAGTCTTGGAAGGTACGCACGGCTGGCGTAGGCTGGCTCACGAAATTCACCTGTTTCTTGGGCTGCGATATAAAGAGCGGGAGTATAACCCGATTCAGTCCAGCCTCTACCCTGGAGCCTTATGCCGCGCTGCTTTTGGTGTACCGAAGATCCGCTTTACCAGGATTATCACGACAAAGAGTGGGGTGTGCCGCTGCGCGACCCCGGCCAACTGTTCGAATTGCTCCTGCTGGAGGGCTGCCAGGCCGGGCTTTCCTGGATAACCGTGCTGAAAAAGCGCGAGCGCTACCGTGAAGTCATGTTTGGCTTCGATCCCCGGCGCCTCGCCGAAATGACCGACGCCGAGATCGAAGAGCGCATGCTCGACCCCGGGATCATCCGTAATCGCCTCAAACTCAATGCCGCTCGGCGCAATGCCACGGCATGGTTGGCGCTGGACAACCCCGTGGAGTTTCTCTGGTCATTCGTCGGCGGCCAACCCAAGGTCAACCATTTCACCCAACGCAACGAGGTGCCGGCGGTCACCGACGAAGCCAAAGCCATGAGCAAGGCTTTGCAAAAGGCGGGTTTCACTTTTGTTGGCCCGACGATCTGCTATGCCTTCATGCAGGCCTCGGGCATGGCCATGGACCACACCACCGACTGCGATCGTTACGCCAGCCTTGCGCGCTGACGGTACAATAGTCGGCTTGCAAACATAGGAGTGGCCTGTGGATAAGTTCAAAGGCGCCGTTCTGGTCGGGGCTTTGCGGTTGTTCGCCCTGCTGCCGTGGGGTGCTGTGCAGCGCGTTGGCGCGGCAATCGGCTGGTTGATGTGGAAGCTGCCCAACAGCTCCCGTGACGTTGTGCGGATCAATCTGGCCAAATGTTTTCCGGAAATGGAAGCGGCTGCGCGCGAGCGCCTGGTCGGAGCAACCTTGAAGGATATCGGCAAGGCCCTGACCGAAAGCGCTTGCGCCTGGATCTGGCCGGCCCAGCGCTCGCTCGACCTGGTGCGTGAAGTCGAAGGTCTGGACGTGCTCAAACAGGCCCTGGCCTCAGGCAAGGGGGTTGTGGGAATCACCAGCCATCTCGGCAACTGGGAAGTGTTGAACCACTTTTACTGCAACCAGTGCAATCCGATCATTTTCTATCGCCCGCCCAAGCTCAAGGCAGTCGATGACCTGTTGCGCGAACAGCGCGTGCAGTTGGGCAACCGCGTTGCGGCTTCGACCAAGGAAGGGATCCTCAGCATCATCAAGGAAGTGCGCAAAGGTGGCCAGGTGGGTATTCCCGCCGACCCAGAGCCTTCAGAGTCGGCTGGGATTTTCGTGCCATTCTTCGCTACCCAGGCGCTGACCAGCAAGTTCGTGCCGAACATGCTCACCGGCGGCAAGGCGGTTGGTGTGTTCCTGCATGCCTTGCGCCTGCCCGATGGTTCGGGTTTCAAGGTGATTCTGGAAGCGGCGCCCGAGGCGATGTACAGCGAAGATACAGAAACGGCGGTGGCGGCAATGAGCCAGGTGATCGAAAAGTATGTGCGGGCGTATCCGACCCAGTACATGTGGAGCATGAAGCGGTTCAAGAAGCGCCCGGCTGGGGAGGCGCGCTGGTACTGAAGGCGCTATCGCGGGCAAGCCCGCTCCTACAAAGTCAGTTGTGGGAGCTGGCTTGCCAGCGATGAGGACACCCTCAATTGCGAGGGTGTTGCCGCTCCAGTTTCTTCAAAAACACGGTCATCTCTTTTTCCGCCTGCTTGTCACCATGCGCCCGGGCCGCTTCCAGGCCTTGCTCCCAGGCCTGGCGGGCGGCCGCATGGTCGCCATGGGCCAGATGCGCCTTGCCCAACAACTTCCACGCCGCCGAATACTTAGGGTCAAGCTCGACACAGCGCTGCAAGTGTTCAACGGCCTTGGCGATGTCTCCTGCGTCCAGCCAGGCCTTGCCCAGTCCAAAGCGCAGCAGCGAGTTATCCACACCCTTGGCCAGCATTTTTTCCAGTGACTCGATCATGGCGGCCTCCCGGGTGACCTAGAAGAAACTCAGCCCAACGTGGAACAGCTTTTCGACGTCACGGATGTATTTTTTATCCACAACGAAAAGAATCACATGGTCGCCCGCTGCGATCACTGTGTCGTCGTGGGCAATCAACACTTCCTCATCGCGGATGATCGCGCCAATGGTGGTGCCCGGCGGCAAGGCAATGTTTTCGATGGCCTTGCCGATGACCTTGCTCGATTTGGTATCGCCATGGGCGATCGCTTCGATGGCCTCGGCGGCGCCACGGCGCAATGAGTGCACGCTGACGATGTCGCCCCGCCGTACGTGGGTCAGCAAGGTGCCGATGGTTGCCAGTTGGGGGCTGATGGCGATATCGATTTCGCCGCCCTGAACCAGGTCGACGTATGCCGGGTTGTTGATGATGGTCATCACCTTGCGAGCACCCAGGCGCTTGGCAAGCAGCGATGACATGATGTTGGCTTCGTCGTCGTTGGTCAGGGCCAGGAAAATATCGGCCTCGGCGATGTTCTCTTCCAGCATCAGATCGCGGTCCGAAGCACTGCCTTGCAGCACCACGGTACTGTCGAGGGTATCGGACAGGTAGCGGCAACGCGCCGGGTTCATTTCGATGATCTTGACCTGGTAGCGGCTCTCGATAGCCTCGGCCAAGCGTTCACCGATCTGCCCGCCACCGGCGATCACCACACGCTTGTTGGTTTCATCCAGGCGCCGCAGTTCGCCCATCACCGCGCGAATGTTGGCTTTGGCGGCGATGAAGAACACTTCGTCGTCGGCTTCGATGATCGTGTCGCCCTTGGGCAGGATCGGCCGGTCGCGACGGAAGATCGCTGCCACGCGGGTGTCAACGTTGGGCATGTGTTGGCGAATCTGGCGCAGTTGCTGCCCCACCAGCGGTCCGCCGTAGTACGCCTTCACCGCCACCAGTTGCGCCTTGCCTTCGGCAAAGTCGATCACCTGCAGGGCACCTGGGTGTTCGATCAGGCGCTTGATGTAGTTGGTCACCACCTGTTCCGGGCTGATCAGCACATCCACGGGAATCGCGTCGTTATCGAACAAGCCGGCGCGGGTCAGGTAGGCTGCTTCACGGACCCGGGCAATCTTGGTCGGAGTGTGGAACAGCGTATGCGCCACCTGGCAGGCGACCATATTGGTCTCGTCGCTATTGGTCACGGCCACGAGCATGTCGGCATCGTCGGCGCCGGCCTGGCGCAGCACCGTTGGAAATGAGCCACGGCCCTGTACGGTGCGGATATCCAGGCGGTCGCCGAGATCGCGCAGGCGATCACCATCGGTATCGACCACGGTAATGTCATTGGCTTCGCTGGCCAGGTGTTCTGCCAGCGTGCCGCCCACCTGCCCTGCGCCGAGGATGATGATCTTCATCCGCTACTCCCTTAATGACCGCTCGCGGCGGCAATCTTGATCAGCTTGGCATAATAAAAGCCATCATGGCCGCCTTCCTGCGCCAGCAACTGGCGACCGTGCGGCTGTTTGAACCCGGCCTGGATAGCGATGTCCAGTTCCCTGGCGCCACTGGTGCGGGCGAGGAAGGCCTCAATGACTTCGGTATTTTCTGTTGGTAGCGTCGAACAGGTCGCGTACAGGAGAATGCCGCCGACTTCCAGGGTCGGCCACAGGGCATCAAGCAATTCACCCTGCAAGGTTGCGAGCGCCTCAATATCGTCGGCCTGGCGTGTGAGCTTGATATCCGGGTGACGTCGTATCACGCCGGTAGCCGAGCACGGCGCATCGAGCAGAATGCGCTGGAAACCTTGGCCATCCCACCAGGCTGCCGTGTCGCGGGCATCGGCGGCAATCAGTTGGGCATCAAGGCCCAGGCGCTCGAGGTTTTCCTGAACGCGCACCAGGCGTTTGGCTTCCAGGTCGACGGCAACTACGCCCTTGAGCTGCGGTTCGGCTTCCAACAGATGGCAGGTCTTGCCGCCGGGAGCACAGCAGGCATCGAGCACCCGTTGCCCTGGCGCCAGGTCCAGTAAGTCGGCAGCCAGCTGCGCAGCTTCGTCCTGGACGCTGATCCAGCCTTCGTTGAAACCGGGTAGTTGGCGCACATCGCAGGGTTCGGCAAGCAGGATGCCGTCGCGGCTATAGGCGCATGGCTGGGCTGCAACGCCGGCCTGACGCAATAACTCCAGATAGGCGTCGCGGCTGTGGTGACGGCGATTGACCCGCAGGATCATCGGCGGGTGCGCATTGTTGGCCGCACAGATCGCTTCCCATTGTTCAGGCCAGAAGGCTTTCAAGGATTTCTGCAGCCAGCGCGGGTGCGCAGTGCGCACCACCGGGTCGCGTTCGAGCTCGGCAAGCAACTCCGCGCTTTCGCGTTGAGCGCGACGCAGCACGGCGTTGAGCAGCGCCTTGGCCCAAGGCTTTTTCAGCTTGTCGGCGCAGCCCACGGTTTCTCCGATGGCGGCATGGGCAGGCACGCGGGTGTAAAGCAGTTGGTAGAGACCGACCAGTAAGAGTGCTTCCACATCGGCGTCGGCACTTTTGAACGGCTTTTGCAGCAGGCGCTCGGCCAGGGCCGACAAGCGTGGCTGCCAACGGGCGGTGCCGAAGGCGAGGTCCTGGGTCAGGCCACGGTCGCGCACTTCAACCTTTTCCAGTTGCCCCGGCAGGGAACTGTTCAGCGAGGCCTTGCCGGACAGGACAGCAGCCAAGGCACGGGCAGCAGCAAGACGTGGGTTCATTGGCCCAGCACCGTGCCGACTGCGAATTTTTCACGGCGGCTATTGAACAGGTCGCTGAAGCCAAGCGCCTTGCCACCGGGCAGTTGCAGGCGAGTCAGGCACAGGGCTTGTTGGCCACAGGCCACGATCAGCCCGTCCTTGCTGGCAGCGAGAATTTCCCCAGGCTGGCCCTGCCCTTCGGCGAGGGTCGCAGACAGCACTTTCAGGGCTTCGCCGTTGAGCGTGCTGTGGCAGATCGGCCATGGATTGAAGGCGCGCACCAGGCGTTCCAGTTCAACGGCTGGGCGCGACCAGTCGATGCGGGCTTCGTCCTTGTTCAATTTGTGTGCATAAGTGGCCAGTGCATCGTCCTGGACTTCACCTTCCAGCGTCCCGGTGGCCAGGCCGGCAATGGCCTGGATCACCGCTGGCGGGCCGAGCTCGGCCAAGCGGTCATGCAATGTACCACCAGTGTCCTGGGCGCTGATCGGGGTGCTGACCTTGAGCAGCATCGGCCCGGTATCCAGGCCGGCTTCCATGCGCATCACGGTCACGCCGCTCTCGGCGTCACCGGCTTCAACGGCACGCTGGATCGGCGCTGCACCCCGCCATCGAGGCAGCAGCGATGCGTGACTGTTGATGCAGCCCAGGCGCGGAATATCCAGCACCACCTGCGGCAGGATCAAGCCGTAGGCTACCACCACCATCAAGTCTGGCTGCAACGCTGCCAGTTCGGCCTGGGCTGCTGGGTCGCGCAGGGTGGGCGGCTGCAACACGTTGATGCCGTGTTGTTGTGCCAGTTGCTTGACCGGGCTTGGCATCAGCTTTTGCCCGCGCCCGGCTGGCCGGTCCGGTTGGGTATAGACCGCGACAACCTCATAGGGGCTGTCGAGCAGGGCTTTGAGGTGTTCGGCGGCAAACTCGGGGGTGCCCGCGAAGACGATGCGCATGGAGTTCTCGCTTAAAAAGAAAAAGGCTTGCCAGAGCAAGCCTTCGGGATGAGGCGATCAAGCGTGCTGGCGATGCTGTTTTTCCAGCTTCTTCTTGATCCGGTCACGCTTGAGCGTAGACAAGTAGTCGACGAACAGCTTGCCATTGAGGTGGTCGCACTCATGCTGGATGCAAACGGCCAGCAGGCCTTCGGCGATCAGTTCGTAAGGCTGGCCGTCGCGGTCCAGGGCCTTGATCTTGACCCGTTGGGGGCGATCGACGTTTTCATAGAAGCCCGGAACCGATAGGCAGCCTTCCTGATACTGCCCCATCTCGTCGGTCAACGATTCGAATTCCGGGTTGATGAACACGCGCGGTTCAGTGCGGTCTTCACTCAGGTCCATGACGACGACGCGCTTATGGACGTTGACCTGGGTCGCAGCCAGCCCGATGCCGGGCGCTTCGTACATGGTTTCAAACATGTCGTCGATCAACTGGCGAACTTCGTCATCGACGACATCCACCGGCTTGGCGATGGTGCGCAGACGCGAGTCTGGAAATTCGAGGATGTTCAAAATGGCCATATGCGTATGTGCTGCACTGTAAGGTAGAGTCAAAAAGTGCTGCCGCAAGCCTCTTCAGGGCGGCAAGCTTGCAAAACGTACTCCCAGGGAAATAGCCGACAGGCTTCGGGCGTTTCACGTGAATACACATGATAAAGGGATTCACCGCATGAGGAAATCACTACTGACCCTGCTCTTGCTGACCGGGCTTGGCCTGGTGTATGCACAAGCACAGGGAAAGGAAGGTTTGGCAGCGCAACAACCCATTGACGGCATTGCGCTCAAGTCCATCGACAACTTCCTGCTGAACAACCGCATCATCGACCACGCCGAACAAATCCAGGCTGCACCTTACATCCTCGCTGGCGACAATGAGCGGGTGCTCAGTGGTATGGGCGACCGGGTGTTTGCCCGCGGTCCGTTTTCGCCGGACAAAATGAGTTACGGCATCTTTCGCCAGGGCAAGTCTTATGTAGACCCAGATACCCAGGAGTTACTTGGGATCAATGCCGATGCCATTGGTAATGCCCACTGGATTACAGAGCAAGGGGGTATTGCCACGTTTGAAGTCACGCGTTCGAACCAAGAGGTCCGCCCTGGCGATCGTCTGATGCGCAGCGAGGCATCGGCGAGTGAAGCGACGTTCTCGCCCCGTGCGCCAAGCGCACAAATCAATGCCGTCATCATAGATGTGCCACGAGGTGTTACGCAGGTGGCTCAGTACGACGTGGTGACTTTAAACAAAGGCAGGCGCGATGGACTGCGGGAGGGCCACGTTCTAGCGGTCTACGGGGCAGGTGAAACCGTGCGCGATCGCGTCAGTGGCGAGCAGATCAAGATCCCGGGCGAACGTTCCGGCTTGCTGATGGTGTTCCGTACCTATGAAAAGCTCAGCTATGGTTTAGTGCTCAACGCCAGCCACTCCCTGGCAGTGATGGACAAGGTGTGTAATCCGTAGCTCGACAAGCAAGTTATCAAAGCTTTATCAACAGAGTTATCCACAGCTTGTTCAGCTGCTGCCCAGGGCTCCGGATCAAGGATGATCTTATGCCACTGTTTGAAAAACCTGAGCTTTCACCCTCCGAACTGGAGGCACGCCTGCGCCTGCATTTGCTCCCGGAATTGGGCCCGCGACGTTTTCACCAGCTGATCGATGCCTTCGGTGATGCCTCATCGGCACTCAGTGCCCCGGCCAGTGCGTGGCGCGCACTCGGGTTGCCGGCAGCGTGCGCGAATGCTCGGCGCAGTGCCGAAATCCGCGATGGTGCAACCGCTGCATTGGCCTGGCTTGAGCATTGCGACCAGCATTTACTGATGTGGGACGCCCCTGCCTACCCTGCTCTGTTGGCTGAGATAGCCGATGCCCCACCCTTGTTGTTCGTCGCGGGTATGCCGACCATTCTGGAAAAACCGCAGCTGGCAATCGTCGGAAGTCGTCGTGCGTCGCGCCCCGGCCTCGATACAGCGGCGGCGTTTTCCCGCAGCCTTGCCCAGGCTGGTTTCGTCATCACCAGTGGGTTGGCACTGGGTGTCGATGGGGCCGCTCATCAGGCTGCCCTGGATGTCGGCGGCCAGACAATCGGCGTACTGGGCACCGGCCTGCAAAAACTTTATCCACAGCGTCATCGCTCCCTGGCGGCGGCTATGGTTGCCCAAGGCAGCGCAGTGGTTTCCGAGTTCCCGTTGGCGGCCGAAGCCAACCCGAGCAATTTTCCACGGCGCAATCGCATCATCAGTGGCTTGTCGCTGGGTGTGCTGGTGGTGGAAGCCAGCGTTGCCAGCGGTTCGTTGATCACCGCGCGCCTGGCGGGCGAACACGGCCGCGAGGTGTATGCCATACCCGGCTCCATCCACCACCCGGGAGCCAAGGGTTGCCACCAATTGATTCGCGATGGCGCCCTGCTGGTGGAAAACATCGAGCAGATCCTGGAGACCTTGCGCGGTTGGCAGGTATTGCCTGCGTCAGCTGCAACCCCGCCAACGCCTGCGGCCACCAGCCATCCTTTGGTGAATCTATTACTGGCGGCGCCGCAGACCAGTGAGGCGCTGTCCCATGCCAGTGGCATGGCGCTTGCTGAAGTGTTAGCGGCCTTGACTGAATTGGAACTCGAAGGCGTCATCGTCAACGAGGCAGGGCGTTGGTTTGCGCGTGTTAGCTAAGTACACTGCTAATTACATAGGTACGGAGAGATACAGCATGGTGAGCAGTTGGCGTGTGCAACAAGCCGCGCGTGAAATTCGAGCAGGTGCGGTCATTGCCTATCCAACCGAAGCGGTCTGGGGTTTGGGTTGTGATCCCTGGAACGAAGAGGCGGTCGACCGCCTGTTGGCCATCAAATCACGCTCGGTGAACAAGGGCCTGATTCTGATCGCCGACAATATCCGCCAGTTCGATTTTCTCTTCGAAGACTTTCCGGATACCTGGATGGACCGCATGGCCAGTACCTGGCCGGGCCCCAATACCTGGTTGGTACCGCATCAGGGCATGCTGCCCGAGTGGATCACAGGCGTTCACGACACGGTGGCACTGCGGGTCAGTGATCACCCTGTAGTGCGTGACCTGTGCGCCCTGGTTGGCCCGCTGATATCGACTTCGGCCAATCCACAGGGCCGCCCGCCGGCGCGTAGCCGCTTGCGTATCGAGCAGTATTTTCGCGGGCAGATCGATGTGGTGCTGACTGGGGAACTGGGGGGGCGCAGGAATCCGAGTGTGATTCGTGATCTGGTTACGGGGGATATTGTGCGGCCGGCTTGAGGGCCTCATCGCGGGCGAGCCCGCTCCAACAAGGAGCGGGTTTGCCCGGATCGCTTACGGCAACAACACCGTCGACCCCATGGTCCGCCGCGCCGACAATTCAGTCTGCGCCTTGGCCGCCTCACTCAACGGATAGCGCTGGCTGATGTCCACATCCAGTTTGCCGCTGATAATCATGTCGAACAGTTCATTGGCCATGGCCTGAGTATTTTCGGCTGTATTGGCATAGCCGGCCAATGTCGGCCGGGTGACATACAACGAGCCTTTTTGCGCCAGGATGCCAAGGTTGACCCCAGTCACGGCGCCGGAAGCATTACCGAAGCTGACGAGCAGGCCACGGTGGGCAACGCAATCGAGAGAGGTCAGCCAGGTGTCCTGGCCGACACCGTCGTAGACTACCGGGCACTTCTTGCCATCGGTCAGTTCAAAAACCCGCTTGGCGACATCTTCATGGCTATAGTCGATGGCTTCCCAGGCGCCCAATGCCTTGGCCCTGGCCGCTTTTTCCGGGGAGCTGACGGTGCCGATCAGTTTCGCCCCCAGTGCCTTGGCCCATTGGCAGGCCAATGAACCGACACCACCGGCTGCCGCGTGGAACAGTATGATTTCACCTGGCTTGACGGCGTAGGTCTGGCGCAACAAGTACTGGACCGTCATCCCTTTGAGCATGACTGCGGCTGCTTGCTCGAAGCTGATCGCTTCGGGCAGTTTGACCAGGTTGGCCGCAGGTAATACATGGACCTCGCTGTAAGCCCCCAGCGGCCCGCTACCGTAGGCCACGCGATCACCGACCTTGAAGTGAGTGACCTCGCGACCTACCGCCTCGACCACGCCCGCACCTTCGGTTCCAAGCCCGGATGGCAGCGCTGGTGGCGGATACAGGCCACTGCGAAAGTAGGTGTCAATGAAATTCAGGCCAATGGCCTTGTTACGCACAAGGACCTGCTGCGGGCCTGGCTCGGTCGGCTGAAACTCGACCAGCTCGAGCACTTCAGGTCCACCATGGGTACTGAACTGAATACGCTTGGCCATCTGCTGTCTCCTTTTGAGGTCCATCAAAATGGCTATCGGACGCCATTGCTTGATCGCCGTCAACACCGGCAATGTCCATACGGGTGGTATGCTACGCGCCGAATTTGCCACCGGCCCTGGCTTTCTCGCCCATGCCTGCCGGCCTTTGCCCGTTTTTAAGGTGATGTCATGACTACTCGCACCGAGGCCGTGAAAGCCTACCTGCTCGACCTGCAAGACCGGATTTGCACGGCCCTGGAAAAGGAAGACGGTACAACCCGTTTTGTCGAAGATGCCTGGGCCCGTCCCGCTGGTGGCGGTGGGCGCACCCGAGTGATCGAAAACGGTCAGGTCATTGAAAAGGGGGGCGTGAACTTCTCTCATGTCTTCGGCAGCGGCTTGCCGCCATCGGCCAGCGCCCACCGGCCGGAACTGGCCGGGCGTGGTTTCGAAGCCCTTGGCGTATCGCTGGTAATCCATCCTCATAACCCCCATGTGCCGACTTCCCACGCCAATGTGCGGTTTTTCATTGCCGAGAAAGAAGGTGAAGAGCCGGTCTGG
>CAYVPI010000109.1:0-17335 GCA_964453495.1 uncultured Pseudomonas sp. | reverse complement strand
CCGGAAATCAGCGCCAGGCCTTCGGGCTCCCAGCACCAGTTTTCCATGAACTGGCTCGGCAGTTCGACTGCATCCCAGGCCACGCCGTTGATTCCCGATACGCCGGAGAACTCGACGCGGGTCAGCAGGTGGTGCAGGCCATGACCGAACTCGTGGAACAGCGTGGTAACTTCATCGTGGGTGAGCAAAGCTGGTTTGCCGGCTACGGCCGGGGTGAAGTTGCAGACCAGGTTGGCCACCGGGCTTTGCAGCGCGCCGGCAGCGGTGCGGCGGCGGTCACGCGCGCCGTCCATCCAGGCACCACCGCGCTTGTTGGCGCGGGCGTAGAGGTCAAAGAAGAAGCGCCCGACGTGCTGGCCGTTTTCCTTGATCTCGAACAGGCGAACATCCGGATGCCAGGTGTCGAAGCCTTTGAGCTCGGCAATTTCAATGCCGTACAGTCGCTGGACGATGGCGAACAACCCACCCAGGACCTTGTCGATCGGGAAGTAGGCACGCAGCGCTTCCTGAGACACGCTGTAACGCTGTTCGCGCAACTTTTCACCGTAGAAACCGCTGTCCCAGCTTTGCAGGTCCGGGCAGCCTTGTTCGGCGGCATAAGCCTTGAGCTGCTCCAGGTCCTGGACGGCAAATGGCTTGCTGCGCTTGGCCAGGTCGCGAAGGAAAGTCAGCACCTGGTCACTGGATTCGGCCATCTTGGTCGCAAGACTCAGCTCGGCGTAGTTGGCAAAGCCAAGCAACTCAGCCAGCTCCTGACGCAAATCGAGAATCTCGCTCATCACTGGGCCGTTGTCGAACTGGCCAGCATTGGGCCCCTGATCCGAAGCACGAGTGCAATACGCCGCATAGACCTCCTCACGCAAGGCACGGTCCTGGGCGTAGGTCATCACCGCGTAGTAGCTCGGGAACTCAAGGTTGATCAGCCAACCGTCGAGGTCCTTGGCCCGGGCTGCCGCAGCCATCTGTGCCTTGGCCGAGTCGGTCAGGCCGGCCAGGGCTGCTTCGTCGGTAACGTGCTTGGTCCAGGCCTGGGTGGCATCAAGCAATTGGTTGGAGAAGCGGCTGCCCAGTTCAGAGAGTTTGCTCTGGACTTCGGCATATCGCTTTTGCTGGTCGGCCGGCAAATCGATGCCCGACAAGCGGAAGTCACGCAGCGAATGTTCGATGATGGTTTTCTGTGCAACCTCGAAGCCCGCAGCTTCAGGGCTGCTTGCCAAGGCTTCGAAGGCCTCGAACAGTTCACGGTTTTGCCCAAGCTCAGTGGCATAAGCACTCAACGCCGGCAGGCAGGCCTCGTAGGCCTCGCGCAGCTCCGGGCTGTTGCAGACTGCGTTGAGGTGGCTGACCGGGCTCCAGGCAGCGCCCAGGCGATCATTGAGCTCGTCCATGGCCAATACCAGGCCGGCCCAGGTCGGTTGCCGATGCTGGGTTTCAAGAATTTTCGCGATGGCGGTACGGTTGTCGGCCAGGATCTGATCAATCGCCGGCTGCACGTGCTCGGCACGAATCGCCGAGAACGGAGGTAAATCGTAAGATTGCAGTAGCGGGTTGGTCGCACTCACGGTTAAGCACCTTGGCAGGAAGAAACACCAGGACATCTTAATTACAATCGACGCCGGCCGCAGCTATCGGCCCACCTATAAGTGTTAGAGAAGGAATCAATCATGGCCATTCGCACTTTCCAGAGCCATACGCCGATCTTGGGGGAACGCGCCTTCATCGACCGCTCGGCGGTGGTGATTGGTGACGTCGAAATCGGTGCCGACAGTTCGGTATGGCCACTGACGGTCATTCGCGGCGACATGCACCGCATCCGCATTGGCGCCCGTACCAGCGTGCAGGATGGCAGTGTGCTGCACATTACCCACGCCGGCCCCTTCAACCCGGACGGTTTTCCCTTGCTGATCGGCGACGACGTGACCATCGGCCACAAGGTGATGTTGCATGGCTGTACCGTCGGCAACCGCATTTTGATCGGCATGGGCAGCACGATCATGGACGGTGCAGTCGTCGAAGACGAGGTCATCATCGGTGCCGGCAGCCTGGTGCCACCGGGCAAGCGCCTGGAGAGCGGCTATTTGTATGTGGGTAGCCCAGTGAAGCAAGCGCGGGCACTGACTGAAAAGGAGCGGGCTTTTTTCCCCTACAGTGCTGCCAACTACGTGAAGCTCAAGGATCAGCACCTGGCCGAAGGCTACGACCGCGCCGAGTAAGTAATCCACAGCCCCCTTTTTCGGAACTGCCATGCACCATCAAAACATTCTGTTCGACCTCGACGGTACCCTGACCGATCCGCGCGAAGGCATTACCCGCTCGATCCAGTACGCCCTGGCCAAGCTCGGCATCGACGAACCGGACCTGAGCAAGCTGGAACACTTTATCGGCCCGCCCCTGTTGCAGGCGTTCATGCAGTTCTATGGTTTCGACGAGACCAAGGCCTGGGAGGCGGTCAACCATTACCGTGAGCGCTTCAAGGTCACGGGGCTGTATGAAAACGAAGTTTTCGAAGGGGTCATCGAGTTGCTCGATACCCTCGAAGGGCAGGGCCGGCACTTGTACATCGCGACGTCAAAACCCTGGGAATTCGCCCGGGAAATCGCCCGTCATTTCAACTTCGCCAAACACTTCAAAGTGATCTATGGCAGCGAGCTGGACGGCACCCGCACCAACAAGGTTGAGCTGATCAAGCATCTGCTTGCAGAAGAAGGGTTGGACCCGGCGCAGACGCTGATGATAGGCGACCGCAAGCACGACCTGATCGGGGCCAGGAGCAATGGGCTGGACTGTGTTGCTGTGGGCTATGGCTTTGGCAGCCGGGATGAGCTGGCCACGGAGGCGCCGACCTATCACTTCGATACGCTGGCGCAATTGCATGAGGCTTTTCTGCGTAGCTGACAAAAAGGTTCTGACGGTCATGCTGCGTTTCGTAGCAGCTGCCGTAAGGCTGCGTTCGCACGCAAAGCGGGCGCAAGCCCTCAGGATTGGAGGTCCTGGCGGACCTCAATGCCGCCTGGCGGCAGCTGCTACAAGTGCCGCCTTGCGCTCCGGTTGGAGCAGGTCGCCGAGGCGTTCCACTTCTTTGTAAAACACCACCCAGTCCCCGCCCGCGTCTTTGAAAATAACTTCAAACGCCGGCACCCATTGGTCGTACAGGCCAAAGGGCAGCAACTTGGCATTGTTCAACGGCCCATGGATCCAGGCGTCAAAGCGCCCCAAGCCGTCCCATTGATTATCGCGCAAGGCTCGATACTCTCGGCGCAGGCGTTCGAACTCGGCTTGTTTGCCGGCACGCATGGCATCTGCTTTCAAGGGTTGGGCATACAGGGCCTTGAGCCGTTTGCGGCTTTGCAGCACCAACGCGACAAACTGGTCACGCTGGCGAGTCAGACTGTCATCGCTGGGCGGCAAGCCTCGGGACATTCGCCATTGGCGTGAGCCTTCCTGTTCGACGAAGGTGGCAAAGGATTCATTGAATTCGGTGTCGTCCTGCACGTAGACACGCTGGTGGGCAAGCTCATGAAAAATCACTGTGGCCAGGCGCTCATCGCCCCAACCCATCATTGAACTGAGAATCGGATCGCTGAACCAGCCCAGTGTCGAGTACGCCTCCACGCCACCCACATACACATCCATGCCTTGTTGCTGCTGCAGGGCAGCCGCACCGCGTGCGCCACTCTGGCTGTAATAGCCGCGATAGGCCACACAGCCTGCAATGGGAAAGCAATACGTATGTGGATCGAGGGAGAACTCAGGCGTGGCAAAGACGTTCCACACCACATAGGGCCGCCCAATGTCGGCGTACAGCCGATAGCTCTGGTTGTCCGGCAAATGCAGATGCTGGCTGGCAAAGGTTCTGGCTTGCTGCGAATAGGTCAATTGCGCGCGCAACTTGGGGTCCCGATGGGGATCGGCAATTACGTCGGCCACCGGCTCCCGGGCTTGCAACAACGACAATTGGCCACTGGCCAGCTGGCTGTAGTAGGCGAGGCTGGAACAACCGTTCAGCAACAAAGTGAGCAGTAAGGGAACCAAGAGGGATAATTTATGGTCGAGTGACCCATGGCTTGAGCGCAGTAGAAGAAAAAAACCAGTCATTGCGTCTGATGTCCCGCTCAAGTATCCGTCCGACTCAAGACTACCCTGCCAGCCCGGAGTATTGCCATGCGTGCGATGTTACTAGCCAGCGGCCTGCTGGCCTTGGCCAGTTGCGCCATTTTCCCCCAGCCTGATCCGAACCAGGCCTGGGTTGATCTTACGGCGGAACCTGAAAACTCGTTGCATGCCGTACAGGTCGATGACCGCGATTGGGCTGAAAAAAACCACTTCCAGGTCCAGCCTGGTAGCCACGAGCTGACCGTACGCTTCCAGTTTCCGGTGCAGCCGACCAATATCGGCCCCGATTCCGAGCCTTTGTGGCGCGATTGTCAGTTGAATGTGAAATACGCGGATTTCAGCGCAGGCAAGCGCTATCAACTGGAGGCCGGCAGTGTCGGTTTCCGGCCCTGGGCCACGCTCTATGACGAGCAGGGCAATGTCGTCGGCAAAGGCAAGCCTGCCGGCTGCCAGCGCGCCTGAACCGCATAATGGCGCTATGCTTAGAGTCTGAAGGTTGTTGTGGAGTACAGCATGCGCCAGCCTCTGATTATGCTGACCCTGGGGACACTCGGGGCCTGCGCCAGCCCTCTGCCACCGGCGGACCCGCAGTTCGCCTGGGTCGATATGTTTACCATCAGCGGGAAGCTGGTCATGGCCGACCGTCTCGATGGCCAACCCCTCAATGATGGTCGTTACTTCCAGGTGCCGCCAGGCAATCACGAATTGAGGGTGCGCTTCGACTTCGAAGTCTACTCCGGGGCTATCAACAGCAGCCCCGTTGAGCGTACCTGCTACCTGACAGTACGTTATGAAGACTTCCAGGCAGGCCAGCGTTACCGCCTGGAAGCGCGTGCGATCGCCATGCAGCCCAATGCCTGGCTCTATGGTGCTGATCGCCAGCTGCTCGCCGAAGAACGAGACGTGTTCTGCCTGTCTTAGCGGTCGTTCTTCTGGTAGATGATTTTCTTGGTACCACCCTCACAAGAACCGACCACCATGTTCTTGTCGTGGACCTCGCTGTTAGGCACGATCTCCAGGGTGTAACTGGTGACGCCGCGTGCCTGGATCTTTGTTTCGATTTCCTTCTTGAGCTCGTCACAAGCCTTTGGCTTGGCCAGGGCCGTGGTCGACACTACAACGCACAACACAGCAATCGTGAAACGAATCATGAGCTTCCCTCGATGCGGCAACTTGCCAGCCGACCCTCATTCAAGCACAAAAAAAACGCTTGGGTGCTGATTCGGCGCGAGTGACACACATACAGGCCCGCGCCCCTCGGCACGGGCCTGCGAGCCTAGCTAAGCAGAGTCGCATCCAGACTGATGTTAGCCTTGAGCACCTTGGACACCGGGCAACCGACCTTGGCCTTGTCCGCCAGTTCCTTGAACTGTTGCTGGCTGGCGCCGGGCACGCGGGCCTTTAGAATCAAGTGCACAGCGGTAATGGCAAAGCCATCGGGCTGCTTGTCCAGCGTGACTTCGGCGATCGTGTCAATACGGTCCGCAGTCAATCCTGCTTCGCCAAGTATCATCGACAAGGCCATGGAGAAACATCCCGCATGGGCAGCGCCGATGAGTTCTTCCGGGTTGGTACCAGGCTGGCCTTCGAAGCGGGTGTTGAACCCATAGGGGTTATTCTTTAACGCGCCGCTCTCGGTAGAAAGCTCGCCCTTACCGTCCTTCAAGCCACCTTGCCAGACGGCCGATGCTGTCTTTTTCATGATGCCTCCTGAGAGCCAAACGCGAAAAATTCGCGCGATGCCTAACATTCAGAGACTCGCGGGCCTTGGCAAGTTCACCTGGATTCCCGCCGTGCCATTGAATCTGCGACATCTGCCCATACTCACTGGATAACGGCCAGGAGGGTGTGAGGCATGGATTTCATACACTCAACCTGCGCAACCGACTGCCCAGGAGATGCAACAGGCTTATGAAACGACTCGCGGACATCAAGATTTCCACCCTCGACCTTGTCCCGGTACGCCAGGATCAAGGCCCAGCGCAATCGCTGCGTAATTCGTTGGACCTGGCACAAAACGTCGAAAAGTTCGGCTACAACCGCTTCTGGGTGGCCGAGCACCACAACATGGATGGCATTGCCAGCTCTGCAACCGCGGTATTGTTGAGCTACCTGGCCGGTGGCACCTCGACCATTCGAGTCGGTTCCGGTGGTGTCATGCTGCCCAACCATGCCCCGCTGGTGATCGCCGAACAGTTCGGCACCCTGGCGAGCCTCTACCCGGGCCGAATCGACCTGGGCCTGGGCCGCGCGCCCGGTTCCGACCAGATGACTGCCCGCGCCTTGCGTCGCGAGCGTTCCGGCAGTGCGGACGATTTCCCGGAAGATGTCGCCGAACTGATGCGCTACCTCAGCCCTCGCACGCCTGATCAAAAAGTGATCGCGGTACCAGGCCATGGCACGCAGGTGCCGGTGTGGTTGCTCGGCTCAAGCCTGTTCAGCGCACAACTGGCAGGCCAGCGTGGCTTGCCATACGCGTTCGCTTCGCACTTTGCGCCGCGCTACATGCATGAGGCCATTCGCGTGTATCGCAATCACTTCCAACCCTCGGCTGTCCTCGACAAGCCGTATGTGATGCTGGGTGTACCGCTGGTTGCAGCAGACACCGACGAACGCGCCGACTACCTGGCGACATCGGTGTATCAACGCATATTGGCGCTGATGCGCGGGCAGAGCCTGATGCAACGACCTCCTGTGAGCACCATGGACGGGCTTTGGTTGCCCCATGAGAAAGAGGCAGTGGGCAGTTTCCTCGGCTTGGCCATGGTTGGCAGCCCGGAGAAAATCCGCGCCAAGCTGGAGGTGTTGATTGAACAGACCCAGGCCGATGAGCTGATCTTTACCTGCGATCTGTATGAGCAAGTTGATCGGGTCCGGTCGTACGAGATCCTGGCGCAGACCGTTCTCGGTTGAGCATTTTGGCTGCCTGACAGGGCCTCATCGCAGGCAAGCCAGCTCCTACGAGATCACTTCAAGCTGCAGATATCTGGCTTGATCCAAACATTGTAGGAGCTGGCTTGCCTGCGATAGCTTCTACGCGGCCTGCTAGACAAATCGCGTCGTCAGCATCGCAGGCAAGCCAGCTCCTACAGGGGTCGAAAGGGGATCAGCGCTTGTAGATAATTACCTTGGAGCCCCCTTCACAGGTGCCCACTACTTTGCCGCCTGCCTCACTGCCTTTGTCGACTATCTCCAATGTGTAGCCGGACACACCCTTGGCATCCAGCTTCGCGGCTATTTCACTTTTCAGCTCTTCGCAAGGTTTACCCGCTGCCAGAGCCGTTCCCGCAATGCTTAACAAACCTACTGCCAACAAAAAGTTTTTCATCGGTCACATTCCCTGGTCTGGTTGAGAAAACGCGCGCCAACCTGTTTGTCGGCGCACTAGGACTGTGTAACCCAATCCTTGGCAAACGGCCAGCACCAGGTTTCGCACGCTACCGTCAGCTATTGGCTATTCTGAAGCCGACTTTGAGCGTTACCTGGAAATGCGCAGCCTTGCCGTCCTTGATGTGCCCACGGGTATCGACGACTTCAAACCACTCAAGATGCTTGATGCTTTTGCCTGCCTCGGCCAGGGCGTTGTTGATCGCTTCCTCGATGCTACTGGGCGAAGAGCCGACAAGTTCGACTTTCTTGTACGTGTGATGGTCAGTCATGGTGGTCCTCCTGTGGGTTTGAAATTCAGCCTAGCAGCGATCCGTCCATTTACCTGTGTGGGCAACCACGCCAGAAAAGTTCACCGCCGTCGCACTTTCATCGCCACTTGGAGTCGGAACCTACACACCCACTGACCACTGCAGGAGAGTCAATATGGCCAACGCCTCGTTACGTAAAGCCGCATTGCAAAGCATGGAAGCGGAGATCGAAAGTTTGCTCAAATCTCTGGAGAGCTTGAAGGAAGATACTTCTGAAGAGTCGCGTCGCACGCTCAAGGCACTCAAGAGCAATGCCGAAAATGCACTGAGGCATTCCCGGCATCTGCTCAGCGACGCGTACGAAGAAGTGAAGGTCAAGACCCGCGAAACCAGTGTCGCCACGCGTGACTATGCCCAGCAACATCCATGGACAACCGCGGGCGTTGCGGTCGGTGCGCTAGGGCTGCTGGCTGCCTACCTGCTGTTCAGGCGCGATTAAACCTGGCGCTGCAGCTCTGCCCTGAGCCATTGTGCCAACTGCTCGGCGCGCCCATCGGCGGCGCGCTTGGGCACCCACAGGACTAATTGCGCCTGGGTTTGGCAAAACCCCCAAGGGGCCGCCAGGCGGCCGGCGCGAACATCGTCGGCAACCAAGGGTTGCGGCGCAATGGCAACCCCGAGGCCTGCCACGGCCGCTTCCAACAAATAATACAAATGCTCGAAATCCTGGCCGTAGTGCAAGGCATCCGCGGCAATGCCGTTTTGCCTTGCCCAACTGGGCCAGGCTTGTGGCCGCGAGGTGGTTTGCAGAAGGGCTTCGCCGAGCAATGCATGTGCCGGTGCTTGCTGCAGCTGCGCGAAGCGAGCGAAATGTGGGCTCAGGACCGGACCGATACGTTCATTGGCCAGCACGTGCACTTGCATATCCGCCGGCCATGGCGGTTCGGCAAATACCAATAAAGCATCCAGGCCGGGGCGACGTGGGTCCAGATCGCCTTCGCCTGCAGACAAATGCAGGCGCAAATCCGGCAGGTCTGCCTTCAGGCGCCCCAGGCGCGGAATGAACCAACGCGCCAGCAGACTTCCCGAGCATCCCAGCACGAACGGAGCGTCGTCACTGCCTTGGCTCAGTTCGGCGCAGACACTGCGCAGCCGCTCGAAAGCCTCACTGCTGGCATCACGCAGGCGCATGCCCGCATCTGTGAGTTTAAGGCCGCGCCCTTCCTTGACGAACAAGGCCACCCCAAGATGTTCTTCGAGCACCTTGAGCTGCCGGCTGACAGCCCCATGGGTCACGTGCAGCTGCTCGGCCGCCTGACTGACGCTGTTGAGACGGGCGGTTGCTTCAAACGCCCGCAACGCATTGAGGGGAGGAAGGTCTCGGCTCATGTTATATGTGAGTTTTCCTGACAGGTCATGGCGATCTTATCGGTTTTCATCCCAACCTGTCGTGGTTAAAGTAAGCCCATTGCTGGTCAACTTATCTCACCTGGAGCGTCCCATGACCCAGACCAATTTCCGCAGCGGCCCTGATGCCAATGGCCTGTTTGGCGCATTCGGTGGCCGCTACGTGGCTGAAACCCTGATGCCACTGGTGCTCGACCTGGCCCGTGAATATGAAGCAGCCAAGAACGACCCGGAATTTCTTGAGCAACTGGCGTATTTCCAGCGCGACTACATCGGCCGTCCAAACCCGCTGTACTTCGCCGAACGCCTGACCGAACACTGCGGCGGCGCCAAGATCTACTTCAAGCGTGAAGAGCTGAACCACACCGGCGCGCATAAGGTGAACAACTGCATCGGCCAGGTATTGCTGGCCAAGCGCATGGGCAAGAAGCGCCTGATCGCTGAAACCGGCGCGGGCATGCACGGCGTGGCCACTGCCACCGTGGCCGCGCGCTTCGGCCTGCCTTGCGTCATCTACATGGGTGCCACCGACATCGAACGCCAGCAGGCCAACGTGTTCCGCATGAAGCTGCTGGGCGCTGAAATCGTCCCGGTGACTGCCGGTACCGGCACTCTGAAAGATGCGATGAACGAAGCCTTGCGCGACTGGGTTACCAACGTCGACGACACCTTCTACCTGATTGGCACCGTGGCTGGCCCGCATCCGTACCCTGCAATGGTTCGCGACTTCCAGTCGATCATCGGCAAGGAAACCAAAGAGCAACTGCACACCAAGGAAGGTCGCCTGCCCGACAGCCTGGTTGCCTGTGTTGGCGGCGGCTCCAATGCCATGGGCCTGTTCCACCCGTTCCTCGACGACCTGAGCGTAGACATCATCGGTGTTGAAGCCGGCGGCCACGGCGTCGATACCGACAAACACGCCGCAAGCCTGACCGGCGGCATCCCGGGCGTATTGCACGGCAACCGCACCTACCTGCTGCAGGACAGCGACGGCCAGATCACCGACGCCCACTCGATTTCCGCCGGCCTGGATTACCCTGGCATCGGCCCCGAGCACGCCTGGTTGCATGAAGTGAAACGTGTCAAATACGTCAGCATCAATGACGATGAAGCCTTGGCTGCGTTCCACACCACTTGCCGCCTGGAAGGGATCATCCCTGCGCTGGAAACTTCCCACGCCCTGGCAGAAGCCATCAAGCGTGCTCCAACCCTGCCAAAGGATCACCTGATGGTGGTGTGCCTTTCCGGCCGTGGCGACAAAGACATGCAAACCGTAATGAGCCATATGGCCGCTGCTGAACATCAGGAGAAGCTGGCATGAGCCGTCTTGAACATCGTTTCGCCGAGCTGAAAGCCGAAGGCCGTGCAGCCCTGGTTACCTTCGTCACCGCCGGCGACCCTGGCTATGACGCCTCCCTGGCCATTCTCAAGGGGCTGCCGGCAGCCGGTGCCGATGTGATCGAACTGGGCATGCCCTTCACCGATCCGATGGCCGATGGCGTCGCCATCCAGTTGGCCACCCTGCGTGCCCTGGAGGCAGGTCAGACCCTGGCCAAGACCCTGCAAATGGTCCGTGAGTTCCGCGTCGACAACAACACCACGCCAATCGTGCTGATGGGTTACTACAACCCGATTCACCGTTTTGGCGTTGAAGCGTTCGTCGCCCAGGCCCAGGAAGCTGGCGTCGATGGCTTGATCATCGTCGACCTGCCGCCCGAGCACGATGCCGAACTGGCAACACCAGCCCAGGCCGCAGGCATCGACTTCATCCGCCTGACCACCCCGACCACCGACGACGTGCGTCTGCCGCGCGTACTGGAGCGCAGTTCGGGCTTCGTCTATTACGTTTCGGTTGCCGGTGTGACCGGTGCCGGCTCTGCGACCACCGAACACGTCAGCAGCGCCATCGAACGCCTGCGCCGCCATACCAGCCTGCCGATCAGCGTCGGCTTCGGCATCCGCACACCTGAACAAGCCGCGGCTATTGCCCGGCTGGCAGATGGCGTGGTGGTAGGTTCGGCTTTGGTCGACAAGATCGCCCATGCTCCGACTCAGGAACAGGCCGTCGGTGATGTATTGGAGCTGTGCTCGGCCCTGGCCCAGGGCGTGCACAAGGCGCGCTTGAACTAACACCAGTACAGGCCTCATCGCTGGCAAGTCGGATCGCCGCACCTCAGCTCCCACATTGTTCTGCGGTATCTGCAATCTCTAATGTGGGAGCCGGCTTGCCGGCGATGGGCTCACCGCGGTGTCAGGTGTTCTGTGGAAGCGGCCCCGGCTGCGAAGGGCTACCGTTACGACTCAAATATCGACAAATCCAACGGCCGCATGGCCCCCATCCAGATCGCATGATCACGGTGGTCCGCCAATTCGTCGCCTGTCAGTGGATGCAAGAAAACCACCAGGCCATGGCGGTACAACGCCAGCCACGGTAACACCACGCCAACCACCTCCGGCCCGAACGCCAGTTGGCAGCTCCAGTCCGGGTGCGGCCCCACCGGCTTGCAATGCATGCGGCCCATGGTGACCGGAAACAGACGTGACGCCTCCTCACACAGGTGTTGTGCCTGCGCCTGGGTGTTTTCATCGAAGTACACATGGGCGTGATAGCCCTTGATCCGTTGCATGCCTGCCTCCTGGAAATCGTCTTCGACGTAGTTTCGCGCAGAACCCTATCATTGAGTAAAGAGTCATATGCTCAGCTGATGGAAAAAGGGAGCCACCCCATGAAAAACGCCGAAACACCGGTATTGAAACTGGTGCTCTATGGGGCAGCCAGCAGCCTGGGCAGCGCCTTGATCGCCGAACTGTTGCGGCGTCAGCACGAAGTCATTGCCATCCTCGACGACCTCAACTCCCTGGCTCCGCGCCCCGGCCTGCGCACCAAGATGGGCGGCCTGCACGATGCCGAACAGGTCAAGCAAAGTGTTGCAGGGGCCTCGGCGGTAATCTGCCTGCTTAACGCCTTGGCGCCCGACAATGGCCCGACCCAGTTGAACATGACGCAAGTTCTACTCGAAGGCATGCAGCGCATGCACATACACCGGTTGCTGCTGATCGGCGAATTCGCCGTTCTCGATTCAGCCAACATGCGGCAGGCGGCAGAGCTCCATAATGCCGAGCAAATCGTCGACCTGCTGCTGCACAGCCAATTGCAATGGACCCTGGTCAATGCGCCCAAAGGGGTGGTCGGGCTAGCGGTCGAGCACTTCAGCCAGGTCAGTCAAAGCCTGGAGCCGGGCCTGGCCGAGCCGCTGGACCGGCTGGCACGTGTGGCTGCGGGGCTGGCGGATGAGTTGATGTTGAATTTGCACATTGGTGAACATGTGAATTTCGTATATTGAGACAAGCCCGGCCCACTTATTGATCCTTGCCCATTTTTGCTTACTCAACTCCAGCCGTTACAGCTTGAATCAAGGATCGATCTTCAAGCCTCCACGGCCACCACCGCTCGGCCTGCCTCCATGGAAGCCGCTATCAGGATGGCCGCGGCCAGTGGTAGGGGGAGGTACTTCTCGCCCGCGTTTTCTAACCGGAGGTTTCGCAATCACGGGGGGTGGCTGCACTGGCGCTGGTGTGGGTGCAGGGTTATGAGTCACTTGGCTCGTACCTTGACCACCAGCAACAGTAGTCGAAATATCATTGAATAAGCTGTTAATCCGGCTTTACCGTCCCGGCTGCACCGGCAGCCGCAGCGAGCATCGTCGAAGGTGTATCAACTTTGCTAATCCACCCGTCTGCAATAGCTTTTACTTCGGGGCTCCCGGTATTAGCAGCTCCCTCCTGAAAGCGAGCTTTTTGAAACCACACCCCTCGCCAAAATAGCGTAATTATAACCTCTACTCTGTATCACAGCATACATTGCGTCTGGCCCCTCGTCACGCAGGGCCATTTTCATTTCTTCAAGATGAGACAAACTAATACGCGCAGGCATACTTTTATCCAAGAAAATTATTTAAAATGTTCAACTATAAAGCTTTCGACATCTTTATTTATTATCGCCCAATAACGCAGATACTCCGGTCTGTACGTAACGGAGACGATTATTTTATACTTCCGAAAATACCATTTTTGTTCACAACTGTAGGGACCAGACAAAAAGGATGTACAGTTGATAATCGTGAATCCATAATGTCCGTCCTTTTTCCAATATATATCAAGCAAAGAAAAATTCTTATTTTCTTCAAAACCTCGCATATGGAATAGGCCTAGGCCTTCATTAAAGCCTTTAACGGGAATCAAGGGAGATTGCACTCGCTCCAGAAAAATGCCTAAGCCCACTGGAAGATTCATATTATTATCATCAACCACTCCTTCTAAAGAAATTTGAATATGACCAGGAACTCTATCGCCCGTTAAATCTGTCCATCCTGCGGGGAACATCCCTGGCCAATGAGCATCCAAATCTAGCGTTACCAAATTTGCATCACAACCTTTTTTGGTTTGTGCAAAACCTTTCTCCCATGGGTCATCCCCTTCATACCACGGAGGAAAAAACAAATAACCTCTGGGAACCTCGATCACATTCCCTGCGAGCTTTCCACAGGCCGTTTTTGGAAAGTCCTTGTATAAATACAGATCGTTATGATCAGCGCTTAGGAACGCCTTAAAAACTATCATCAAAAGGAGAAGAAACCATATAAATAAATATGCCCTGAACGCTTGCCATGCCCACACAAACAAAAACAGTAAAAATCCCCGTATTTCCAGGGTCTTCAAGCTAACGATGATTTTTGCCAAGGCTTTTATTAACCTTGAACGCCAAAGTTCCTTCCATGCCTGTGTGTGTGGCATTGAACGCTTCCCTTGCAGCAAGTCGAGACGTCAAAAAACAATTTGCTCCACCACCGGCTGCTTCGGTTTTTGCTTACATACGCAGCCATGTCGGCTGTGCTGCCCGTGGAAGTGCGATTAATTTCTGGCCTGCATAATAGGAATCATTTGCCAGTTTTAAGATGGGGTAGTTTCCTACAACCAGGTAAGGGCATTCCTGTAATTGAAACCCGGACACCACACAATACCGCCAAATCGGTAACTGGCCGGCACAACAAGCCTTGATCGAGCATCGCATCGCTTGCACATGTCGACGCTAAACCGCACCCTAAGGCCTTTGCGTTTGATGATCGAGATATCCATGGGTTGGCCCACTCGCCACAAACTATTGCCCTTTTTGGCCTGGCTGCCGGGCCAGACACGCGCCAGCGTTGGCCGTGACCTGTTGGTTGGGCTCAGTGGGGCGATCCTTGCTCTGCCGCAGTCCATCGCCTACGCCCTGATTGCCGGTTTGCCCCCCGAATACGGCCTTTATGCGGCGATAGTCCCGGTAATTATCGCTTGCCTGTGGGGTTCTTCATGGCACTTGATCTGTGGTCCCACGGCGGCGATATCCATCGTGCTCTACACCGTCGTCAGCCCTCTGGCGGTATCGGGCAGCGATGACTACATCACACTCATCCTGTTGCTGACCTTTATCGCCGGGTTGTTCCAGTGGCTGCTGGGCATGCTGCGCTTCGGCGCGCTGGTGAACTTCGTCTCGCATTCGGTAGTACTCGGTTTTACGCTCGGGGCCGCCGTGGTGATTGCCTTGGGGCAATTGCCCAATTTACTTGGGCTGGATTTGCCCAACCAAGCCACGGCCCTCCAAAGCCTGACCACATTGATCGAACATGCCGGCGCGCTGGACCGCATGTCACTGTTGTTGGGGCTGGCGACGCTGGCCGGCGGGCTGGCACTCAAGCTGATAGTACCGCGCTGGCCAACCCTGTTACTCACCCTGACCTGTAGCAGCCTGGTGGTCTGGCTGCTACCTGGGATGTTCGGCCATGTTCAGTTGGTCAGTGCCTTCGTGGGCCAGTTACCGCCCTTGAGCCCGTTGCCGCTCGACCTGGAAACAGCCCTGAGGTTGCTGCCCAGTGCTGTTGCGGTCGGCATGCTCGGTCTGGTGACCAGCCTGTCGATTGCCCGCTCGTTGTCGGCACGCTCACAGCAGATGATCGACGCCAACCAGGAGGTTCGTGCTCAGGGCCTGTCGAACATGATCGGCGCTCTGTTTTCCGGGTATTTGTCGTCAGGCTCGTTCACCCGTTCGGGACTCAGCTACGAGGCCGGTGCCTGTTCGCCGCTGGCCGGAGTATTTTCCGCCTTGTGGGTAGCCTTGTTCGCGGTGGCCGGCGCCTCGCTGATCGCACACATCCCGATTCCAGCCATGGCTGGCTGCATTCTGCTGATCTGCTGGGGCTTGGTGGATCACCGCGGCATCCGCGCGCTGTTTCGCGTCAGCCGTTCGGAGTTCGCAGTCATGGCGCTGACCTGCGTGGCCACCTTGTTGATGGAGTTGCAGACGGCCATTTATGCCGGTGTACTGGCGTCGTTGTTCTTCTACCTCAAGCGCACTTCACGCCCTCGGGTACAGCAATGGTGCGAAGGTGACGAAGAAATATTGCGCGTCGGTGGGTCGATTTTCTTTGGCGCCAGCCACTACCTGCAGGTTCGTCTGCAACGCTGTCAAAGCCCACGGGTGGTAATCGACGCCCGGCAAATCAACTTCATCGACTACTCAGGCGTCGAGATGCTGCATCAGGAAGCGCGCCGCCTGAACCGCCAGGAGCGCAGCCTGACCTTGCGTCGGGCGCGGCCGCAAGTTATCGAGGAGCTGTGCAAGCTGGAAGGGGCAGCAAAGTGCCCCATCCGCTTTGAGGATTAAGCGGCGGCCAGCAACCGGCGCAGTTCGGCAAGCACAGGAGCGGTATCAGGCCGCACGCCACGCCAGATGAAAAAGGCTTCGGCGGCCTGTTCGGCAAGCATACCCAGGCCATCGAACACCCGCGCGGCACGATGTTCGCTGGCCCAGGCACAAAACGGCGTCGGCTCTTTGCCATACATCATGTCGTAGCAAACGGTATGACCTGGCTGGATCAAGCTGGCGTTGATTGGCGGCAGCTCGCCCGCCAGGCTTGCCGAGGTTGCGTTGATGATCAGGTCCACAGGTTCGGCGAGCCAATTGAAGCCGCTGGCCGATACAGGGCCCAGGTCGCCGAACAGCTCTGCGAGCATTTCGGCCTTTTCGACCGTGCGGTTGGCGATCACCAACGATGACGGTTTTTCGGCCAACAGCGGCTCCAGCACGCCACGTACGGCACCACCGGCGCCGAGCAAGAGGATGCGTTTGCCCGTCAGGCTCGTTCCGGCGTTGACCGTCAGGTCGCGAACCAGACCGGCGCCATCGGTGTTGTCGCCTTGCAAGCTGCCATCAGCCAGTTTGCTCAAGGTATTCACTGCCCCGGCGCGTTGGGCGCGAGGGGTCAGGCTGTCGGCCAGGTGGAAGGCCTCTTCCTTGAACGGCACCGTGACATTGGCGCCACGGCCTTGCTGAAAAAACGCGCGGGCGAACGCCGTGAAGTCATCCAGCGGGGCGAGCAGGGCGCTGTAATCCAGTTGCTGGCCGGTTTGTTCGGCAAACAGGCGGTGGATCAGCGGCGACTTGCTGTGGCCTATCGGGTTACCAAAAACGACATAACGGTCCATTCAAGCAGTTTCCTTATGGCAAGTTATCCACAGCGGGAGAAGATCAAGCGTGGGCATCCGCCTCGCCAAGCCAGTCACGGTCCTGCAGGAAATACTCGGTCAGGCGTGCCTCTTCGCTACCGGGGGCCGCTTTCCAGTCGTAGGCCCAACGGACCTGCGGTGGCAAGGACATCAGAATCGACTCGGTACGACCACCGGACTGCAAGCCGAACAGGGTGCCACGGTCGTAGACCAGGTTGAACTCGACATAGCGTCCGCGACGAAACTCCTGGAACTCACGCTGCTGCTCGGTATACGGCATGGCCCGCCGGCGCTGGATGATCGGCAGGTACGCTTCAAGGTACGCATCGCCAATGGCGCGCATGAAGGCGAAGCTGGTGTCGAAGTCCCATTCGTTCAAATCATCGAAGAACAGCCCGCCGATACCCCGGGGTTCATTACGATGCTTGATATGGAAGTAACGGTCGCACCAAGCCTTGTAGCGCGGGTAAACGTCGGCGCCAAAGGGAGCGCAGGCACGCTCGGCGACCCTGTGCCAGTGCACGCAGTCTTCTTCGTTGGCGTAATAGGGCGTCAGGTCGAAGCCACCACCAAACCACCAGACCGGCTCTTCACCTTCTTTCTCGGCAATGAAAAACCGCACATTGGCGTGG
>CAYVPI010000108.1:0-17834 GCA_964453495.1 uncultured Pseudomonas sp. | reverse complement strand
GGGTACAACGTGGCATCGTAGTTCGGCGCCAGGTTGAAGTAATACGGGGTGACCATGAAGAAGCCGGTGTCGGTGCTGGTGCCAAGGGTCGGCGGCAGGAAACCGGATTGGCGACGGTCGTCGATCGGGAAATAGATGTACGGGGTGTAGAACACCGGTATGTTTTTGACCCGCAGGGTTGCGTTGGTCGCGGTACCGAAGCCGGTCGCCGGGTTCAAGGTGATGTTGTTGCCCTTGAGCTGCCAGGCGTTGCTGTTCGGTTCGCACGTGGTGTACGTACCATCCTTGAGGCGGATGATCGCGTTTTCGGCACGCTTGGCGTACAGCGCGTTACCGCGGATACGGGATTTGTGCATCACGTATTCGGCGTTATCGACCTTGGCTTCACCGGTATCGAGCTGCACGTCGGCGTGGTCGCCCACGATCAGTGCGCCGTTGTCGCGAATGCGCACGTTGCCGCTCAGTTCGCCACGGCTCTCGGCCTGGTAAAGATTCGCTTCGTCGGCTTCAACCTGCATGCTGCCCTGGCGCATGACGACGTCACCGGCCAGGGTCGCGACTTGCTCTTCCTGCTTATAGCGGGAGGCTTTCGCGCCGATAAAGGTTGGAGCGTCACTTTTATTCGTCTTGTCATTCATGCCAGGACGAATCGGTTCGATATAGGAACCAGAGCAGTAAGGACCGGTCTCTGCCAGTTGCGCTGCCGTGAGGTTCTCGCGCGGAACCCAGTCGAGGTGACTGTAGTCTGCACTACGCGACTTCAGGCCGCGGCCTTTGGACTCGGTAACCAGCACAGGCTTGGCGCCAGTGTCTTCACTGGTGCCACTTTCGGACGCAGGTTCGCCGGTGGCGGAAACTGCGCTGCCGTCATGGACGGGACGCGGAGGCAATGCCGCCGCTGGCGCTTTTGGCGCACAGTCCCAGGCACCCGAAGCAGAGACTGAGCAGTCATACTGTTCCGCGGCGACCACGAAAGAAGTGGCTAGGGGTTGCAGGGCCAGCAGACTGCCGGTAACCAACAACGGAAATTTTTTACGAAACGCGGGGGATTTCAATGCCATCTTATTAGTCCGGGCTTCCTGCGTGCCATCTGCCCGCGGTGTGGGCCGCACGCCTCTCGATGGTCTGAAAAAGATGCTGGATAATAAAGCATGACCCGCTTGACGGCTAGCGCCGTCGGAGACCCTTGTAATGCCTGAACACGATGTACGCCTGCAACACCTGAAAGTATGGCTCGACGAACAGTTGGCAAAACTCTTCCTGGCCCAAGGGTGGGGAACCGTCCCCACGGCAACTTTGACCGCCGCCAGCAGCGATGCGAGCTTTCGCCGGTATTTTCGCTGGGAAGGCCAGGGCCGCAGTTTCATTGTCATGGACGCACCTCCACCCCAGGAAAACTGCAAGCCCTTCGTAAACATCGCCCGATTGCTGGCGACCTCCGGAATTAATGTCCCGATCATCCATGCCGAGGATCTTGAGCGCGGCTTCCTGCTGCTAAATGACCTGGGCAAT
This sequence comes from uncultured Pseudomonas sp., assembly GCA_964453495.1. Lineage (GTDB taxonomy): Bacteria > Pseudomonadota > Gammaproteobacteria > Pseudomonadales > Pseudomonadaceae > Aquipseudomonas. The sequence goes on along the minus strand of CAYVPI010000108.1, from coordinate 16,322 downwards.
AAAACCTATCTGGATGTGATCCACGCAGACAACGCCGATTGCTTGTTCAATGAGGCTATCACTGCTTTGCTGTCTTTCCAGCAATTGCCGATGGACGCGCCATTGCCCAGTTACGACGTGGCGTTGTTACGGCGTGAGCTGGAGCTGTTTCCAGAATGGTACGTGCGTCGCCACCTGGGCATCGAGTTCAATGCTCAGCAGCAAGACGCCTGGAGCCGGATCAGCGATTTGCTGATCGACAGTGCGCTGGCTCAGCCGAAAGTGTTGGTGCACCGCGATTACATGCCACGCAACCTGATGCTCAGCGAGCCCAATCCGGGCGTGCTGGATTTCCAGGACGCGGTCTATGGCCCGGTCACCTACGACATCACCTGCTTGTTCAAGGATGCCTTCCTGAGCTGGCCACAAGAGCGCGTACAAGGCTGGTTGCAAAATTACTGGCAACGGGCACGGGCGTTGAGCATTCCTGTGCAGGGTGATTTCGAGGCATTTTTGCAAGCCAGTGACTTGATGGGGGTGCAGCGACACCTCAAGGTCATCGGGATCTTTGCCCGCATCTGCCATCGTGACGGCAAGCCGCGCTATCTGACCGACGTGCCACGTTTCTTTGCTTATATAGAGACCGTTGTCGCACGGCGCCCGGAGTTGTCCGAATTGGGTGAGCTGATTGCCTCGCTGCAAACTCCGGCCGGAGTACTGGCATGAAGGCAATGATCCTGGCCGCCGGAAAAGGGGAGCGGATGCGCCCCTTGACCTTGCACACGCCCAAGCCGCTGGTTCGCGTCGCGGGAGTGCCCTTGATCGAGTATCACCTGCGCGCCTTGCATGCGGCGGGTTTCACTGAGGTGGTGATCAACCACGCCTGGCTCGGGCAGCAAATCGAAGATTACCTTGGCGATGGTAGTCGCTACGGCTTGCAGATCAGCTATTCAGCCGAGGGCGAGCCCCTGGAAACCGGTGGTGGGATCTTCAAGGCCTTGCCGCTGTTGGGCGATGAGCCTTTTGTATTGGTCAATGGCGACGTCTGGAGCGATTACGACCTGGGTGCATTGCGCAAGCCCTTGGCTGGCCTGGCACATCTGGTCCTGGTTGACAATCCATCGCACAACGCCGTGGGTGATTTCACACTGGCCAATGGTCTGGTTCGTGATGCCCAGCCCACCCAGCAATCGCTGACCTACAGCGGTATCGCCATACTCGACCCGGCATTGTTCGCCGGTTGCCAACCTGGTGCTTTCAAGCTGGCGCCTCTGCTGCGCCGAGCGATGGGCGAGGGTAAAGTCAGCGGCGAGCAGTATGCCGGCCACTGGGTGGATGTCGGAACCCATGAGCGCCTTGCCGAAGTCGAACAATTGCTCGCCGGGCGCCATTGAAATGCTCTGGCCTACGACCCTGGTCGGTGCCGGTGCGGGCTTTGCGCTGGCCAGCATTCCTGGCGCCTTGCTGGGTGCCCTCATTGGCCAGGCCATGGACCGGCGCCTGCAGTTGCATACATGGGCGCATCTGCGGGCACGCCTGGGCGGCAGGTCGGTATTGCACGACGACGAGTTGCTGTTCGTGATGCTGGGGCGCCTGGCCAAGAGTGACGGCCGGGTGGTCGATGGCCATATCCAGCAGGCGCAAGAGGAAATGCGCCGCCTGAACCTCAATGAACCTGCCCGGCAACGGGCCATTGCCGCATTCAACCGAGGCAAGGCCGGCGGTGACGCTTTGCGCGGGTATCTGCAGCACCTGGTTCGCCAGCCCCATGCGGCTGAAGGCCTGTTGCGCGCCTGTTGGCGGATGATCTGGGCAGACACCAAAGCCACGGCCAAGGAGCGTGAGCTGATCCTGCTTTGGGGTAAATGGCTGGGCTGGACGCCCGCCAAGGTTCAGGCGCTGGCCAATGACTATGATCCCAGGCGCAAGCCGCTGTCCAACAGCAGTGGCGCCTACCAGCAAGCCTTGCAGTTGCTTGGTGTAGATCCCAGCACCGAGCCTGCGCGGATCAAACAGGCCTATCGCCGCCTGATCAGTCGTCACCACCCGGATAAATTGGCGGGCAGCGGGGCGAGCCCTTCGCAGGTGCGTGACGCCACCGAGCGGACTCGCGAGCTGCACCAGGCCTATGCGGTCATTCGCAAGCGTCGGGATTTCTAGAGCGTCGTCTCACGGGTTTCGGGGCTCAGCCAGCCACGGACCCGACGAAACAATTGTTCTTGCTCGGCAGCCCGGTTGCCGGGCATGGCCTTGAGCGCAACCTGGGTGTAGCCCGTGTCATTGAGCCGCTTGCTGGCCTGCAGGCGCTGCGCGGCGGCCTTGCGTGCCTGGGCAAGGTCGCTGTAGTAGAAGTCTGCGGTCGGTAGCTTCACGTCGGGGGCAAGGGTGTCCAGGGCCGTGTCGGCATCGAGAGGTTCCCGAGCGGCGACCATGACGAACCTCTGCACCAGTGCCGGTTGCCGTTCGCTCAAGTAGCGTGCAGCCCAATAGGCGCCGCTGCCATGCCCCAGCAGCACAATGGTCCTGGCCTTTTGTTGCTGCGCAAACGCGATGGCCGCGTCGATGCGAGAGAATATCCGCTCGGCATCAGCCTTGGCACTTTCCCGCTCGGCGGAACTGGCTTTTTCGGCTTCCTCGTTATCGGGGGCGGTGGCTTGTTCCACGCTTGCATTGGCGTCGGGGGGGATTGGCTGGCTGTTTTGCGCCGGGGGTTCAGGAGGTGGCTCAGGCGCTGCCGGCGCTTCCGGTGTGCGTGGCTGTGGCGTATCGCCGCGCCTGTCCGGAAGGGTCAGGCTCAGGCTGTGCCAGCGCGCGTCAGGCAGCTTGCGCCGCAGCGGGCCGACGGCTTGAGGCCAGTCGGCGGTTTCTCCAGAACCGGGTACGATTATCACGGCTCCCTGTGGGTCGTTGCTGTTGGCCGGTTTCCACAAGGCCAGGAAGTTTTCGGTGCCCGCAGTCAGGGTGCGTTGCTCTTGGGGCGGTAGTTGCCGCTCCAACGCCTGGGCGTCCTCTTGGCTGCGTTCGAGCAACGGCTGGCGCACCGGCGCGGGTGGCGTGGCGCTGCCTTGTGCGGCTGCGGTGGCAGTGTCTGCAGCCACCGCGAGCGTGTAGCAAGGTAGTATCAACGTCAGGCAGAACGCGCAGAGCGCTGTGCGGTAGATGGGTAACATCGAATATCCCAGGCCAGAAATTTTACCGGCAGCCTAATAGTATTTTTCAGGGACAGCCATTGTCTGCAATGACCATCCTTTTATTGACGAGAGTGTGCATGAAGCGTTTGCGCTGCCTGGTGGTTATCGGCTGTCTGTGCCTTCCCTTGATCGCGTTGGCAGCCCCCGTGGCTTCAACGCCTACGGTGCAACTCGATGCTGCCCAGCGCCAATGGCTCGACCAGCACCGCAGCCTGCGTGTCGGGTTGGTACTGCAGGCGCCTTTTGCCCAGTACGACCGTCGCCTGCAGCAGTTGTCCGGCATCAACGTGGAGTTGATGAACTGGCTGGCTCGCTTGCTGCAGCTCGAACTGTCCTGGCGCCACTTCCCGGATCAACCTTCGTTGGAGCGAGCCTTGCGAGCAGGCGAGATAGATGTTGCGCCTGGTCTGACACAGACCCCGGCGGGGCTGCGTATCTGGTTGTATTCCGACCCCTATATGCGTGTGCCGCATCTGGTGGTCGGAGCGCGCAATGGTGTCATGACGATCGACCTGGAAAAGCTCGGCAATGAAGAACGGGTAGCCGTACGCATGCCCAGCGCCGTGGCCGATTATCTGCGCTCGACCTATCCAAATCTTAATCTGCAGGGCGTCCCGTTGGAGCGCGAAGCACTGCAGCTGCTGTTGAGCGAACAGGCCAGCTATGCAGTGGTCGATGAAGCGCAGCTCGGCCGGCTATCGCGCGAGTCCGAGTTTTCCAGCCTGGTGGTTGTCGGCGACATCGGTTTGCCGCAGTTGCTGCGGGTCGCTTCACGGGCTGACTGGCCGCAATTGGCCCGGATCCTGGAGGCCGGCCTGCACGCGATACCCGCAAAGGATCTGGAACAACTGCACGGCCGCTGGTTGCAGCCAAAATACCCGCGCCTGACCCAGTCGCCGGGCTTTTGGCAGAACCTCTGCCTGTTGCTGGCGGTGCTGACGCTGGCCTGCATGGCTATCATGACCTGGCAGCGTCGCCAGCAGCGGGCCCTCGAACATTCCCTGTTGGTAGCCCGCGAGGACCTTGCCCTGCGGCGCGCCAGCGAAGAGGCCCTGCGCCTGACCCAGTTCTCCATCGATCAGAGCACGGTCGGCATTTTGTGGGTCAATTGGGACAGTCATGTGCGGTATGCCAACCGGGCGGCCGAAGCCATGCTCGGTTACGTCCAGGGTGGGGTGATCAACAGGCCATTGATCGACTTCGATCCGCAGCTGCACATGGACCGTTGGCTCAACCTATGGAAGCGCGCCCGCTCCAGCGAAGAGGCCCCGCAGAGTTTCGAGACCCAGTGCGTCCGCGCCGATGGCAGTATCCTGCCAACCGATGTCTCGTTGAGCTTTTTGCGTTTTCGCGATGCCGAGTACCTGGTGGTGTTCCTGACCGATGTCACCGAACGTCGCCGGGCCCTGGCCGCCCTGCAGGAGAGCGAAGCCCGCCTGCAGGGAATTGCCGCCAACGTACCGGGCCTGGTGTTTCGCCTGGAGCGCGCCGAGGCCGGTGGCCCGTTGGAATTCGCTTACATCAGTGAAGGTAGCGAAAGCATGGTGGGTTACTCACCGGCCATCCTGCGTCATCCGGACATGGGCCTGCGCAACCTGGTGCACCCGGACGACCGGGCCAATTATCACCGGACTCAGGATCAGGCGCTGGACACCGACCGGGACTGGACCTGGCAGGGGCGAATCCTCACCCGTCAGGGGCAGGAACGGTGGGCCGAGATCAAGGCGATCACCCGCGGCCTGGGTGACGGCCGGGTAGTCTGGGACGGAATCGTCTGGGATATCACCGAAAGCAAGCGCATTGAGTTGGCCCTGGCCAGCTCCCAGGAGCAATTGCGTGAGCTGTCGGCGCACCTGGAAAGCGTGCGTGAGGAAGAAAAGGCGCGCATCGCCCGTGAGGTACACGATGAGCTGGGGCAGATGCTCACCGTGCTCAAGCTGGAAACGTCGATGTGCGAGCTGGCCTATGCCGACCTTGATCCGGGCCTCCACGAACGGCTCAACAGCATGAAACGCTTGATAGCGCAGCTGTTTCAGCTGGTACGCGATGTGGCCACGGCACTGCGCCCGCCCATCCTGGACGCCGGCATCGGCTCGGCTATCGAATGGCAGGCCAGGCGCTTCGAGGCGCGCACGCAGATACCTTGTCTGGTGGATGTGCCGGATAACCTGCCGCCCTTAAGCGACGCCAAGGCCATCGGCCTGTTCCGGATTTTGCAAGAGGCCTTGACCAATGTCATGCGTCACGCCCAGGCGCATACTGTACAAATTGGCCTGACGCTCAGTGAACAGGTGCTGTGCATGACAGTCATCGATGACGGCTGCGGTTTTGACCTGAGCGCCGAGCGAGCCGTGTCATTCGGCCTGGTCGGCATGCGCGAGCGCGTATTGATGCTTGGCGGTAGCCTGGAGCTGGACAGCGAACCGGGCGAGGGCACCAGCCTGAGCATATGCATCCCGTTGAAATAGGAGAGTGGCATTGATTCGTGTACTGGTGGCTGAAGACCACACCATCGTTCGAGAAGGCATCAAGCAGCTGATTGGGCTGGCCAAGGACCTGGTCGTGGCCGGGGAGGCCTGCAACGGCGAGCAATTGCTCGATACCTTGCGCCACACCGAGTGCGAAGTGGTCCTGCTGGATATTTCCATGCCCGGGGTCAATGGCCTGGAGGCGATTCCGCGTATCCGCGCCTTGAACAATCCCCCGGCCATTCTGGTGTTGTCGATGCACGACGAGGCGCAAATGGCCGCCCGTGCATTGAAGATAGGCGCTGCCGGTTATGCGACCAAAGACAGCGATCCTTCCTTGCTGCTGACAGCCATTCGTCGGGTCGCTGGCGGTGGGCGCTATATTGACCCGGAACTGGCCGATCGCATGGTTTTCGAAGTGGGCCTGACCGATTCTCGACCGTTGCACTCGCTGTTGTCCGAACGTGAGTTTTCGGTGTTCGAGCGCCTGGCTCAGGGTGCGAACGTCAACGATATCGCCCAGCAGTTGGCCCTTAGCAACAAGACGATCAGCACCCATAAGGCGCGGTTGATGCAGAAGCTCAACGTCACGTCGCTGGCGGAACTGGTCAAGTATGCGATGGAGCATAAGTTGGTTTGAAGGGGTGGGTTGTCTGGAAGCGACGGGGTTTGATCTTTAGGGCCTCATCGCGGGCAAGCCCGCTCCTACAAGGTTCGCGCGGTGTTTGTAGGGGCGGGCTTGCCCGCGATGAGGCCCTAAAGGCCCTCCAACATATCCAAAAGCGCCACCCATGTAGGGCAATCCCTACAAGCCCCCTTCCAACCGGCTGATGCCAATCTCTCCTACCCCCCGATTTGCGTGACGCCCAGCCTTCACTAGGCTTAATCCACGGCAGTCATCAAACAAAAAGGTGTGGGTATGAGCGAGGTGAATTCGAGCGCTGGGGCAGGCGAGGTGCTGGTCAGCTTCCGTGGCGTGCAAAAGAGCTACGACGGTGAGAATCTGATCGTCAAAGACCTCAACCTGGACATTCGCAAAGGCGAGTTCCTGACCTTGCTGGGGCCTTCGGGTTCGGGCAAGACCACCAGCCTGATGATGTTGGCGGGTTTCGAAACCCCTACTGCCGGCGAAATCCTGTTGGACGGGCGGGCCATCAATAACGTGCCGCCGCACAAACGCGACATCGGCATGGTGTTCCAGAACTACGCCCTGTTCCCGCACATGACCGTGTCCGAGAACCTGGCATTCCCGCTGACGGTCCGCAACCTGAGCAAGACCGATATCAGCGAGCGGGTGAAGCGCGTGCTGAACATGGTCCAGCTCAATACGTTCGCACAACGCTACCCCGGCCAACTGTCCGGTGGCCAGCAACAGCGCGTGGCCCTGGCGCGAGCGCTGGTGTTCGAACCGCAACTGGTACTGATGGATGAGCCGCTCGGTGCCCTGGACAAGCAGTTGCGCGAACACATGCAGATGGAAATCAAGCACATTCACCAGCGTCTGGGGGTGACCGTGGTCTACGTGACCCACGACCAGGGCGAAGCCCTGACCATGTCCGACCGGGTAGCGGTGTTCCATCAAGGCGAGATCCAGCAGATCGCCGACCCGCGCACTCTTTATGAAGAGCCGAAGAACACCTTCGTCGCCAACTTTATCGGTGAAAACAACCGCATCAACGGCCGCCTGCTGAGCCAGGACGGAGAGCGTTGCACCATCGGCCTTGCCCGTGGCGAGAAAGTCGAAGCGTTGGCCGTTAACGTCGGGGCACCGGGCGAGCCGGTGACCCTGTCGATCCGTCCGGAACGTGTGCGCCTCAATGGCCACAGTGAGAGCTGCATCAATCGCTTCTCCGGGCGCGTGGAAGAGTTCATCTACCTGGGCGACCACGTGCGCGTGCGTATGGAGGTGTGCGGTAAGTCGGACTTCTTCGTTAAACAGCCAATTGCCGAGCTCGATCCAGCCCTGGCCGTGGGCGATGTGGTACCGCTTGGCTGGGAGGTCGAGCACGCTCGTGCGCTTGATCCGTTAGAGGCTGTTTGAAGGTTTGCTTCACCAATCCTGTACTGCGGAGATAATAATAAATGCTCAAACACTTGAAACTTACCGCCCTGACGCTGGGCATGATGTGCGCGGCCCAGGCCATGGCAGCAGCGGACCTGACCGTCATCTCCTTCGGCGGCGCCAACAAGGCCGCTCAAGAAAAAGCCTTCTACGCACCTTGGGAAAAGGCCGGTAACGGCAAGATCGTCGCCGGTGAGTACAACGGTGAGATGGCCAAGGTCAAAGCCATGGTCGACACCAAAAGCGTGTCGTGGAACCTGGTGGAAGTCGAATCACCGGAACTGGCACGCGGCTGTGACGAAGGCATGTTCGAGGAGCTCGACCCAGCGCTATTCGGCGATGAAAGCGACTACGTCAAAGGTGCTATCCAGCCATGCGGTGTAGGCTTCTTCGTGTGGTCGACCGTGTTGGCCTACAACGCCGACAAACTGAAATCCGCACCGACCAGCTGGGCCGACTTCTGGGACACCAAGCAGTTCCCAGGAAAGCGCGGCCTGCGTAAAGGCGCCAAGTACACCCTGGAATTCGCCCTGATGGCCGACGGCGTAGCGCCCAAGGACGTCTACAAGGTGCTGGGCACCAAGGAAGGCCAGGACCGCGCCTTCAAGAAGCTCGACGAACTCAAGCCAAGCATCCAGTGGTGGGAAGCCGGTGCTCAGCCTCCACAGTACCTGGCCTCCGGTGACGTGGTCATGAGCTCGGCCTACAACGGCCGTATCGCGTCGGTACAGAAAGAAAGCAACCTGAAGGTGGTCTGGAACGGCGGCATCTACGACTTCGACGCCTGGGCTATCCCTAAAGGTGCGAAGAATGCCGACGAAGCCAAAAAGTTCATCGCGTTCACCGTCGCCCCTGAACAGCAAAAGACCTACTCGGAGAATATCGCCTACGGCCCGGCCAACTCCAAGGCAGTCCCGTTGCTGGACAAGGCGATCCTGAAGGACATGCCGACCACCCCGGAAAACATCGCCAACCAGGTGCAGATCGATGTGGCCTTCTGGGCTGACAACAGTGAGCAGTTGGAACAACGCTTCAACGCTTGGGCTGCCAAGTAACCCGTGCCGCCGGGGTGTCACCTGTGGGTGACGCCCCCCTTTGTTCAAGATTTCGGAGTTCGCTATGGCCATCGCAGTGCCCCTGAAACAGGAAGCCGGCCCAAGCCTGAAACAGCGCCTGGCCCACGCCGAGCGGGTCAATCGCTGGAAAGCCCAGGCCTTGATCGCACCGCTGGTGCTGTTCTTGCTGCTGGTTTTCCTGGTGCCTATCGTTGCGCTGCTCTACAAGAGCGTCGGTAACCCTGAAGTGGTGGGCGGCCTGCCGCGTACCGTGGCCGCGGTAGCCAACTGGGATGGCAAGAGCCTGCCGGATGAGCCGGTATACAAGGCTCTGAGCGAAGACCTGGCTGAATCGCGCAAGAGTCAAACCCTGGGTGATCTTTCCAAGCGCCTGAACATGGAGCTGGCCGGCTACCGCAGCCTGCTGGCAAAAACCGCTCGCGCCTTGCCGTTCAAGGCTGAGCCTGCTTCCTATAAAGAAGCCATGCAGCAACTTGACGAGCGTTGGGGCGACCCAGCCTACTGGCAGGCGATCCGCCGTAACACCAGCGCCGTCACACCGTTCTACCTGCTGGCAGCGGTCGACCACCGCATCGATGACTTGGGCGAACTGGCCCCGGCCACGCCTGACCAGGCGATCTACCTGGACATTTTTGCCCGTACCTTCTGGATGGGCCTGGTCATTACCGCCATCTGCCTGGTGCTGGCCTATCCGTTGGCGTACCTGCTGGCCAACTTGCCGGCGCGCCAGAGCAACCTGCTGATGATCCTGGTGTTGCTGCCGTTCTGGACCTCGATCCTGGTGCGGGTCGCGGCCTGGATTGTGCTGCTGCAATCGGGTGGCCTGATCAACAGTGCCCTGATGAGCATGGGCGTGATCGACAAGCCGCTGGAACTGGTGTTCAACCGCGTGGGTGTGTACATCTCGATGGTGCACATCCTGCTGCCGTTCATGATTCTGCCGATCTATAGCGTGATGAAAGGAATTTCGCCGACGTACATGCGAGCGGCGATTTCCCTGGGCTGCCATCCATTCGCCAGCTTCTGGCGCGTGTATTTCCCGCAAACCTACGCAGGCGTGGGCGCCGGTTGCCTGTTGGTGTTCATCCTGGCTATCGGTTACTACATCACCCCCGCGTTGTTGGGCAGCCCGAACGATCAGATGGTCAGCTACTTCGTGGCTTTCTATACCAACACCAGCATCAACTGGGGCATGGCCACGGCGCTGGGCGGCTTGCTGTTGCTGGCAACCGTGATCCTGTATCTGATCTATAGCTGGCTGGTCGGCGCCAGCCGCCTGCGCCTGAGCTGAGGAGAGTCAACATGCTGAGCCCCTACATGTCGCCCGTCGAGCGGGTCTGGTTCTACAGTTTGCGCATCCTCTGCGGCTTGATCCTGCTGTTTCTGATCCTGCCGGTGCTGGTGATCATTCCGCTGTCCTTCAACTCCGGCAGCTTCCTCGTCTACCCATTGCAAGGTTTCTCCCTGCACTGGTACCAGGACTTCTTCGGTTCCGCAGAATGGATGCGGGCATTGAAAAACAGCATCATCGTGGCACCCGCCGCGACGGTAATTGCCATGATTTTCGGCACCCTGGCTGCAATCGGCCTGACCCGTGGTGATTTTCGCGGCAAGGCGCTGGTCATGGCCCTGGTGATTTCACCCATGGTGGTGCCGGTGGTGATCATCGGCGTGGCGGCCTACCTGTTCTTCGCACCGCTGGGCATGGGCAATAGCTATACCTCGTTGATCCTGGTGCATGCGGTGCTGGGCGTGCCGTTCGTGATCATCACGGTGTCGGCTACCTTGCAGGGCTTCAACCACAACCTGGTCCGGGCAGCCGCCAGCCTCGGTGCTTCGCCGCTGACGACGTTCCGCCGGGTGACCCTGCCCCTGATTGCGCCTGGCGTCATCAGCGGTGCACTGTTCGCCTTCGCCACATCGTTCGATGAAGTGGTGGTGACGCTGTTCCTGGCCGGCCCCGAGCAGGCGACCCTGCCACGGCAGATGTTCAGCGGTATCCGCGAGAACCTCAGCCCGACCATCGCTGCCGCCGCGACCCTGTTGATCGCCTTCTCGGTGGTCCTGCTGTTGACCCTGGAATGGTTGCGCGGGCGCAGCGAAAAGCTGCGCACCCAGCCGGCCTGAGGCCTGACCAGACGTTAAAGCTCCACCTCGAAGCCCTGTATGGTTCGCCCAGCAGGGCTTTTGTCTGGATTGACCGAGGTCAGCGCCCGCAGCCCACTTGCTGAGGTACAATGCGCGCCACCGTGATTCAGCCCTTACAGGTGCGCCATGCAGCCCTTCGCTATTGCTCCGTCCATTCTTTCCGCGGATTTCGCTCGCCTGGGCGAAGAAGTCGACAATGTTCTCGCCGCCGGCGCCGATATCGTGCATTTCGATGTCATGGACAACCACTACGTTCCTAACCTGACGATTGGCCCGATGGTCTGTACCGCCCTGCGCAAGTATGGCGTGACCGCACCGATCGACGTGCACCTGATGGTCAGCCCGGTCGACCGTATCATTGGCGACTTCATCGACGCGGGTGCGACCTACATTACCTTCCATCCGGAAGCCTCGCTTCATGTGGATCGTTCGCTACAGTTGATTCGGGACGGTGGCTGCAAGGCCGGCCTGGTATTCAACCCGGCGACTCCGCTGGACGTGCTCAAATACGTGATGGACAAGGTCGACATGGTCTTGCTGATGAGCGTCAACCCAGGTTTTGGCGGGCAGAAATTCATTCCCGGTACACTGGACAAGCTGCGCGAAGCGCGTGCCTTGATCGATGCCAGTGGTCGCGATATCCGCCTGGAAATCGACGGTGGGGTCAACGTGAACAACATTCGCGAAATCGCCGCTGCCGGGGCCGACACCTTTGTTGCCGGTTCGGCCATCTTCAACGCACCGGATTACCAGCAGGTCATCGAGAAGATGCGCGCCGAGCTGGCGCTGGCTCGCCCATGAGTGGCTTTGAGCAGCTGTTTCCAGGACGTCTGCCAAGGCTGGTGATGTTCGATCTTGACGGTACTCTGATCGATTCTGTTCCAGACCTGGCGGCGGCAGTGGAAAAAATGCTGCTCTCCCTGGGCCGCGCACCGGTCGGTGTCGAAGCGGTGCGCCTGTGGATCGGCAATGGCGCGCGGGTATTGGTGCGGCGCGCCCTGGCCGGCGATATCGACCACGACCAGGTCGATGAAAGCGAAGCCGAGAAGGCCCTGGAAATTTTCATGGAGGCCTATGCCGGCAGCCATAAGCAAACAGCGGTCTATCCCGGTGTACGCGACACCTTGAAGTGGTTACACAAGCACGGCGTTGAAATGGCCCTGATCACCAACAAGCCGGAACGCTTCGTTGCGCCGCTGCTGGACGATTTGAAGCTGGGGCGTTATTTCCGTTGGATCATCGGCGGCGATACCCTGCCACAACAGAAGCCGGATCCAGCGGCCTTGTTGTTCGTGATGCAAATGGCCGGCGTGGCGCCCAGCCAGGCAGTGTTTGTCGGCGATTCTCGCAACGATATCCAGGCAGCCAAGGCGGCTGGGGTTGCCAGTGTGGCGCTGACCTACGGCTACAACCATGGCCGGCCGATCAGTGAGGAATCGCCTTCTCTGGTCATCGACAACCTGAGGGCCTTGCTCCCCGGTTGCTTAGAGCCGGCCACTGGGATAACGTTGGCGCACGCTCAATCCTCCCCCCCTAGAGATTCAATCGTGGTGGTCACTCGCAAACTCTGGATGAAAGTCATCAAGGCACTGGCCCGTTGGCGTTGGCGCGCCTGACTTTTCTCTGGCCGGCCTGACCGGCGTGTTTGCCTACCTGACCGTTACACCCTCAAACCACGAGGTTGATCATGACCCGCGAAGAATTCCTGCGTTTGGCCGCTGCCGGCTATAACCGTATCCCGCTTGCCTGCGAAACCCTGGCCGACTTCGACACGCCGCTGTCGATCTACCTGAAGCTGGCCGATGAGCCCAACTCCTATCTGCTGGAGTCGGTGCAAGGCGGCGAGAAGTGGGGGCGCTATTCCATCATCGGCCTGCCATGCCGCACGGTCATGCGTGTGCATGGTTATCAGGTAGTAGTGACCCATGATGGTAAAGAAATCGAGCGGCATGAAGTAGAAGACCCGTTGGCGTTCGTTGAGTCCTTCAAGGACCGCTACAAGGTGCCGACCATTGCCGGTCTGCCCCGTTTCAATGGCGGCCTGGTGGGTTACTTCGGCTATGACTGCGTTCGTTATGTGGAGAAGCGCCTGGGCCAGTGCCCGAACCCGGACCCGTTGGGCGTGCCGGATATCCTGCTAATGGTCTCCGATGCCGTGGTGGTGTTCGACAACCTGGCCGGCAAGATGCACGCAATCGTACTGGCCGACCCTGCGCAGGAAAACGCCTACGAAAACGGCCTGGCCCAGCTCGAGCAATTGCTGGACAAACTGCGCCAGCCGATCACCCCTCGCCGTGGCCTGGATTTTTCCCGCCAGCAAGCTGCAGAGCCGGTGTTCCGCTCCAGTTTCACCCAGGGCGATTACGAGCGCGCGGTCGACACCATCAAGGAATACATCCTGGCGGGCGATTGCATGCAAGTCGTGCCTTCGCAACGCATGTCGATCGACTTCAAGGCGGCGCCCATCGATCTCTATCGTGCGCTGCGTTGCTTTAACCCGACGCCTTACATGTACTTCTTCAACTTCGGCGATTTCCACGTGGTCGGCAGCTCGCCTGAGGTGCTGGTACGCGTCGAAGACAACCTGGTCACCGTACGGCCGATTGCCGGCACTCGCCCGCGCGGTGCCAATGAAGAGGCGGACCGGGCCCTGGAAGAGGACCTGCTGTCTGATGACAAGGAGATCGCCGAGCACCTGATGCTGATCGATCTGGGCCGCAACGACACCGGTCGGGTTTCCGAAACCGGTACGGTCAAGGTCACGGAGAAGATGGTGATCGAGCGTTATTCCAACGTGATGCACATCGTCTCCAACGTCACCGGTGAGCTGAAGAAAGGCTTGAGCGCCATGGACGCCCTGCGCGCCATTCTGCCGGCCGGTACCCTGTCCGGTGCGCCGAAGATTCGTGCCATGGAGATTATCGACGAGCTGGAGCCGGTCAAGCGTGGCGTGTATGGCGGCGCAGTCGGTTACCTGGCCTGGAACGGCAACATGGACACCGCCATTGCTATTCGTACGGCGGTGATCAAGGACGGCGAACTGCACGTACAGGCCGGTGGCGGCATTGTTGCGGACTCGGTACCTGCGCTGGAATGGGAAGAAACCCTGAACAAGCGTCGGGCCATGTTTCGTGCGGTGGCGCTGGCGGAACAGACGCCGCAAACCGAGGCTTGACCCCGGCTTGAGGTAAACGACGCTCGCGCAATGCGAGCGTCGTCGTTTTGGGCTAGAAATCCAGCGTCAGGGCCAGGTTGACGCCCTGCTGGGTGACATCATCGTTCTTGCGCCAGTTGTAGCCGGCACGCAGCGACAAATCCGACGTCAGTTTCTGGCTGACTCCCAGGGTCGCGCGGTCCAGGTCTTTCTGCGGCGTATAACCGGTCAGGGTGAAGTCATTGTTGGGCAGGCTGTTGAGGGCAATGGTCAGGTCCTGGACGTCGTCCTCGTATTCACGCTCATGGGCAACCTCGGCAAACAGCAGGGTTTGCGGCGCCACTTGATATTTGCCTTGTAGGCCCACGCCCAGGCGGCGGGAGTCGCGTTGCTGATCGTCAAAGGTCAAGGCCGTGGAGCGCGCGCCCTCCTCGGAATAACCATCGACTTCCACCTTGGCATAGTCAGCACTGATGAACGGTGACAGGTGCCACTGACTACCGGGTTGCGCAATGTCATAGCCAAGGCGCGCGCTGAATGCCAGAAGGTCCCCATCGGTATCGCCTTTTTCAGCGCGGTTGTTGACCCCCAGGGCGAAAGTACGCTCCAGGTTGTCGTAGTCGAGCTTGCCGCCGGTGACGGCGGCATCGGCCCACCAACGGTTTTGCTGGAACTGCAGGAACGCTGTGGCCAGGTAACTGTTGAGTTTGTAGTCGGAGTCCTGTGAGCCGGCTTCGAGCTTCTGCCGGTAGGCGCCCGCCGCGATTCCGGCACGCCAGGCTTCGCTCAGGCGATAGCTGCCACCAATGGTCAGGTTGTAACCGTGGCCATCGGCGCTGGCGGCGCTGTTCTGGGCGTCAAAATCAAGGTCCTGCCCGCCCGCCGCCACAATGGCTTGCCACTGGCCAACAGGTTGCCATTCGGTTTGCCATTGATTACGCAGTTCGTCCTGATGGGCGCGCAGGGTGCCATGGGCCATTTCCGGAAGCAGCGTCACTTCCCAGGGGGCGGACAGCAGGGAGTAGGCGTAATCGGCGATCAACCGTTGACCTGCAATGGTGGGGTGTACGGAATCGTTGAAAAGCAGTTTGGTCGGGTCTGGCGTGGCACTGTTGAGACCAAAGAGCGGGTTTTCCACACAGCCATTGCCGCTGAAGCACGTACCCACCAGGTTTTGCCCGGTCGCTAGACCGAACTGGGCAGGGGCGGAGACGGTTTCCTGGATCAACAGCGGGATATTCAGCGGGATGATTTCAGCGTCGATCTGCGCCAGTTGGCTGACCAGTCGTTGGTTGAATAAAGCACTGAGTGCAGATGTACCGGCCTGTTGGGGGGTGCCATTGATTGCCGGTGTCAGGCCCAGGTCAGGCAGTAGCCAGACCATGATGTAACGCGCACCGCCTTGTTGCAGTGCGCTGGCGCTGGCAGCCAGGCGGTCTGCCGCGGCACCGGCCTGGGCCGGATTGAGCACACGCCCCTGCAGGAAGTCGTTGCCGCCACCGCTGATGTAATAAAGCGCATTGGGGTCTGCCTGGAGGCCACCGGTCAAATAGCCGGGTCGGCTGCGCAATACCGTGCCGGCGCCGGGGTTGCCTGGAGGAATGACCACTTGCGACTCGTTGGTGATCGAGTCGAGGATCTGGTCGGTGCGGTAGCCGCCGACGGCCCAGTTGTTGCCGTCGGCAATGCCCAGCACGGCGTTGGTTGGCGATGTGGAGGCGCCAAGATCTGCCGGTGCGATTCCCAGTTGTGCCCCCAGCAGGGTAGGTGACACGGCGCCATAGATTTCACCGCTGCCATTGCGATAGGTCGGCCCGGTTCGGTTGGTAAAGCGTTGGGTTGCGCCGGCAGGGCCGGCTGTATCGGGGAACTGCCCGGCATCGGAAAGGCTATCGCCGAACACCACCATGGTGGAATAAGGGGAAGGTGCGGCAAGTGCCTGGGTGCAAGCGAGGGTTAGCAAGGAGATGGCGCAGGGTACAGCGAGCAACTGCCTGATCATACAAAGATCCTTTTTGTTGTTTTTTTAGTGATGCGGTACGACAGTACCAAATACTGCGAATGACTGAACATGTCAGGTTAAGTCTAACTATTACCTCGCTCCGCCAGAGTGATATTGCGCCCTGTGCTCGGGTAGGCTACTGTGCCGGGACGTATGAATGAGACCTTTCCCGTGTTGATCGTCAGCAAACTCTTGATGCGCGTTATCAAGGCTCACGCCCGTTGGCGTTGGCGCGCCTGACT
>CAYVPI010000107.1:0-18197 GCA_964453495.1 uncultured Pseudomonas sp. | reverse complement strand
GCCCGCCCGGGAACACCGCGGCGTTGAGCTTCTTCTCCAGCGCCTCGTTGCTGCGTGCCAGGATCAGGCCGCCACGCGGACCGCGCAGGGTCTTGTGGGTCGTGGTGGTGACCACGTCGGCATAAGGCAGCGGGTTGGGGTACAGGCCGGCGGCGACCAGGCCGGCGACGTGGGCCATGTCGACGAACAGATAAGCGCCGACCTTGTCGGCAATCTGGCGGAAGCGCGGGAAATCCAGGGTTTTCGAATAGGCCGAGAAACCAGCGATGATCATCTTCGGCTTGTGCTCGATGGCCAGGCGCTCGACCTCGTCGTAGTCGATCAGGCCGGTAGTGGTGTCGATGCCGTACTGCACTGCGTTGTACAGTTTGCCGGAGAAGCTGACCTTGGCGCCGTGGGTCAGGTGGCCGCCGTGGGCCAGGCTCATGCCCAGCACGGTGTCACCGGCTTGCAGCAGGGCCAGGTACACCGCGGCGTTGGCCTGGCTGCCGGAGTGCGGCTGCACATTAGCGTAGTCTGCGCCGAACAGCTGCTTGGCGCGGTCGATGGCCAGCTGCTCGACCACGTCGACATGCTCGCAACCGCCGTAGTAACGCTTGCCCGGGTAGCCTTCGGCATACTTGTTGGTCAGGCCGCTGCCCTGGGCTTGCATCACACGCTGGCTGGTGTAGTTCTCCGAGGCGATCAGTTCGATGTGATGTTCCTGACGCTGCTCCTCGGCAGTCATCGCCGCCAGCAGTGCATCGTCGTAACCCTGGATCTGATCGTGTTTGCTGAACATATGCACTCCTCGAGACGGAGACCTTCCGTCGCTGTTTTTTTTGTTGGGCCGATTGTGCAAAAACGGCAGCTGGCGCATTTGTCTGATATCGACATCGAAATGCCCGGCAGACCCGCCAAGGGCCAGTCAAGCGCACCGCGCAAGGTGTAATATCGCAGTGCCTGGACGCAGGCATGCCAACAAGAAAAACAGCCCGTATTGCGATGTCTCGATGCTTAGGCCGCAGAACGCATTACCGATGCAGAAGAGGAAAGAACATGGCCAGGACATTGAAGGGAACCAACGCGGCCCAGAATTCGGCCAACGTGCCACAGCCGGTCAAGACCATTGGCTTTCTGGTACTGCCGAACTTCACCACCATCGGCTTTGCCTCGGCAGTAGAGACCCTGCGCATGGCCAACATGGCCGCGCACCGGACGCTCTATCGAACCATCATCATTGCCGCCAATCACGAGCCGGTGGCCGCCAGCAATGGCATGCGTGTATTGCCCGATCACTCGATCGAAGACGCCCCGCCACTGGACATCCTCTTTGTCGTGGGAGCCAACCCGATCGTTTCCGACCAAAGCAGCCGGATTCTGTTGAACTGGTTGCGCAAGCTGGCCCACCAGCATATTCCCCTGGGCGGCATCTGCACCGGCAGCCACCTGCTGGCCCGCGCCGACCTGCTCAAGGGTTATCGCTGCACCATTCACTGGGAAGACATTGAAGCGCTGAAGGATCGCTTCCCGGGCATCATCATTTCCAACCAGCTGTTTGAACTGGACCGCGACCGCTACACCTGTTCAGGTGGTGTCGCCTCCATGGACATGACCTTGCAGCTGGTCGCCCGCGAGCCCGACGGTGCCGAGATCGCCTCAAGGGCTGCCGAGTTGCTGTTGTGTGACCGGGTGCGCGGTGCGCGCGAGCAACAACGGGTGCCGCTACGCAGCAAACTGGGAACCTCACAACCCAAGCTCAGCCAGGTAGTTGCGATCATGGAAGCCAATCTGGAAGAGCCGGTAGGCCTGGAAGAACTGGCCAGTTTGAACGAAGTGTCGGTGCGCCAGCTGGAACGGCTGTTCCACAAGTACCTGCAACGTACGCCAAGCCAGTACTACCTGGAGTTGCGCCTGTCCCGGGCGCGGCAGTTGCTGCTGCGCAGTGAGTCCCAGGTGCGAGATATCGCCCTGGCCTGCGGCTTTGCCTCGCCTGCGCATTTTTCCAAATGCTATAGCCGCTTCTTTGGCCTGTCGCCTATGGGTGAACGCAAGCAAGGCGCGTTGCAATAAGTGCGCAAAACGCAGAATGCCCCGTAGCTGCTGCTAACCGGACACTGAAGAGTTCAATGTGCGCGTTCCGGCATCTGCTCATCCACATGCCCCCCGAGACCCGGGCCGGTGCGGGTCACGATCAGGGCTACCACCGCTATGCGCTCCACTGTCTGGTAACCGGGCGTCAGCAGTTCTTCGCCAAAGACATCCGGGTCCAGCTCTTGATAGGTCCAGCCGAACAGGGGGGACGCCAGGCGCGTGCGCACGGCATCGAAAAATGGATCGCGACCATCGACCATCGCAACCCCGGTGTAGAGCACCAGGGAACCTCCCGGCGCCAAACGCGGCATGGCTTGATCGACAATGCGCAGGGACAAGCCGGCACCGAGGCTGCCACCACCATCGCGGTAGGCACGGTTCAACGGGTCGGCCAAGTAAGGCGGATTGGCAACGATCAGGTCGAAATAACCATCGACATCCTGCAACAGGTCGCTGGGTGCAAGCTCGATGTTCGCAACTTCCGCCAGCGCGGCGTTGATCGCCGTCATGCGCAACGCTGCCGGGTTGATGTCCAACGCCAGGACCTGGGCCTCACGCCGCGCCCGGGCAATGATGATCGCACCGATCCCGGCGCCGCAGCCGATATCGGCAGCCCGGCGGATGGGCGCAAAGCTCTGCTGCAGGTGCCCATGGACCAGCCGGGCAAAGCGGTAACTGTCCGGGCCGAAAAACACCGCATCGCAGGCTTGGGTGGGATAGGCCGAGTGTACGAACAACATTTCATCCAGGCTTGACCAGCGCACCCGGCTTTTCCAGAGCCCCTGCTGTTGTTCCAGTACCCCGGCCTGTTGCAATTGGTCTTGCTCGTCTGGCGACAACAGCCCTGGGAGAAACGGTCGGGACCAACCGAAAATATCACGCACGCTGTGCGCAACTTCGCCGCTGGCACGCTGGTTGACCCGCTCGTGGGTCAGCGGTGTCGGGGTGATGAAGCGGTAACCATCCGCCTGCAAGCGGCGCCCCAGTTGCAATAACGCCAGGTCGGTGGTGGATATGGATATGTCCTCTAACATGCGCCGCTCCCTCGATAATGGCCGATCTGAACATCGCTCATAGGTATTTGTCCGTAACGGCCCCTTCCGATGCACTGGACACGGTCTTGGCATATTTGGCCAGGACCCCGCGTGTGTATTTGGGGGGTGGCCTGACCCAGCGCAGCTTGCGTTCGGCCAGCGCGGCGTCGCTGACATCGACCGTGATCTGCCGGGTTTCGGCGTCGATGGTGATCTTGTCGCCGTTCTCGATCAGCGCAATGGGGCCGCCCTCAAAGGCTTCAGGCGTGATATGCCCGACCACGAAACCATGAGAGCCGCCGGAAAAACGGCCATCGGTAATCAATGCCACGTCCTTGCCCAACCCCTTGCCCATGACCGCAGACGTCGGCGAAAGCATTTCGCGCATGCCCGGCCCACCCTTGGGGCCTTCGTAGCGGATCACAATGACATCGCCAGCCTTGACCTCGCCGTTGAGTATCCCTGCCAGTGCGCCCTCCTCGCCATGGTAGACCCGGGCCGTACCCTCGAAGCGCAGGCCTTCCTTGCCGGTTATCTTTGCCACAGCGCCCGTGGGCGCGAGGTTACCGTTGAGC
Organism: uncultured Pseudomonas sp.; assembly: GCA_964453495.1. Lineage (GTDB taxonomy): Bacteria > Pseudomonadota > Gammaproteobacteria > Pseudomonadales > Pseudomonadaceae > Aquipseudomonas. Next base: position 14,515 of record CAYVPI010000107.1, on the reverse strand, counting down.
ACAACCAGGTGAGAGTCCTTCTTGACGGGCCGGTCAAAGGGCAGGATCACGTCCTGGCCCGGCGGGTAGTCGCTGACGTTTTCCAGGTTTTCAGCCAGGGTCTTGCCGGTAACCGTGAGCACGTCGCCATGCAACATGCCGGCATCGAGCATGCGTTTCATCAGCGGCTGGATACCGCCAATGGCGACCAGCTCGCTCATCATGTACTTGCCGCTGGGACGCCAGTCGGCGACCACCGGCGTGTCCTTGCCCAGGCGTACGAAATCGTCCAGCGTCAATTCCACATCGACTGCATTGGCCATCGCCAGCAAATGCAGCACCGCATTGGTGGAGCCAGCCAGGGCGATGACCACCCGGATGGCGTTTTCAAAGGCCTGGCGGGTCATGATGTCCCGTGGCTTGAGGTCGCGTTTGAGCAACTCCATCACCTGCTGGCCGGCACGGAAACAGTCCGACGCCTTTTCACCGCTGATGGCGTCCTGGGCACTGGAGCCCGGCAGGCTCATGCCCAGGGCCTCGATGGCCGAGGCCATGGTGTTGGCCGTGTACATGCCGCCGCAGGAGCCGGGGCCTGGAATCGCCACTTCCTCGATCTGCTTGACCTCGATTTCGCTGATAGCTCCCCGCGCATGCTGGCCCACCGCCTCAAACACGGAAATGATATCGGTATGGCCTTTGCCCGGCTGGATGGTGCCGCCATACACAAAGATGGACGGGCGGTTCAGGCGGGCCATGCCGATCAGGCACCCTGGCATGTTCTTGTCGCAGCCGCCCACGGTCACCAGGCCGTCAAAGCCCTCGCAGCCTGCCACCACTTCAATGGAATCGGCGATGACCTCCCGCGACACCAGGGAATACTTCATGCCCTCGGTACCGTTGGCGATTCCATCGGAAATGGTGATGGTGTTGAAGATGACACCCTTGGCACCGGCGGCATTGGCGCCCTTCTCGGCCTCCAGCGCCAGCTTGTCGATATGCATGTTGCACGGCGTGACCATGGACCAGGTGGAGGCGATGCCGATCTGTGGCTTTCTGAAGTCTTCATCCGTGAAACCCACCGCACGCAGCATGGCCCGCGCGGGCGCGGCCTCCACACCGTCCACCACCAAAGAGGAATACTTGCGCAGATCGTCTTTGTCGCTCATCGCGATTGCCCTCATCCAGACCGATGGCCAGGCTGTTGCCCGGTAACGTCAGGTTTACGCCCTGCCCAGCAATTGCAGCGTAGCCTTCGCCGCTTGCTCCGACGAGGCGGGGTTCTGTCCGGTGATCAGGTGGCCGTCGACCCGCACATGGGGTTGCCAGTCAGCGCCTTTGGAATACTGGCCGCCTTTGTCTTTGAGCATGTCTTCCACCAAAAAAGGGACCACGGCGCTCAGGCCTACGGCGTCCTCTTCGGAATTGGTGAAGCCGGTGACCTGCTTGCCCTTGACCAAGGGCTGGCCCTGCACTTGGGCGTGACGAAAAACCCCGGGAGCATGGCACACCGCAGCCACAGGCTTGCCGCAGGCGTACAGAGATTCGATCAAGCTAATGGAGTCGCGGTCTTCGGCCAGGTCCCATAACGGGCCATGGCCGCCGGGGTAAAACACCGCGTCATAGTCCTCAGCCCGCACCTGATTGAGTTTCAGGGTATTGGCCAACGCCCGTTGGGCGTCCTGGTCCTGGTTGAAGCGTTTTGTCGCCTCTGTCTGGGCATCCGGCTCGTCGCTCTTGGGATCGAGCGGTGGTTGCCCGCCCTTGGGTGACGCCAGGGTCAGGGTGGCGCCGGCGTCCTTGAACACGTAATACGGGGCGGCGAATTCTTCCAGCCAGAAACCGGTCTTCTTGCCGGTATTGCCGAGTTGGTCGTGTGAGGTCAGTACCATCAAAATGTTCATGACGAGCTCCTGGATTGGCGTGTTAAAGGTCGACGCCTAAGCATGGGCGCCGTTCCCTGAACTGCCAGACTTCACAGATAAAGGGTACCGCCCGCACCACTCAGTTCAACCAGTGCCCTCTTCCTCCAGGGCGATAAACCGGTCCAGATCGATCAAATCCAGCTTGATTCGCCCGGCAAACGCCGAAAAAGCGAAGAACGCCGACAGCAGGCGCATGTCCCTGGCCCAGAACGGTACGTAACGCGGCGGTTGCAAAAAGCCGTTTTCGAACAAGGGGGCCAGACGCACCACATCGGCGGTGGTCAGGCGCCCGGCGAACAGGTGGTTGATCAGTTCCGGGCGGTTGTCGCGAATGGCCACGCGCATCAGCGTGTGCACGCTGATCAGGCCCATGAGGTAACAAGCATCTTTGGTAAAGGCGCTACCGCCGCGCACGTCGCCACCGCGAAAGATACGCTGGGTGGAGCGAAAGGATTCTTCCTCGGTCTGGCCCGCTGCCAGAAAGCCCTTGAACACTTCGATGAAGTCGGCGCCATCTAACGCCTGCTGCACACCCAGCACACGCAGGGTGATGCGGCGCAGGCGCTGGATGTCGATACTGCCGGTCAGCAGCTCAGCGAGCATGGCGATGCCTTCCTGGGTCGGCGTGGTGCGGGGCGCGCCCAGGGCCAGGCAGTTCAGGTTGGTTTGCAGCATGCCATTTTGCGCGGTGGCAACATGGACGAAGGCCTCGTGTTGCAGCAGTTGGCCCTTGTCCAGTTCGGAAAACAAGGCGCTGGAGCGCAGGCGGATACGGGTAGCGCCCGCGATGGCCTTGGAAGCCAGGCCCGGGTCGAGCAAGACCTTGACCTGGTCGGGCCCGAAGAAACTGTCGAGCTTGGGTTGCATCCAGTCGGCAAAGTCCTGGGCTGGAATGTCGGAAACGGTTTTCGGGATGTGCTGGCCGCCGAGCAAGGCATCGGTGGTGTCGAGAAAAAAGCGCGCGGCATCGATTGCGGTCAGCTGTGACCGTGGATAGTAAAAATCGGGCCGGCGGTACAGTTGCGCCGAATAAAGAGCGAAGGCCGGCGTGCCGATGGCCCCAAGCATTCGCCCTGCCGTGGCATAGCTGCGTGCGGTTATTGCGATGAACTGGCCGGCAGGATGACCGATGTCACACTGGCTGGCCAGCGCCTCGAGGTCTTCGATTTCTGCCTGGTGGTTACGGGGTTCCAGGGTGACATTCGGCAAGGCTGGGCGGCCGGCACGCCAATCGGCCAAAAACTGCTCTTCAACACCATCGGGCCAGGCCAGGGCTTCGAGCACACGGATCTTGCGGGCCAGTTTGGGTAGGGCAGTGTCGAGATCGGCAAGTGCGAGCGGCATGAGTACATAGCTCTTGGGGAAACTCTATGGTGCCTGCAAGGGCCTCATCGCTGCGGTGCGGCGATCCGACAAGCCAGCTCCCACAGAAGCAGTCCAGGCCCTGTGGGAGCTGGCTTGCCAGCGATGCAGGCGACGCAAAATATCTGGGAAAAACCGACTTCATTTTCCAGATTAGCCACATACCCCGGCTCTCACAAACCCGCCCCTTCGGAAACCACCCAACGGTCATGGCCAAGACCATCCGCGCTTGACTATGATTGCCCCCATGACTCCCGCCATTTCAATCCGCCAACCCTGCCCACCAGGTGCCTGCATCTGTGACCGCGAGCGCCTGCTGGAGGCCCCCGGCACCGACCTGCGCATCCTGCAGCTGACCCGCCAGGAAGAAAAGCGCCTGCTCGAGCGCCTGGAAAACCTGCAAAGCCTGACCGACCTGGAACACATGCAAAGGCGCATGTTCGAACTGCTCGGCCTGCGCGTGGAGGTCGCCCCGGGGTTCAACGAGGTGCGCACCATGCGCGGCATCGTCATTCAGATCGGCGAGCTGCCCGGGTTGTGCCGCAAGACTCGCCAGGCCATTCCAACGGCCATACGCCGCGGCCTGGAAAAACACCCCGAAATCGCCTTTGAGCTGCTCAATGCCCATGACCTTCTGCGCGACACCTGAGACCGGGCTACGCTGTCCCAGGGTGTGCAAGGATGTGCCACATGAAAACCTTCATCATCGCCGATGAGCAACCGCTGATACGTTACGCCGTACGCCAACTGCTCGAAGCCCATGGGCATCAGGTTGTCGCCGAGCTGGACAATGGCGTCGATGCATTGCGCCAGACCCGCGAACGGGCCCCGGACCTGTTGATCCTCGACCTGGCCTTGCCACGCCTGGGTGGCCTGGAAGTCATTCGCCGCCTGCGCCAGGAAGGCAACAAGGTGCCGATCCTGGCCCTCACCGCGCAAAACAGCGAGCACTTCGCCGGGCTGTGCCTGCAGGCGGGCGGCACGGGCTTCATCGGCAAACAGGATGACCTCGCCGAGCTGGGCGAGGCCGCGCGCACCGTCTTGCATGGGCACAGCTACTTCCCCAGCCACGTGCTGGGCAACGTGGCACCGCAGATCGGCCTAAAGGCAGAGGAAGACCAATTAAACAGCCTGTCGGCACGGGAACTGACCGTGCTGCGTTATCTGGCCAATGGCCGCAGCAACAAGGAGATTGCCGACGAGCTGGCCCTCAGCGACCGCACCGTCAGTACCTACAAGGCACGCCTGCAGCAAAAGCTCAACGTCGACTCACTGGCCCAATTGCTGGAGATCGCCTGGCGCCAGGGCATGTTGGTCGGGATCGCCCCACAACCGCCGGCTGCGCATACCGTTACCGGCCAGCTGGATGAAGCGCAATTCCACCAGATGTTCGAGGCCATGCCGATACCCGTGGCCCTGCGCGACCGCGAAGGCCGCGTGCTGGCGTGTAACCGTCGCCACCTTGAGTTTCACCAGATTACCGAGCAGCAAGCTTTCGGCATGCGGGTCTACGACAGCCACGTTCTGGAGCCCGAACAGGCGCTGCAGCTGCATCAGGGATACCTTCAGGCCGTTGCCCTCGGTGAGCCTTACAGCGTAGAACATGTATTGCGCTACCAGGACCGACGCATGGTGATACGCAGTTGGGGCGTGCCGGTTCGCGACCAGCAAGGCGAGCCGTTCGGGATGCTCTGCTCCGCAGTGGACATCACCGACCAGGATAGGGAGATTTCAGCGCTGACCCAGGCCAGAGAGCTGGGCAAGGCCGTGCGCCGCACCCGCTCCCAATTCCTGCATGAAACGGGCGAACACTTGCTCGACCTGCTGAAAAGCTGCGTGACGTCGATGCGCAGCCTTGCCGGGCAAATGCCAGACAACCCCGCGCTGCACAAGGCCCGGGCAGACTTGCAAACACTGCACGAGCAGCTCCAGATGCTGCTGGACCTGGTACGGATCGAGCGCGGTAGCCTGGTGCTGCTGCCCAGCGCGGCGGATCTGGCCTTGCTCACCGCCGAAGAAGTCGCCCGTTTCAATGCCCGCCAGCCCTCTGCCGAGCCCACCGTCCTGTTACAAACCCAGGCAGAGCCAATGTTCGGCTGGGTCGATACGCGGCGCTACCAGCAAATGCTGCGGGCGCTGTGTGACTACGCCTTGTACCTGGGCCTTGAAGATATCGCCCTGCGCTGGCAGGTCACCGAGCAGAGCCATGCCGAATTTCTCTGGCAATTGATCATGGAGCCCGGCCCCCGCTCGCTGACAGCAAATCGGCTGCATGAGGTGGCGCACAACGAGCTGAACCCCGATCGGGTGTTCTGCGCACAGCTGGCCCAGTTGATGGACGGCGAGCTGGGCCTGAATCCGCCCTGCGCCGCTGCGCCGCTGGCACGCCTTACAGTGCGCTTTGCCCATGCCCTCGAACCCACGAAACCTGGTACTACCCTCCCTGCTTTGTAGTGCGAGCACTACAGCACTCTCGTGATCCCCTGATCGTGTCCGCAACGCCTGCGCCGCAACACTAGCGGCACACGGCGGCCTTGCCTTGCGCCGCAGCTCTCTGAGGTGACACGGACATGAAAAGCACCACGACGCATTCCTGCGCCCCCCTACCGCAGTTCTCGCTCAAACACCTGAGCCTGGCGATCGTCCTGGCCCTGGGTGCATCTGGCTTTGCCCTGAGCACATTGGCCAGCGATGCCCTGCCGCAACAGGGCGAAGTGATTTCCGGAGCAGCCAGCATCTCCCAGGACGGCAGCAAACTGCGCATCGACACCCACACCCCGCGTACCGGCATCAACTGGCAGAAATTCTCCATCGGCCCCGACAACCAGGTGCACGTACAGCAACCCGATGGCAGCTCGGTCACCCTCAACCGGGTCACTGGCGGTAACCCGTCGAACATCTACGGCATGCTCACTTCCAATGGCAAACTCATCCTGCTCAACCCAGCCGGCATCTGGTTTGGGCCCAACGCGCGGGTTTCCGCCAACGCCTTGATCGCCGGCGCCGGCATGATCACCGACGAACAACTCAAGGCCTTTGCCGAAAGTGGCAAGCTCGACATCCAGCTCAAGGGCCTGGTACGCAACGACGGCGAGATTTCGGTGCATGACAACGGCGTCGTCGCGCTGCTCGGTGCCCAGGTGGAAAACCGTGGTGTGATCCAGGCGCGCAAAGGGCAAGTGACCCTGGCCACCGGCCCGCAAGCCTCGCTCGACTTCCAGGGTGATGGCCTGATCAGCCTGGCGGTCGGAGGTACTGCGGGCGAGAAGGACTCGGTGGATCCGTCATTGAAAGGTGGCGTCGACAACGCCGGGCACATCGATGTAGGCGACGGCGTCGTGGCCATGAGCGCACAGCGCGCCGCCAAGCACCTGGATTCGGTGATCAGCGTCGGTGGTGCGGTGATTGCCGACTCGGTCAGCAACCAGGGCGGCACCATCGTGCTGGGCAATGCCGACCACACCCAGGTCAGCGGCACCTTGTCGGCCAAGGGCAGCGATGGCGGCCAAATCAAGGTTCTGGGCAACGAAGTCAGCCTGGCATCCACTGCCAAGGTCGATGCCAGCGGTACCCAGGGCAAGGGTGGCTCGGTCGCAGTCGGCGGCAGTTTCCAAGGTAAAGGGAGTTCGCCTTCGGCAAACAGCACCACCGTTGAAAAAGGTGCACAGCTGATCGCCGACGGTGCCCGCGAAGGCGGCCAGGTGGTGGCCTGGTCCGACGGCACTACCCGCTTTGCCGGCAAGGCCAGCGCCAAGGGCGGGGCCAAGGGCGGCGTGATCGAAACCTCAGGCAAAACCCTGAACATCACCCGCGACGCCAAAATCGATGCCTCCGGCGGCCAGCAAGCCGGCCTGTGGTTGATCGACCCGCTGGTGGCAAACATCTCCAACATCGACAACGGCACCGACATCAGCGCCCAGACCATCGTCGATACCCTGGCCAACAACGATGTACGCGTCGAAGCCAGCGACCGCATCAACGTCAACGCCCCGATCGTCGCCAAGGACGTTGCCGCCGGCAAGAGCCTGGCCCTGATCGCCAGCGGCAATGTCGGCCAGGTCAGCACCTACGAAGGGACCGACAAGCACAACGACAGCGGCTCGGTGTACATCAAGGCGCCGATCCTGCTCAAGGACGGCAACCTGTTCATCAACGCCACCGGCGACGTGCGCCTGATCGACGACGCCCTCGCCGGCCAGACTGGCGATGCCGCCTGGAACCGTCGCGCAATCATCGACGTGGGCAAAGGTGTGGTCTGGATCAAGACCGCCAATACCGCTTCGGTCTCCCAGGATGCAAATACTGCGGTGATGGGCGCACAAGTCGCCTTGCAAGGCGCCAGCGTGCGTATGGACAGTGCGCTGAACCATGCCGGGGTACTGGCTGGCAAAGCCACCAACGGCGTTTTCACCTTCAACCAGACCAATGCCATCGGCACCACCACAGGCACCGTCACCGCGCCCTACTCCGGCGAAACCCTCAATGGCGTCACCGCCCAGCAGATCAAGTATGTCGGCTCCCAGGACGTGGTCGCCGATGGCAACAACTACAAGGAAGTGCTCCTTGACGCCAACAACCAGGCCTTCGACTACATGGTCTTCGAAGCCACCGGCTTCGTCGACAAGAACGGCAACGAAATCCCCGCTGACGTATTGCTGCGCTACCTGGACAGCTCCGACTACCTGGTCAGCGGCCTGAAATTTACCGACAGCCAGGGCATCCGCTGGGAGCTCAAGCCCAACTCGGCCAATGCCAACCTGACCACCGTCATGCGTGATGGCCAACCCGTGGATGACCTGCCCGTGGGCTTCAGCTTCGACGCCAACAAAGGCAGGGTCGTGGTTTCCAACGCCAACGGCCAGACCAATGCCGGCTGGGGCGTGGCCGAATACAACATCGATGGCCCCTTGAACCCCGACGAAATCCAGCACAGCAGCCAGAATGGCTCGTCCGAACAACTGGTGATCGGCCTTGGCGACAAGGTCACATCGGCCAACGTGACATTCGGCTGGCTGATGAACGACCAGTACTGGTCGCAACCCAACAGCCCTACCCCCCTGCTGGAGCGGGCCCGCGTGCACTTCCTGGAAACCCAGCAGGCACCGGATTCGGCCATCGACCTCAAGGCGCAACAGGCCAACCTGGACCTCAAGGTCAACGACCAGACCCGCCACTACGGCGACGACAATGCCGCCTTCGGCAACTCTGGGCTGATTGCCCAGCAAAACGCCGGGGCGGTCAAGGAAGTGGACAGCTTCGTCGACCGGCAGCTGCAACAGGACCGGCTCAACCCAGCCATCAGCTACAGCACCGACGCCACCAACCGTTCCAATGTCGGCACGTACGACATCAAGGGGCACCTGGCCAGTGACGAGTACGTCAGCAAGCGCTATGTCGTCGATACCCAGGCTGGCAAGCTGGTGATCAAGCCCGCCCCCCTGGTGGTGGATGCCCATGACCAGGCCAAGAACGCGGGCCAACCGGACCCGGCACTGACCTATGACGCCAAAGGCTGGAAGTTTGCCGAAGACGAAAAGGCCTTCACCCTCGACCGTGCACCCGGTGAACAACCCGGCAACTACAGCATTTTCGAGAAAGACGGCCAGCGGCTGGTCAACGCCAACTATGAAATCACCTTCAACAACGGCGTATTGACCATCAGTGGCCCGGTTGCCGAGGACCCACCGCCAGTTCCAGATCCACAGCCGCAGCCGCAACCGCAGCCTCAGGCCCCATCGATCCCCGCGCCGCCGGCCACCCCGGCTGACCCGACACCGGTCGATGCCTTGCCACAACCGTCAGCCAATCGCGCCGCAACCCCTGCGCAGGCCCAGGCCCCCGGCAATGAACGCTGCACCCCGGTGGAATCACCCTCGGCAGTGATCGCCAACCACACGGCCAGCCCCGCCATCGTGCGCACCTACAGCGTGCAGCTGATCTGCAAACCCCGTTCACACGGCTCGGCGCAGGAACAGCTGCCCGATAAAACCGACCTGCTGGACTACGCCAACCGCCTGATCGACCACGGTACCTACCCGTTCCCCGAATGGAACCGCAGCGTCATGCCCAGGGTTATCGATTCATCCTCCAAGGGAGGCAAGTAAGCCATGAACACTTCCAGCCCACTGTCAAAACTGCGCCCCCTCGTCATTGCCCTGAGCGCAGCCCTGGTCAGCGCCGCCTTCGCACCCATGAGTCTCGCGGCTACCCCGCACCCCTTGAAGCCCCTTGACCCGGGGCGGGTCGAAGTACCTAGTGACCAGGGCCTGCGGACCTCGCCCAGCGACATGCCCGGCACCCTGCAATTGCCTTCCAGCACCGTGACCCCTCAGGAGCCCTTGGTGCAGGACCCGGTCCAGGCCCCCGCCATGACTGGCAGCCAGCCCTTCAAGGTCAGCAAGGTGATCCTCGATGGCGTCAAAAGCTACCCCCAAGCCACCTTCCGCCCGCTGGTGCAGCCGCTGGAGGGCCGCCAGGTCACCCTGGCCCAGGTCAATGCCGTCGCCGATGCCATCACCCAACGCTATCGCGCAGCCGGTTTCGTTCTGGTACGCACCTTTGTACCGGCGCAGCGCCTCACCAACGGCGAACTGCACCTGCAAGTCATCGAAGGCCGCGTCAACACCGTAAAAATCGACGGCCAGAGCAACCGTGCGGTGGACCGCTATGCCGAAAACATCAGCAAAGAAGTACCGCTCAAGGGTGAAACCCTGGAACGTAACCTGCTGCTGATGAACGACCTGCCAGGTTACGAGGCCCGCGGCGTGCTGTCGGCATCGCCTGCAGTGGCTGGTACCGACCTGAACGTGAAGACCGAACGCCGGCGCTGGGAAGGCTTCGTCGGTGCCGACAACCGCGACAGCCGCTACTTCGGCCCTTGGCAGGCCTACGGCGGCATCGCCTTGAACGACCCGTTCAACATCGGCGACCAGATTTCCCTGCGCTATGGTCGCTCGCTGGAAAGCGACAAGATGGCCTTCTACGAAGGGCAATACGAAATGCCGGTCGGCAGCCAGGGCACCATGCTCAGCGTCCTGGCCCAGCACACCGACGGCAACCCCGATGTAGCGTCGGTACTCAACGCCAATAGCAGCGGCGACACCTATGCCGTGCGGGTGATCCACCCCTGGATCCGCACCCGGGACAATACCTTCAAGACGTCCGCCGCCTTCACCTGGTTCAACGGCGAATCCGAGTACTTCAACGACCCGGACCTGCCCCCCTCCAGCGATGACCGCATCCGCGCCGTGCGCCTGGGCGCCAGCTGGGACTTCACCGACAAACACGGCGGGCGCAACTTGCTCAAGGGCGAAGTCAGCAAGGGCTTGAATGTGCTGGGCGCAAGCTCCGAACAACGGATAAACCCTTCCCGCGAAGGCGGCGAGACCGACTTCACCAAGTTGCAACTCGACGCCCAGCGCATCCAGGACCTGAGCGCGATCACCGCGGGCCTGAACCTGTACCTGGCAGTCACGGGCCAAACCGCCTTCGGCCAGCGCCTGCTCACACCCGAACAGTTCGGCGTCGGCGGCAGCCAGTTCGGCCGCGGCTACGACCCTTCGGAAATCACCGGCGACAGCGGCGTGGCCGGCAAGGTCGAGCTGCAGTACAACCGCGAACACCAGGTCAAGGACCGGACGGTCCCCGTGCAGTACTACGGCTACTGGGACATCGGCAAGGTGTGGAACGAAAAACCACGCTACGCAAGCTCCGAAAGCCTCGCTTCAGCAGGCTTGGGTGCCCACATACAACTGGCCAAGGACCTGTTCATCTCGCCGGAACTGGCCTTCCCGCTGACGCGGTCGGTCAGTGCCGAAGAGCTGCACGACGACAATGGCAAGGAACCGCGGTTTTATCTGAACTTGTTGAAGTTGTTCTAAGGCGGGACAGGCGCTGTTACCGGCCGCCAACTGCGCAGCACCCTCGCTTTCCGAGCGAGGGTGCTGTTTTTTTGTGGGCTGCCGTGGAATCTGTGTGGCCGGCTTGCCGGCGATGGGGGCACCGCCGTGTCAGGTGTTCTGCGTGGAGCGGCCCCATTGCCAGGCCCTGGCGCGGGAATACCAGACTTTTCAGAGCTTTCCTATCGTTCCTTGGGAAATACCCTAATTACCCAAAACACCCATGAGTTGATTCTCTGCCTCGGCACCGTGTTCGGCACGCGTTCAAGCTCGGTCGGAACACTCCATCGGCAACACAAACGTGCGCCACATCTCGTTTGCGCGCACTTCAATAGAGAGGGAATTCCATGGCAATCGGACATTTCATCCGCGTAGGTGACAAGACCACCTGTGGTGGCACGGTTCAGGAAGGAGATTCAGGCTTTCTTGTGGACGGCCAGCCTCGTGCCCGCGAAGGTGATCGGGTCACCTGCGGGGTAAACGGCGAGACCTATTCAATCGTTGGCGGGGTTTCATTCTTCACGAGTGATGGAAGGTTTGCGGCCGGTACCCTGGATAGCGTCAGCAGTTGCCCCTGTGAAGCCGGGCTGATTGCCTCAGTCTTCTTTTTTGCTACGAATCCAATAACAACTCGGCGCCGCCAGTGGGCGGAGCCGCCGCTACGCCAGCAAACCGAATAACCACGCCACCGGCCGCGGCCTACACGCCTGCCGACTCACTTCGTTTCGACAAGACGTTTGCTCAAACCTTCGCCATCACTCACAGCGAAACCTACCAACCTCTGGCCAACCGGGAATTCGTTGCCTTGGTGGACGGGCGTGAAATTCATGGAATGACCGATGCCGACGGCCTGGCGCACATAGAGGCGCCTTCGATGGACTCGCTTATTTCACTGCACGTGTTGTTCAAATCCCCAAAGCGCACCCTCGCTGAACTGTCGGAGAAGTCCCAATGACCGCGACCCACTTCAAGACTACGGCCAGAGCACAAGAAGTGAAGCCTGGCCAACCGCTCGTACCGATTTCGATCACCGTCAACGACCGAGCGGCAACGCGTGAGGCGATCATTCGTGAGGTGTGCTCGTTTGGGCATCGGTTTGTCGAGCGTTCTGAATGGGGAGCCCATAAATCCACCGGGCCACTCAACGATGATTGGGACTATTCCATGATCGCTCTGCACCATGCTGGCAGGAGCTACTCCTGTGGCAGCGGCACCAAGCAGATGCTGGCGACCCAAGAGGCTCAACAAGCTAAGAAGTTCTTTGACATCGGCTATCACTTCGGGATTGATTGCTCTGGGGCTATCTACGAAGGCAGGGACATCCGGTTTAAGGGGTCCAGTGTTTTGGAATACAACACCAGCGTGATTGGAGTGGTACTGCTAAATAACCTGACCACCGCCAAGGAAGGCGACGATCTGGTCGCCTATTGGCGCGAGTCGCTGGAAACTTTCGGGGTTAATACAACTGACCAAATACCCGCTCCACAAGAAATCGCGATGTTCAACCTCATCGCCGCATTAGAGAGCGTTTTTGCTATCAAACACTTCGGTGGCCATCGGGAATACCCCGGCCAGCGCACTGACGGCAAGGTATGTCCTGGTCACATCGGGATGGAATTGGTTCGAACCATCCGAGCGAAAACTCAATTGCTGCCACCACCAACATCATGAAAAATCTCGTCCTCCCTTTAGTTTTGGCACTGCTCGCTGGCTTGTTCATCGGTTATTACGACACGCGGTATGCAGAAGACAACAAGCGGGTTTTTTTCATTAAGAAACAACCTACATTCCAAGTTGAATTTGAGAATCTTTTCGCCAACGACGCCGATAACAAGAAGTTGCCCGAATTGAATGATGAGGAACGCAAGATCGTGCTCAACTACTGTAAATACCGATTAGGTATCGAAACCAATCTGAAAACGCAAGACGAACTGGAGATGTGCAAAAAACGATAATACCTTTGAAGCGGGCGCCATCGGCGCCCGTTTCTCTGCACCAATTTAAGGTTCCACCCACCTCATGAAAAAAACGCTGAGGGCCACCACATTATTAATCGTCGCCCATCTTTATATCGGTTACTACACATCTCTGGACGTAGAAGAGGAAAGAACGACTTTTTTTATAAAAAAACATCCAACCCTTCAAGTTAAGTTCGAAAATCTTTATACCAAAAACGCTGACGGCAAGCCCTTGGCCGACTTGAACATGGTAGAAATCAATATGATCATTGATTATTGCAAATATCGCCTTGGTATCGAAACCTGGCTACAGTCTCAGGAAGAGCTCGATGCCTGTAAACAGCGGTAACCTTCCACCATGTATGGGCGCCATTGGCGCTGAACGAACCTCTGCCAGGATGGAAGCAGGATGGCGCTCCGACATTCCGTGCTGCCCCCTCACCCCAACCCTCTCCCCAGCGGGGAGAGGGAGCTGATCTCGAATATTGCAACAATTGTGGCCATCGAAAAATTCTCCTCTGAGAAGCCTGAACCTACTCCCCAAACCCGCAGTCATACCCCAGCCCTGACACCCGTCCGCGCACCCAACCCCATCACCCCATCCGAGCTGTTCGCACCATGCGCCAAACCCTTTGCTTTTCGCGCGTTGCCTCCCTGTGCCTCGTCCCCTTGCTCCCCTTGCTCACCAACCCCGCCTACGCCAGTGGCGAACGCCAACTGGTAGCTGCCATCAACGACTACCGCGCCGAACCCCAGCGCTGCGAGCGGCGTGCGGTGAAGGCCGTGCGGCCGCTCTCGCTCAAGCCGAAACTGGCCCTGCCCATCGATTACGACGGTGGCCTGCGCGCGACGCTCAGGGAATCGGGGTACCAGGCGGTCGCCGTACGGACGATGCTGCTGGTTGGCGCCAACGATGCCGACGAGGCCTTTGATATGCTCGAACGCCGCTACTGTGGCGCTTTGCTCGACAGCCAGTACAGCGACATCGGCATCAACCGCGATGGCGATGAGTGGCGCGTGGTGTTGGCCAAGCCCTTGCTCGACGGCCCTGTGGCCGACCCGCGCACGGCGAGCAAGGCCTTGCTGGCTCAGGTGAACGCGGCACGGGCCAAGCCACGCATGTGCGGCCGGCAACGCTTCGCCGCCGCCAGGCCCCTGAGCTGGAACGCTGCCTTGGGGACGGCGGCTCAGGGCCACAGCCGGGCGATGGCCAGGGACAACTATTTCGCCCACCGCGATCCGGATGGCGATACGCCGGCGGACCGGGCCCGGGATGCCGGTTACCGTGGCCGGCAGATCGGTGAAAACATCGCGGCGGGCCAGGGCTCGCCCAATCAGGCAATGGCCGGCTGGCTGGCCAGCCCCGGGCATTGCGCCAACCTGATGAACCCGATGT
>CAYVPI010000106.1:0-18261 GCA_964453495.1 uncultured Pseudomonas sp. | reverse complement strand
CAAACAGGTAGGCCGGTTTCATGAACGGGTCTTCCCAGGTCGCCCAGTGCCGGCCGTCATCCTGCGGGCCGCTGCCGATCGGGTTGCCGTTGGACAACAGCACCGGGTAGCGATGCTGCTCGGCGATCACCGTGGTGGTGAACTTGCTCATCACGTCCGGGCGGTCGAGGTAATAGGTGATCTTGCGAAAGCCCTCGGCTTCGCATTGGGTGCAGAACATGCCGCCGGACTTGTACAGGCCTTCGAGCGCCGTGTTAGTTTCCGGGTGGATCCTCACGCTGGTATCGAGGGTGAAGGTCCCGGCCTTGGGCTGTAGGCTCAGGTGGCTGTCATCAACCTGATAGTCGGCGGCACCCAGGATCTGGTCGTCCATGGCAACGCTGAGCAGTTCCAGCTGCTGGCCATCGAGCACCAGCGGCGGCAGGCCGGCGCCACGCGCGGGGTTACGGCGCATGACCAACTGGGCGTGGACCAGGCTGTGGTCCTCGAACAGTTCGAAGGTCAGGTGCGTCTCGTCGATCAGGTATTCGGGGGCCTGGTAATCCTTGAGGTAAATCACTTTCGGCTGTTCTGTACGCATGCTGAAGTCCTTCTACTGATGCACGGCGAGCTGGTAGGCCGTGTACTTGCGAATATTGATCACGCCGGTATCGAATATCAGATATTGACCCTTGACGCCCAGCAAGGTGCCTTCGGCCACTGGATTCTTGTCCAGGTTGAAGCTGACGATCTTGCTCGGGTAGGCCTGGATCGGGTAGCTGATTTCCACGACTTCACTGTCGTTGAGCGGCTGGATGGCCTGCAGGCCGAAGCGCTCCTGCAATGCGAACAACCCCTCGGCGCAGCTGTCGAACAACTGCGCGCGCACCGCCAGAAGGTCGACTGCCTCGGCATCGCCCTTGAGCAGCGCACGCCAGTTGGTGCGGTCGGCCACCTGGGAGCGGAACAGGTCTTCGACCAGCCCCGACTGCTGGCGCGTCGCTACCCGCATGATCGGCAAGGCCTGGCTGGCGCCCTGGTCGAGCCAGCGAGTGGGCAGTTGCGTGGCTCGGGTAATGCCGACCTTGATTCCCGACGAGTTGGCCAGGTACACCACATGGTCGGTCATGCAGAACTGCTCGCCCCAACCCGGCTCACGGCAGGTGCCAGCATCGTAATGGCATTTTTCCGGGGCCATGATGCAGACATCGCACTGGGCCAGTTTGGTCATGCACGGGTAGCAGTAACCTTGGCTAAAGCTGGTCTTGGTCTTGCGCCCGCAGTGGGTGCAATGGATGGCGCCCAAATACTCCAGGCGCAGGGTTTGCCCGATCAATGGGTTGACCGGCACCTCGATGTCGCCCAGGCGAAAGCCGTACTGAACTTGGGAGCCTTCCAGGCGTGCCGACATTTTACTGATGGAACCGCGGCCAATCTCGATCAATGGATGGCATCCGACTTGAACAGAATGTTGGGCACCGGTGCCGATTTCGAGCTGCACTCCTGCGGGCCCATGTAACCGGTACGCTGGTCCTCGGGCAGATTCTGCGTTTCCCAGGCGATCATGGCCTGCAGCGACAATTCGCGCTGCTCGGCGGTCAGCTTGCGGCCATCGGACCATTTGCCGATTTCCACCGCCAGCTTCAGGCTCTGGTAAATGTCAGGGGTGATGTTTTCGATCATTTCAGCAAAAGAGGACATAACTTCTCCAAATTAGGCGGCCAGTTTACGCCGTGCCACTGCCCCACCCAAGAGGCCCGTAAGGCAACCGACCAACAACCCGCCAACATGCGCCGCATTGGCGATTGCGCCGAAGCCGAGCATGCTGACCAGGCCGGACATGCACAGCACCAGCCAGATCAGCATCATCACCAGCACCCCGCGCGGCATCTGGAACAATGCATTGGGTGCCAGCCACTGATACAGCCAGACATGGCCGAGCAAGCCGTAGAGTACGCCGGACAAGCCACCGAACAGGCTCGGCCCACCAAACAGGTACTGGGCCGCATTTGAAACCAGGCTGAACACCAGGGTCAGGCCGAGCATCGCCCAGCCGCCCTGGCGCATTTCGACGCGGCGCCCCAGCTCCCAGTACCACATGGCATTCATGGCCAGGTGCAGGATGCCGAAATGCACCAGCATCGGGGTCAGCAGGCGCCACCATTGGCCCGCTGCCAGGCTCTCGGCCAAAGGCGTGAAGTAGATGTACTCGCCCTGCACGCGAAAATCGAGAAAGGTCAACCAATGCAGGGTTTCGAGGTTTTCCCCAAGCCAGGTAAAGCCTGCAACCAACAGGCACAGCAAGAGCATACCGGTGGTGACCGGGCTGTTGCGCAGTTGCGCGACAAAGCCTGGGCGAACCGGTTGCTCGCGCTGCGGCAGGCCCTCCAACTGGCTGTCGGTAGCGCCCTGGGGAAAGCGTTCATACAACTGGCGGATATCTTCGGCCATCTGCTCATTGGCCACCCACAAAACCTGGACGCCGCCCTCCTCGCTGACCCGATGCGGCACCTGCAGGCGCCGCAGCAAGGTGACAAAGCCGCTGAGGTCGATGTTCAACGGCAGACGCAGCACGGCTACCGGGCTCATCGTGGCACCTCCGGACGTTCCACATCGACCCAGACGAACTTGCGCGGGTCCAGCTGGGTTTCGTCATCGAGGCGATAGGCGACCAGCTTGCCATACAGCACGGCGCTGTAGTCCAGGCAGGCCAGGTTCGGCCGGATCGGTGTCGGCTTGCCACTTCGCCAATAATGGCCAACGAACAGCATCGGCTCATCGACGCCGTAACGCAGCAGTGCGTTTTTCTGGCTGGAAGTCAAAGGCGTCTGGGCCACCCGCTCGGGCAAGGCATCGGGCTGGAATACGATATCTCCGTAGGTTTGCGGGTCTTCTTCCCAGAATTTGGTGCGGAAGAAGGCGCGGGTCAGGCCATCACCACCGGTCAGGGTCAAACCGTCGGGCAGGCGCATGTCGGTGCCACGCAGCAGGCGGTCGAACACCGTACAGGCGAAACTGCCCGGCACCGCGGCGGCCTGCACAAAGTGCTGGTCGATGCAGCCATCAGGGTGATGACCACGCAGGGCCTGGATCAGGTTGGCATCCCAGCAGGCATGCACCAGGCGGAAACGACCGGCATCGATGAACAACGGCAACTCGTAGAACCACTCGAGAAAGTCATGCCAGTCTGCCGGATGGTGGGCGAACTGGGTCAAGGTCTCGTCGATCAGCCGGGCATGGCGCGGAGTGTGCTCGCGCACAAACTGCTTGCCGCTTTGCGCAGGCGCCGGCGTGCTCCAACCCAAGGCATTGAACTCATGGTTGCCCATGATGCAACGCGCCTGGCCGGCCTCGACCATGTCATGCACGATGTGCAGGGCTTCGCGGATGCGTGGGCCGCGGTCGATGATATCGCCGAGGAACAATGCCATGCGCTGCGGATGCCGCCAGACACCGCCCTGACGGCGGTAACCGAGCATGTCCAGCAAGTGCTCCAGGGTATGGGCGCAACCGTGCACGTCACCGATCAAATCGTAACTTCGCGCGGGATCGAGCATCAGTCGCCTCCACCACCCAGTCGGCTGCCCCAACCCAGTTTGGTACGGCAGACCTCGTAGTAATTGTGGTCCAGCGGATGGATCAGGCGCAGCTTCTGCGGCTTTTTGTTGATGGTAATGGTATCGCCTGGCGCACAGGTGAAATGGTTCTGGCCATCACAGGAGACTTGCGGGTAGATCTGCATGTCCTTGGCCACGACGATTTTCAGCTCGCTGTTGCCGTCGACCACGATTGGCCGGCCAGACAAGGTATGCGGGTACATCGGCACGATGACGATGGCATCGAGCTTGGGGTGCATGATCGGCCCACCGGCAGACAGCGCATAAGCCGTGGAGCCGGTAGGTGTGGCGACGATCAGGCCGTCGGCCTTCTGGCTGCAGACGAACTGGCCGTCGATGTACAGCTCGAACTCGATCATCCGGGTCGACTTGCCGGGGTGCAGCACAACATCGTTGAGGGCATCGCCCTGGCCGATGGCTTCGCCGTGGCGACGCACTTCAGCCTGGAGCAGGAAGCGGTTTTCCACCAGGTAATGGCCGTCGAGCACTTCGGCGACCTTGACCTCCAACTCGTCCGGGCGAATGTCGGTCAAGAATCCCAGGCTGCCACGGTTGATCCCCAGCACCGGTGTGTTGTGCCGGGCCAGCGCGCGGGCGGCGCCCAACAGGCTGCCATCGCCACCGACCACAATCACCAGGTCACAGACTTCACCCAGCATCTTGCGCGACGAGGTCTGCAGGCCGTGGCCGGGCAGCACTTCGGCGATGGTGTCCTCGAGGATCACGTGCAAGTGCCGCTCGAGCAGGAACTTTTTCAATCGGCGAATAGTGTCCAGCACCTGGGAGCTGCCGAGACGGCCGATGATACCGATATTGCGAAATTGCTCCATGGGGCTCCTGCTGGGGTCTGGGTGGTGCGATACGACAGGATGCACCAAAGTAGTTGATTATGGGCGAAAGCGCCGGGTAGCGGCAAACCCGGGACAAAATGCTGTTTGCTCCCACGCAAGGGGCTATGCTCGCAACATGAGCCCGTTCCCCAGCCTGACCGACCTGCCCCGCCAACTCCGCCAGCCCCAGGTGCGCGACCTGGCGTGGGTGATCCTCGCCCCGCCCATGCTCAGCGTCACCCCCTGGGCCCAACGCCACCCCTTGAGCGGCAGCGACTGGGTCGAGCAACCGGCGCTACTGTCCCGATGGCTGCTGCAGCTGGACGATGATAGCAGCGACCTGCTCGACTGGCTGTCCCAGGGCGCCACCCGCCGCCTGGGCCTGTATTACGAACGCTTATGGCAATTCGCCTTGAAACAGGCGCCGGGCGTGGAACTGATCGCCGCCAACCTGCCCATCCGCAAGGAAGGGCATACCCTGGGCGAACTGGACATCCTGCTGCGCGACCGCGACGGTGTGCACCACATGGAACTGGCCATCAAGCTCTACCTGGGCCCGCAGAACGGCGACGGCCTGGACCCGGCCCATTGGCTCGGCCCCGGTTGCCACGACCGTCTGGACCGCAAGCTGGCGCACCTGGCCGAACATCAACTGCCGATATCAGCCCGTAACGAAAGCCGCGAACTACTGGCGGCGCTGGATATCAGCCAGTTCAGCGCGCAGTTGTGGCTCGGCGGCTACCTGCTCTACCCTTGGCCCGGCCACGCCGACTCCCCCCAAGGCGCCAACCCGCACCACCTCAAAGGGCGCTGGCTGCACCAGCGCGATTGGCCGGCCTTTTATGCGCAAAGCCTGCCCGGCCGCTGGCAGCTACTGCCCCGCCATGCCTGGCTGGCCCCTGCACATTATCCAACGGAGCAAACCTGGACCGCCCAGCGTCTGGCGCAATGGTTGCAGGAACTCGACCTCCTGGCCCCGGCACAACTGCTGGTGCGCCTGAGCGAAAATGCCGAAGGCGACTGGGAAGAAGCCGAACGCCTGTTCCTGGTCTCTGACCTCTGGCCAAACGTGCCCGGCACGCCCTGAGGCCTGAACGCCCGACTTACGCGCCCCCCCGTAGCATCTGCCGCCAGGCTGCGTCGAGGCCTGCAAGGCCTCTCCTATCGGACAAGACAGTTGCTGCTACGGGAGATCCATGCCTTTTGAGCTGTTTCGCTTTTCTGTGGCGCGAGTGGGAGATTCG
Source organism: uncultured Pseudomonas sp. (assembly GCA_964453495.1). Lineage (GTDB taxonomy): Bacteria > Pseudomonadota > Gammaproteobacteria > Pseudomonadales > Pseudomonadaceae > Aquipseudomonas. The sequence goes on along the minus strand of CAYVPI010000106.1, from coordinate 12,591 downwards.
GAAATTTCCTCTCGAAGAAAGAGAAATTTCCCGCTTATTTCCTTAGGCCATGCATTGAGTCTTGGATTCCTTTTCATTCGTGCAAGGAACTCAAGTAATGGCTACCGGATACTTCATACGCCAGGGCGACAAAACCACCTGCGGTGGCACAGTTCTGGAAGGCGATAATACGTTCACGTGGGAGGGTCAACCACTTGCTCGTCAAGGTGATCAGGTGACCTGTGGCGAGGACGGCAAGACTTACGTCATCCTTGGTGGGGTTTCACACTTCACAAGTAACACCCGGCTCACAGCTGGCTCCCTTGACAGCTTCAGCAGCTGCCCTTGTGAGGCACGACTCATCGCTTCGGATTTTAGTGGCAGCTACACGTCCAACCGTGATGCTGCACCGCAAGCCTCTCGAGCAACCTCCCAACCGACAAACCCATCCGCAAGCAAGCACTCGACAGCTATGCCGCGCCAGTCTGCGCCCAGACCACCGATAGAACGTCCGACACCAACCGTTTTCAGCAGCGTTGAGCCCCAAGAACCCGGCTTCTACATCGCCCCCAAGAGCATGACCCGCGAACAACTTGAAGCCTCATTGTTCACCCTGCGCGACCCGGCGGTGATGCACAAGTTTCAGATGCTCAACCCCAACCTGAGCGACATCAAAGCCGGCTCGATGATCGTACTGAGCGACCCGAACAACACCTCGTGTACCTACCAGGAAGCACTACTGATGCAGGCGGCACGCGAGGTCAAGGCGGCACTCGATCCGCTGACGTCAGAGGAAGCCGATTTCATGCTCCGCTATGGTGCTGAAATCGCTGCCTTTACCGGTCAGGCTTCGACTTGGTTGGGGGTGAGTGCGGTGGTAATTGAAAAACACCTGAGCCGGCTCAAGGACACCCTGCAATCGATGGAGCACCTGCATCAGGACAGCTATCGCCGGCACGGCCATCTCAAATCGCCAGAGTTCTTTGCCGAGCGCAAGCACTTGCTCACCCAATTGGATGCGCACCTGCTCAACTCCACTCGCTTGCGCGGCCAAACCACCTTGGGAGATCACCCCAAACTGAAAACCGCACTCGGCATCTCCAGCAAAAGCCTGGTGCACCACTGGGACAAGGCTGGGACACCGGGGCAGATACCGGGTTATGCAACGCATATGAGCTCGATTAGCCGCGCCACCCAGTACATGAAAAATGGCGGATACATCGCCATTCTGATTGGGGGAGTGTCTTCGGTGCCGCGCATTCTGGAGGTATGTAATGGAGACTCCGGAGCGGCGTGCAAGAAGGTTATGCTCACTGAAGGCGGTAAATTTGCCGGTTCAACCTTTCTAGGGTATTGGGGCGGCGAGTTGGCTTATACAGCCAGCCCTGCGGTATGTGCAACATTAGGCGTTACCACGGGAATAGGTGGCATCGCTTGCGTCGCAGCGGTGGTCGGAGTTGGGTCGTGGGTGGGGGCTAAGGCGGGTGGTATTGGAGGAGAGATGCTGGGCGAAACGTTGTATGAGGTAATGCAACCGTGATCGACACCTGGTCCCCTTGGGCTGTCATCATTTTAACTGGCGGACCAATCTTTCTGGCTTTTCTAAGTTTTGTACTCAGCCTATACCTGAGTCACCGCCACCTGGATAACATGCTGGAAGCCTTACGAAATAGCCGTCAGATCGCAATTAGTGCAGCGGGCCTGCTACATCACGGATGGTTTGGTCGAATGCTGTTAGTTGCAAAAATCACTTTTATGGTGAGTTTTCCTGGCGCGGGACTTCGTGGGAGAGATTTAGATCCCGATGATATTAGGAACTTTCCAGTGCATCTAAAACGTTGGCTTAAAGCCAAGGCAGTGATTACAGGCATCATCGGGGTCTGGGCCGCAATCATGGTCCTACTGGTTAAATTTAGGTAACGCACTCACCAGGAAAGCCGCACCGCCAACGCTGCCAACGTCACCAACAACACCGGCAGCGTCAGCACGATGCCGACCCTGAAGTAATAACCCCAACCAATATGAATCTGCTTACGCTCAAGCACATGCAGCCACAGCAAGGTAGCCAGGCTGCCAATCGGCGTGATCTTCGGCCCCAGGTCACTGCCGATGACATTCGCATAGATCATCGCCTCCTTGGCCACCCCAGTGGCCTGGCTGGCATCGATCGACAACGCCCCGATCAACACCGTGGGCAGGTTGTTCATGACCGAGGACAACAACGCCGTCAGCAGCCCCGTGCCCATGGCCGCGCCCCAGACGCCATGCTCGGCGAACCGGTCGAGCAAGCCCGCCAGGGAGTCTGTCAGCCCCGCGTTGCGCAAGCCGTAGACCACCAGGTACATGCCCAGGGAAAAAATCACGATATGCCACGGCGCTTCCTTGAGCACCTTGCGCGTGGAGATCCTATGCCCGCGACCGGCGATCACCAACAACACCGCAGCACAAATGGCCGCAATGGCGCTGACCGGGATCCCGAGGGGTTCCAAGGCGAAGCAACCGAGCAAGAGAATCAACAGCACCGCCCAGCCGGCCACGAAGGTTGCCGGATCACGCACCGCATCCCGTGGCCGCTCCAGTTGCGCGGGGTTGTACTCGGCCGGGATGTCGCGGCGGAAAAACCACAGCAAAACAGCCAAGGTCGCCGCCACGCTGACCAGGTTGACCGGCACCATCACCGCCGCATAGCGGTTGAAACCGATGCCGAAAAAGTCGGCGGAAACGATATTAACCAGGTTCGACACGATCAACGGCAGGCTGGCCGTGTCGGCGATAAACCCCGCCGCCATCACGAAAGCCAGGGTTGCCGCCGGTGAAAAACGCAGGGCCAGCAACATGGCAATGACAATCGGGGTAAGGATCAACGCCGCGCCATCATTGGCAAACAGCGCCGAAACCATTGCCCCCAACAACACGATATAGGCAAATAAACGCCGCCCACTACCCCGCCCCCACCGCGACACATGCAACGCCGCCCAGGCAAAAAACCCAGCCTCGTCGAGCAGCAGGCTGATGATGATCAAGGCAATGAAGGTGCCGGTGGCGTTCCAGATAATCTGCCACACCAGAGGGATATCGCTCAGGTGAACAACGCCAGAGAGCAAGGCCAGCACCGCACCCAGGGTGGCACTCCAACCCACGTTCAAGCCCTTGGGCTGCCAGATCACCAGGGTAATGGTCAGCAGAAAGATCGACAACGCCATCAGCACGGGAAGATGCCTCGAAAAAATGCGGATTCTAGCGAGAGATCTCCGGCACTGCGGCTTTTTTATTGCAAAAGGGCTGGGAGGGCCAGCCTTAGCAACATTAGCCCGCTCAGGGGAAGGCAAGCATTCAAGCCCTATAAAAAGGAGGTCGACACTTGACTACTGCACTACATACTCTCCGCTTTTGAATCCACGCCCCCTCCCAAACGCCAGCCTAATGGTGCTAAACACAGCATAGATGCCATACCGATAAAAGTGGCAGGCCCCACTATCAAGAACATGATGCTCGCAACAAGACCCGACACAGCATCCCCGATAACGGCCGTGAAATAATAAATGGAAAAAACCCTTCCTACCTCTTGCGGCCGGGACAGGCACTGAATATTTGTAACAATCGCAATATCAACAAAAGCCCCGAAAAACCCAGCACAGAACAACAACGCAAGAAACACATAAGTATTGTACTCAATCGCTATGGCGGCCATTAGAAAAATAACGCCATACACGACCCAATAATTGACTACTGATCGCGCAGCTGTGTCTTTATTGAATTTAACGTAGAGTAAGCCGCCCACCACAGTCCCGAGTGCCAACAGCGCAAAAACATAACCCACAGCAGCCTCAGACCCAAAGCACTCCATTACAGAGGCCGGCAATATGAAACGAATAAGAGAGGTGGCAAACAGGGCGCAAAGTGTGGTGCAGCCTATGACAACAAACAGCGCTGGATTTTCTCTACGCAGCCCACCCACACTGCGCGCTGCTTCCTTGAAAATGGCCAGCACATCGATAGGGAGCTTTTCTTTCTTTGGTACCGAAAGCAGGGTGAGTGCGCAAATTGCGGACAGCAACAAAAACATAGCAAATACTACAAATGTAAAACCTGGATTCATCACTATCGAAATCAATGAAAACAATAGCGGACCTATGATCGAAGAACTGTCCTCAATAACTTGTATACTGCTATTTACCGATGCAAGATCTTCATCACTTACAATATCTGGGAAATAGGCACGAAAGGTGGGAGCATAAAGACAATCCATTGCAGTCATGAGCATGGATGCAATGATGACTATTATGATAGTACCTTGAGCGTACTCAAATGCTGCATACAGCAGGATGGCGACCAACCCCTTCGCCAATTCAGTCATAACCAGTGTCGACTTTTTGTTACAATTGTCGGCTAGCCAGCCCCCAACAGGAGAAAACAACACACTGGGTAAGTAACGTAAAAAGCAGACCAAACCAATTAACAGAAAGTCCGCCTCAGTCAAAGTCACAACGACAACCGCAAAGGCAGTTTCAAACGCAAACTCACCACACTTTGAAAAAAAATAAGCCAAGGCGAGTCGCTGAGTGCCATAATTTAAAAAGAGAGCCTGCATTTCCATTGCCTGTTAGAAAATTATCCTGAAGCGTAAAAACTCCAGTTCACTCGCCATGATCTACGAAGGTGCCAACCCTGCCGAGCGAAATCCAAGGCTTTTATTTACACAAGTTATGCAAGACAGGAAACCAAGTAAAAATTAGCAGAAAGTGATTTTGTGGCAAATTTAAAACTGTAAAAATTCCTTTCAGTTCACGTCAAGTTTTCGGCGACATCCATTTCAAAAAATGCCGAATTGTTAGATTGAATAATTACAATATTTACCCCACGCCCCGGCACGGCCGGTAAAATGTTCCGCCCCACAATGCCTATCGGCATTCGAACTGCGTTCGTGTGCAAGCCAAATCCGGCCGAATTCGAATATCTAGAATCAGGAAAACGACACTTGGCACGTAAGAAATTATCCTTCTCAGCGCCAGATCAATACCACCCCCCCTTTTTTTGATTACAGTAAAAGAACTGCGACACTCAAGATCGCGGCCAAGGGAACTGACCGGAGAGCACCTGATGAGCTTGATAAACACCCAAGAGCGCTATGGAAATCTTTCAATCGCCTTGCACTGGCTGATGCTGGTGCTGATCGCAGTGGCCTACACCTGCATCGAACTGAGGGGGATCTTCCCCAAGAACAGCCCAGAGCGGGAGCTGATCAAGAGCATGCATTTCATGCTTGGCCTTACCGTGTTCGCGCTGGTCTGGCTGCGCCTGGCGCTGCGTCTTGTTGGCCGCACGCCGCGTATCGAGCCCAAGCCGCCGAGCTGGCAGATGTTTCTGGCCAAGTCAGCGCATTGGATGCTGTATGTCCTGATGATCTGCATGCCGATCGCCGGCTGGATGATCCTCAGCGCGGCCGACAAACCCATTCCCTTCTGGGGGCTGGAATTGCCGCCGCTGATTGGCGCGAACGATGACCTGGCCGAGGAAATCGAGGGCTGGCATGTACTGGGTGGCACAATTGGCTATTGGTTGATCGGGCTGCATGCCGCGGCGGGGCTTTACCATCACTATGTGGTGCGGGATAACACGTTGCTGCGGATGTTGCCCAGGCGGTGATTTTGTCGTTGGGCGGTGTCTGCACCATCGCGGATGCAGCCTGGCAGCTGCTACGGGTACGTGGCCTGGCACAAGTGCGTAGCAGCTGCCGTCAGGCTGCGTCCGCGCGCGAAGCGGGCGCAAAATTTCGCCATCGTCGGGGCCTGGCGGCAGACGCAGCCCGCGGCAGCTGCTACAGGTATTTGATGCCGTCGCTCAACGTAACCTGTAGCCCTGCAAGCCGCCGGTATGCACGAATATCACCCGCGAGCCCCGCGCAAACGCTCCTGCCTGGACTCTTTCGTGCAACGCCAGCAAGGCCTTGCCGGTATAAACCGGCTCCAACGGCAGCCCCGACTCCTCTTCAGCGGCCGCCATGAATGCCAACAGCGCATCATCAACCTTGGCGAACCCGCCTCGGCTGGCATCGATCAGCTCATAAGCACAGTGACTCGATGGCACCAGCGCTTCGACGTTACCCACAACCCCATGATCCCCAGGCACTGCCACGGCACCATAGACCTTGTGTGCCCCTCGCTCGGCCATGACCAGCCCGGCCAAAGTGGTGCCGGTACCGACTGCCAGCCACATGGCGTCGTAATCAGCCCAGCCCAACGCCGACAATTGGCTGCGTGCCTGCTCGACGATCAAGGCGCAGCCTTGAGTCCCCAACTGTCCGCCACCACCTTCTGGCACTGCTAGCCAGCCGGGATAACGCTCAAGCCAGGGCTGCCAGAAACCGGGCTGGTGCCGTGCCCGGTAGCCGCCATAGCCGATCCAGTGCAGTTGCATGCCGAAAGCTTGCAAGTCACGCACGGTCGGCGTGTCCTGGGCGTGCCCACGCAACAGGCCGGCGGTGGCGAAACCAAAGCGGTGGCCGGCTGCAGCCAGGGCATGCAAGTGATTGGAATAGGCGCCACCCAAGCTGATGATGCCGTCGGCACCGCTGCTCTGAGCCAGGCGCACGTGCGCAAGCAGCTTGAACCATTTGTTGCCACTGATCAGCGGGTCGATCAGGTCCAGGCGCAGCACCGCCGCCTCTACTCCTGCACGCTCAAGCCAGCCGAGCGAAAGCCGCTGCAAGGGGGCAGCAGGCAGGCAATCGAAGGGTTCGGCAAAGACGGAAGACATGGGAATAAGCAATTCTGCGCAAGGGGGCGCGCAGTTTACCAGCGTGGCGGTGCCTGGGCTGCAGGCACCGCCGTACAGCCAGCTTACAACTCGGCCGCCAGACGCGAACCCTGGTTGATAGCGCGCTTGGCATCCAGTTCAGCAGCAACATCCGCGCCGCCGATCAGATGCACCGACTGGCCGGCTGCCAGCAAACCATCGTGCAGTTCACGCAACGGATCCTGCCCTGCGCAGATGATAACGTTATCCACAGGCAGCACCTGCGGCTCACCTTCACCGATGCGGACATGCAGGCCGCTGTCATCGATTTTCAGGTATTCGACGCTGTTGAGCATTTGCACGCGCTTGTTCTTCAGACCCGTGCGGTGAATCCAGCCGGTGGTCTTGCCCAGGCCGTCGCCGACCTTGGACTTCTTGCGCTGCAACAGAAATATCTGCCGTGCCGGTGCGTGCGGCTCTGGCGTGATACCCGCGACACCGCCACGGGCTTCGAGTTGGGTATCGATACCCCACTCTCTCCAGAAGGCTTCGCGGTCCTGGCTGGTGGCCACGCCTTGATGCACGAGGAATTCCGAGACGTCGAAGCCGATGCCACCCGCACCGATCACCGCGACTTTCTGGCCTACCGGTTTGCGTTCGAGCAACACATCGAGGTAGCTCAGCACCTTGTCGTGCTCGATGCCCGCAATGGCTGGCAGGCGCGGGGCAATACCAGTAGCCAGGATGATCTCATCGAATCCGCCGTTGACCAGTTGCTCCACACCTACACGGGTGTTGAGGCATAGCTCGACGTTGGTGGTTTGCAGCTTGCGCTTGAAGTAACGCAGGGTCTCGTAGAACTCTTCCTTACCCGGCACGCGCTTGGCCACGTTGAACTGGCCGCCGATCTCGCTGGCGGAATCGAACAAAGTCACCTGATGCCCACGTTCAGCCGCAACCGTCGCGGCAGCAAGCCCCGCAGGGCCGGCACCGACCACGGCGATCTTCTTGAGCTGCTGCACCGGCAGGTAGTTGAGCTCGGTTTCGTGGCAGGCACGCGGGTTGACCAGGCAACTGGTCAACTTGCCACCGAAGGTGTGGTCCAGGCAGGCCTGGTTGCAGCCGATGCAGGTGTTGATCTCATCACCCCGACCGGCAGCCGCCTTGTTGACGAACTCAGGGTCGGCCAGGAACGGCCGCGCCATCGAGACCATATCGGCATCGCCTTCGGCCAGGATCTGCTCGGCCACTTCCGGGGTGTTGATACGGTTGGTGGTGATCAGCGGAATATTCACCGAACCCCGCAGTTTTGCCGTGACCTTGGCAAAGGCCGCACGCGGCACCTTGGTGGCGATGGTCGGGATGCGCGCTTCGTGCCAGCCAATACCGGTGTTGATGATCGTCGCCCCGGCTTGTTCCACAGCCTTGGCCAGTTGCACGATTTCTTCCCAGGTACTGCCGCCCTCGACCAGGTCCAGCATCGAAAGGCGGAAAATAATGATGAAGTTCGGCCCGACCGCCTCACGCACCCGGCGCACGATCTCGACCGGCAGACGCATACGGTTCTCGTAGCTGCCACCCCAACGGTCGGTACGGTGGTTGGTGTGGGCAGCGAGGAACTGGTTGATGAAGTAACCTTCCGAGCCCATGATCTCGACGCCGTCATATTCGGCAGTCTGGGCCAGTACCGAGCAATTGACGAAGTCCTGGATCTGTTTCTCGATGCCCTCCTCGTCCAGTTCCTTGGGCTTGAACGGGTTGATCGGCGCCTGAATGGCGCTTGGTGCTACCTGCTTGGGGCTATAGGCATAACGACCGGCGTGGAGGATCTGCATGCAGATCTTGCCGCCCGCCTCGTGCACTGCGCGGGTCACGATCGCGTGTTTCTGGGCTTCTTCTACGGTCGTCAGTTTGGCCGCACCGGAATACACCCCACCCTCTTCGTTCGGGCCAATGCCACCGGTAACCATCAGGCCGACGCCACCCCGGGCGCGCTCGGCGAAGTAGGCGGCCATACGCTCGAAACCGCCCGGCTTCTCTTCGAGGCCAGTGTGCATGGACCCCATCAGCGTGCGGTTGCGCAAGGTAGTAAAGCCAAGGTCGAGCGGGGACAACAAGTGCGGGTAGTGAGCAGCGGCCATGACGGACTCCACAACAAGCGTTATTCACGGTATGCGGGCGCCTCGGTTGCAGCGGCGGGGCCCGTCGGTTTATCTGCAGCCGACATTAAAGTGCCGCGGGCACAGGCTCAATGACCGAAAATGACAAGTTATTGATCCTGCTGCACAGCACGACTACCCTATTGCATACTCCAGCTGACGGATTGATAGCTCCGCTCCATGCGCAAATTCCTGATTTTCTTCGTCGCCCTCCTCGCCTTGGCCACTTTGCTTTGCTATGGCGCATGGACGACGCACCGGCCCGTCGGCCATTACCTCTCCGACTTGCGCATCCAGGTCGCCCTGGATGAGGGCGTTCCCGCCGACCGGGGCAATCTGCTGGGCATCGAGCCAGAGCTGTTTCCTGGCGACTACCAGAGCCTGGCCCGCCTGCATCGCAAGCTGGCGGCGTACTTCGAGCAAGCCCGCGCCAGCGGTTTGCTCAACGCCAAGACCATTGTGGTGCTGCCCGAGCACGTGGGCACCTGGCTGTGGGCCCGCGGCGAGAAAGACGAGCTGTACCGCGCCAACCACCGTGAAGAAGCCATGCACTGGCTGGCCCTGAGCAACCCTTTGAAATTCGCCCGAGCGTTTCTGGGCGCCAAGGGTGAAAACCGCGTGGAAGATGCGCGCCTGCGCATGAAGGCCCGGCGTATGGCCGAAGATTACCAGGAGCTGTTCGGTGGCCTGGCCAAGGAGTTCGGCGTGACCCTGGTGGCCGGCTCCATTGTCCTGCCCGAGCCCTATCTTGAAGACGGCACCCTGCACATCGGCTCCGGTGCGCTATACAACAGCAGCCTGGTGTTCGGCAGCGATGGCAAACCATTGGGGCAACCACAACGCCAGCGCTATCCGGGCAAGCGAGAGCGCCGTTATATACATGGCAGCAGCGAACCACTGCTGCAAGTCGTCGATACCCCCGCCGGGCGTCTGGGGGTGCTTATCGGCCGGGACAGCTGGTACCCCGCCAATTACAGCCAACTCAATGCCCAGGCCGTGCAGTTGATCGCCGTGCCGGCGTTTGTCAGTGGCAAGGGCCATTGGGCCCGCCCGTGGCCCGGTTATGCCACCCGTACACCGCCAGCCGAGAGCCGCCTGCAACCTGGCGAAGTCAGTGAGGGCGAAGCCTGGCAGCGCCTGACCTTGACCGGCCGGCAGCCGGTCAGCACGGCGGTTGCTGGCATGAGTGTATTCATGCGCGGGCAATTCTGGGACCAGGCCAATGAGGGCCAAAGCTTTGGCTCACGCAACGGCCAGATCAACAGCGGCACCAGCGGCACCAGCGGCACCAGCGGCACCAGCGGCACCAGCGGGCACGGTGCACGCCTGATCAATCTCTGGTTATAAATCATGAACCAGCCAAGGGTGCGTCTGGGCGACTTGTCGGTGGGCTTTATCCATAGCCTGGCCCAGGCTGTGCGCAACAGGGGCCAGGACCCGTCTGCACTGCTGGAACAATACGGCCTGGACGCCGCACGCCTGGCCGAACCCTGCGCGCGCCTGTCGATCCCACGCTATATGCGTCTTGGGCACGCGGCCATCCAGCTCACCGAAACCCCATCGCTGGGCCTGCATATGGGGCGCTGTATCCGCCTTAGCGACGCAGGCCTTGCCGGTGTCACGGCTGCCCAGGCGCCCAATGTGCGTGAGGCCGCCCGTACCCTCACCCGCTTCGAACCATTGTATGCATCGAACTACCGGGGCCAGTCCAGCTTTCATGAAGACAGTCAGGGGGCCTGGCTGCGTTTCTATTCCATCAGCCCCTACAACACCTACAACCGCTTCGTGGTCGACTCGATCCTGTGCGGTTGGCTGGCGCAATTGTCCAGCCTGGCCGGGGCTACATTGCTCGCCGAACGGGTCGAAATCGAGTTCGATGCCCCGGGGTATTCCAACGAATACCAGGCGCTGAGCCACTTGCCAATTGTGTTTGCGGCAGCTCACAACCAGATACGCTTGAGCCATACCAGCTTGAATATGCGCAATGCAGCCCACTGCCCCAGCACCTGGCGGCATCTACTGCAATTGTGTGAAAGGGAACTGGAGCAACTGACCCGTACCCGCAGCCTGCGCGAGCGCATCACTCAGCTACTGGGGCCTTTGCTCAATGGTGGTCGGGAACCCGACCTAGAAGAAGTGGCAGCACGCTTGAAACTGCCGACCTGGACCCTGCGCCGCAAGCTGGCCGAAGAGGGTACGCAATACCGCGCCATCCTCAACGACACCCGCCGAGATTTGGCCATGGCGTACATTCGTGATACTGAATTGGCATTCGGCGAGATCGCCTACCTGCTTGGCTTTGCCTCCGCCGAAGCCTTTCAGCGCGCCTTCAAGCGCTGGAGCAATCAGACTCCCGGGGAGTTCCGGCGCAGCCAGCGGCAATCGGCCTAAAGCTCGGTAGCGTCTTCTGCCGGTTCTGGTGGGTCGAGTTCAAAGGCCTGGTATTCGAGCAACTCTTCTTGATAATCATCCATAACCTACCTCCAGTGCGCTTGCTTCGGGCGATCACCGAATCGCCCCTGGGCATCACCCTAGTGCTCCCCCATGAAGCCTTTATGACAGCGATGCCCTCCTGGAATTAAACGTAGCAGGCCAGGGTAAAATTATCATCCATGATGAGCGGTTACTGCGGCAACTCGGTAGCCGTGGGGGTTGGGGATGCAGCCGAGTCCACCGGCGCCCCCTGCTCCGAAGTGGGCACCGCCGATGGCACTGACGAAGGCTCGACTGAAATCGGCGCAGCCTCGGCTGGCGGAGCCACAGGTTGCGACATCGGGCTCTCGGGCTCGGCAGGGGCTTGTGGCTGAGCAGCCGGCGCAGGTTCGACAGGTGCAGGCGCTGTGCTTGCCTCCGGGGCCAATGGTGCAGGTACAGGGGCTGGAACAGGCTCGGGGATACCAAGGTCACTCTTAGGCTCGTCGGGCTTCTTTTCAGCCTTTTTCGCCTCGGCCGGCAAGAAACTCTCGACCAAGGCAAAATATCGTTCGTAGAACTTCGTAGCCGTGACCGTTTCGCTGGCCACCTTGACCATCGAATCATCGGTGGAGCCGATCGGCATCGATACCGAACCCAGTACACCCACACCCAGGCTGGCCGAGTTATTCACCTTCTTCAGGGCATAACGGTCTTGCAGGGCGTTGGCGAAGATGGTCGAGCGGTTCTTCTGGCCCGCATCGGTGGCGCAGACGATGTTGAAACTGATCTGCAGGTGCGAATCACCGGTCTGCTGGAAGCTCTTGTTGCCGCTGACAAGTTTAGGGTCGCTGCTGGTGATGATGTAGCCCTGGCTGAGCAACGCGCGCCGCGCCGCTTCGCAGGACTGGGCATCGCTGACGGGAAAGCTGCGCGAAAAGGTTCCCGAATCATCGAAGTTTTCGTGTTCGTAGATGGCGGTTTTCTGCGAGGAGCAGCCAGAGGCTCCTGCCAGCACGAGTGCCAGGCCAAGCGCACCGAAGCCGGTAGACTTAATCATTGCTATTCCTGGGGGAAGCGGTTTTGCACCAATTGTGCAACACATCAAATGATCGAAGTGTGAAATCGTCTCAATTGCCTTACAACCGAACCACTGTGATTGTGCAGGAAAACGCACGGTTTGGGCAAAAACAAAAAAAGCGACCCGAAGGTCGCTTTCATTGTTGCTTCAAGGAGTTCAAGGGCCTTGAAGCGGATATGGCGCAGCGGACGGGACTCGAACCCGCGACCCCCGGCGTGACAGGCC